>CAZNLV010000001.1:0-27504 GCA_964574245.1 uncultured Candidatus Saccharibacteria bacterium
TGACCATTTTTGCCTCGTCTGAAGTCGCGGTACGAAAGCTCACGCCGGTATGTTTTGATATCTTCGATATACGGTGCAAAGTCTTTGAGCAGGGTCGAGTAGCGCCAGTTTGGCGTCAGTACCTTCGACAACTTTTCCTGCTGCGCTAGGTACTCAATAAGGCTAAAAAAGTCGCCGTCACCACTGACGATGATGGCTTTGTCGTAGTTCGGCAACTCTTTCATGGCATAGAGCACGAGATCGGCATCGATATTGCCTTTCACTTGAGATTTTTCCTCCACCTCTGTTTTTGGTCCGTGTTTTTCACCCCGCTTGTCTTTGTCGCCCACAGAGTATTGGGCACTTACCGAAAGTTGATCAGCCGGAGCTGGCCGCGGTTTTATCTCTAGTGTTGGTTTCAGTACGACCAAAAATCCATGCGCGTACATTTGTTCGTATAGCGCTTCATTTTCTGACATATAGCCGATAAACATGAACGCCTTTTCGACGTTATACTCGCTCTTTAACCACTCGCGAAACTTCCGCCAGTCCATCTTCCACCCGCTGTTTTGGACGCCGAGATTGAGATTTTGGCTATCGATAAACGCGTAGTTGCTCTTTGGCTTTGCAGGCGCCGGCGCACCTTTTTTCTTCCGCCACCACGCCTTTTTCCCCTGTCTCTGTTGTTCACTCATAGACTTTTAGTATACAACAGAGTGGAGAGATATCAGATACGGCCCTGCGAGAAAAATACTCGTACAGCCTGAATCACATACGACTGAGGGTTCTCGACGGAGTGGAGTCGTTCCTCCCGCTCTTTTGACGGAGGAACCCCCAATCCAAAGAGCCCACCCCCTCAAGCTACGCTACACCTTGACGGGTTTCTCCCGAGTTTCATAAGTGCTATCTCATATCGAAGTACGGTTCATTCATATACAAAGCTTTGATGTTTAATCTGCCAATATTTTCAGGAGAGACGCAGCGTATTTTTTGAGTTTCATTTTGCCCATGCCTTTTATGCCAAGGAGCGCCTGCTCGGTCTGGGGACGGCGAGCGGCGAGTTCAGCGAGCATGGTGTCGTGGGCAACCATGTAGGGCGGGATTTTTTGCTTGGCCGCTTCGGCGGTGCGCCATTTTTTGAGCGCTTGCAGCAGCCCTTCGTCAACAGGCTGTTTCACGTCATCGGTCTCCGCCACCTCTGTAAAATCAGGTGTGATTTCACCTAGGGCACTCGACGCCTGCTGCAAATGTCCATCAAACTCATACACTTGAGGGTGCATGGCGAGCGCCATACGATTAACTCCTCGCAGGTATATACCGTCCATGCTTCGTACGCGGCTCAGAGCCACATACCCCATGCCCGGCGTAAAACTGCGGCTAAGGTCTATTTCGGCCGCGTCGAGGCTCATGCCTTGGCTTTTATGTATAGTGATGGCCCACGCGAGGCGCAGCGGCAGCTGGCTCACCTCAGCACAGACGCGGCCATCCTCTTCTAGACTCCAGCTATGTGGTTCCACGCGCACTTCCTTGCCAGAAGTCAGCACAACGATAGGTGTGGCGTCGTCAAAATCCAGTACCCTGCCCCGGGTGCCGTTGACAAAACCTTTGGTAAAATCATTGGCCACAAACATCACTTCGGCGCCCTGTTTGAGCTCTAGCGTCTTAGGTGCCAGCACGCTTTTTATCAGCTGTTCAATCTTCGGCGCCGCACCGCCGCTCCGCATCTGGTACTGACGTGGTTTTTCGCCTAGAGCTTGTAAGTGCGCCTGATTGATCCGGTCGACATCGACATTGTGTGCATACAATCTCGTCACAGCCACGCCTTCACTAGGGTACTGCTCGAGCCGCTCTGCGAGACTCGCCTCGTGCACTTCATGTAGGTCACCCCGCCGCATCGCCCCAAGCAAGTTAAGTAGCGAGTCACCGCTGTTTTGACGGTGTTGCTCAGTCAAATAGCAGATGACAAGGTTTAATTCCGCCCAAGCGGCCGACATATAGACGAAATCCGCTGCAGCGGCCCCCCGCGTTACCGGTGGCAGCTGGAAAAGATCCCCGACCAGCACCACTTGCATGCCACCAAAAGGCTTGTCTGACCGCCGGAGGGCTTTTGCAAGAGCATTCACCATATCCAGCCGAAAGCCGTGGAGCATCGAAACCTCGTCGATAACAAGCACGTCGGTGGCATTGTAGCGCTTTATGAGTTTATTAGAGCTTGTAAGTTTGCTTAGGTCGTATTCGCTCAGCACGTCTTTTATGCCCAGCCCTGACCAGCTGTGGATAGTCGTACCACCAATATGCGTTGCGGCTATACCTGTACTGGCCGTCACCGCGACATTTTTACCTCGTTTTTTGGCGAGACGTATGAACTGGTTTAGGACGTAAGTCTTCCCAGCGCCCGGCGCACCTGTCAAAAAAACCGACCTGCCCTCCATCAGTAACTGCATTGCCTGTAACTGCTTCATCCCTGTCGCTCCTCCTACGCTATGCGTCTACATCGTTCCATGTCCGCCACGACCAACCCATGCCCCGTTAGTAACCCCAGTATACCCCACTCCTCTACCCCCACAACCCTGCTTCTATTGTAGTTTTCTCTCCATTTTAAATTGTCCGGCCGGACAATTTATTTTATACAGGGGTGAATGCAGTTTTAAAACGATCGATGAGTATCGATTCATGGTCGATGTGCGCCGTCACGATATAGGTAACAAACCGACTAATTTCTAACCTTTCAGTTACGACGGACACTTCCCTTCGCGACTCAAAAGGATGGATCCACACGCTTTGTTGCAAATATTTGTAGCCTAGCAAGCTAAGTTTCGCGGTAAAATCCCTACGCGACTTATGCATGTGCTCAGGTATATCGAACATGACCAGTCGCCACTGGCCATCCCAAACATTTGGCACGGGAATGGTAAGTTTTTCGTAATCGAGTCTCTTGAGACGGAGTCGCCCAAGAGTGGTGATCTCTAGTCCATTCTGATAATTCTCAGCCAGCAGCTTTTTACTTTTCATATACGCAAGTACTCTCGCGATTTCCCGCTCCTTTTCTCGTTTGTCAAGCAGGTCGAATGCTTTGCTCATCGGTTTTGCGAGACCGATAAGTGCTTTTGGAGCAAGCACCATCGCCCCTACCAAAGATCCTGCTAGGGCCAGCCGCAATATCTCGTCCACCAGAGCACTCGTCTGTGCGTTTTTTGCCATATTTTTAAATTGTACGGCCGGACAATTTAATTTGCAATATTGGTAATCTGGAAGGAGTCAGTGGAGTTCAGTATGAGGAAAAATATGATGCAATAACGTTATGATGCAAGCTTGTCTTTGTGGGTAGTATGCCGGTATCACTCGTGTTGTTGTCACGGTACTGTATGACAAAATGTCATAGATTTTTTGACAATTATCCCGCGACCCGCAGAGTATAGAGCGTAGGATTCTTGTCTATGCCATCCCAGTAAACCCACAGGCTGTCGCATTTTGGGCACCGGAACATACTGGTTGCAGAGCGGTAGATCGGATCAATGTCGGTGACGTCAGAGTACGCGTCGAAGGCTTCATCTGAGATCAACATCATTGGTATGGATGTGGTATGCTCCCGCTCGTGGAGATAGGCTGGCTACAAACACAGACAAATCTGGCCGCCTCTTACTCACTCGCTTCTTCGTCTTTGATTTTGAGCGGCCGCTTTTTGATAATTTCGTAGCGCTCACCGGTGAGCGGGGACTCCCAATAGTCTTCATTGATGATGTTGACAAAAGTGGTCAGGCTTTTTTCATCTAGGATGATGATCTTGCCTTGGTCATCCGGCATAAGCTCTAAGTCCATGTCTTCGGCATATTCAAGCGCTTTTTCTTGCGTCACCTTGCCCACTTCGAGCTTTTGCAGTTTCTGGATCAACTGTTTTTTGCCTTTGAGTAGCGCATTCATGCCGACACCCTCAGGGAAACTGAGCCCATACGTCTCCATAATCTCACGCACCTTGCTCTCGGCGATGGCCGCCTCTTTGGCATCGTAGCCAAATAGCGTTTTGAGCTTGGACTGATTGAAAACGTAGAGATCTTGGTCGAGCACGAGCATCTGGGGGTCGGTCGGTAGTCGCAGCGCCGCCTCAGCATCAAAGGGGATAAACTTGTCGCTCCGCAGCATCCACCCCTGCTTGCCTTTCATGACTTGGCTTTTTGGGAGCACTTTTGCTAGATAAAAAGGCTTGTCCATCTCGGGGTGTGACACCCGTGCGAGAACGCCTTTCATGTGGTTGATATCATGCTCGTCGTCCTTGAAGAGCACGACTTCACGTTCCTGTGTTTTCAACCAACCAAGCGTCTCGCGGAGCTTTTCGACCTTGTAGACCTGCGTGCGCTGCAAAACCCCTGTCTCCGCCTCGGCATCTTCAAAACCCCGGACGATCAGGCCTTTTTCAGCCCCTTCGAGTATATAGTCGAGAACTTCGTCAACAAATATTGGTTCGAGCTGCTTTTTGAGTCCTTCGGCTAAGGCTGTTTTGTACAAAACGTAGTTTTTAGAGATAAAAAATAGCTCAACTTTGAGCTCGTCTTTATACTGCACGAGGTTATTTGCCCACGCGAACACATCGGTTTCAGTGTATCCGTCTATTTCTTTTTGTAGGTCTTGCTCAGGTGATGGTGTGTTTGTATCCATGACGATTATTGTACCACCGCTGTTGCGATGTCGTCTGTTGTGATATCGTGCTGCACCTGAGTAATGTACGTTAAAATTCTTTTCGGAAATAAAACGGTTTTCATGATTATTGCGGTGACATGAGGCAAATATTTTCTTTCGAGTAGCTGAAAATTGTTACCTGCTAGCTGCTGAAGTGCAATTTCATCACGTACAGGACAAGGGTCTATAAGCCCATCGTGTGTAGGCAGTATAAAGAAAAGCCGTTTGTCTTGAAGTGTTTTCGGCTCAGTATATATATTTACTTCATTCCATCTATGGCTCAAAGCACTAGGAGACTGCGGCCACTTCTCGGGGTATAAATTTTTTTGCCACGGTCACAATGTCACCTCCGGTGATGCCTATCCCCGTATGGAAGTTTGTGCTTCTGCGTAAAATGTTTAGCGCCAGAAGCGCTCCGAGGATCATACCTATAAGTATAGGCTCCTTCTTGCCCTGCTTTCGTATTTTTTCTGCCGTGAAAACCATTTCATCTGCTAGTTTGAGTAGATCATCAGAATTGCCACTTTTGAGCACATTCGTACTAAATTCAAAAACTTCAACAGTGTATCCGGCTCTAGTCAGAACGCGCACCAAACGCTTAGTCTGCCAAATTTTCCCGCCATAGCCACACATGAGTATCACTGTACGAGGAACTGCAGTATAACTAGCAGTAAAACGTTGGTGTTTTGTTATGAACGAGGGCATACATGAAATGAAGTGAAGTCACCAGAGAGGATTGTTCGATCCTAGGTGAACTTAGCTTTTTTTGCCAAAAAACATTTTGAATAGTCCGAACAATAGAGCCATTAATCCGGCGTTCTTTTTGCCTGCCATGCCGGAAACTATGTCACCTAAACCACCGTCGCCCTGCCCTGATTTTTGACCGAGCAGTATATTGATGAGGCCACCGGCATCAAGACCGCCAGACTTTTTGGATTTACCGAGCTGGCCGAGTACTATGGGTGCCAGCGTCGTCAAAATATCACCCGCCGCTGACGTGCTCACACCTGAATCTTTCGCTACCTCATCAGCCACCTCGCCGCTTTTGCTCCCGAAGATATGGCCGAGAATTTTCGCGCCGTCTAGTTTTGTCGTGTCGCTCCCGACCGCTCCGACAAGATCCTCCAAAATCGAACCGTCATGATCGGCTGCAACTGCTGTATCGAGCTTATTCGCTCTCTTTTTGCTGGTCGCTTCTTGCTGTAAACCACTGAGGATAGCGGTCAGCGCCGAATCCATTGCTGAGTTAGTTTTTGCGCCGTCGAGACCGTTTTGGGCGCCGATTTTTTCCGCTGCGGCGCCAGAGAGCTGATCGAGTATCGCTTGTTTTATATCCATAGAGTTATTTCTCGCAGGCTATGCCGTCGCTGTCACGGTCAAGCTTTGGCTGGTAGCTCGCATTGGAGCGTTTGATATTGAATACGCCGGCGTTAAATGCCTCAGTACAGTTCTCAAATTTGCGGCCGTTGCTGTCTTTGCTTTCCTTTTGACTAGCCACCTTCTCCTTGGCGGATTCTGAAGCAGTGTTGGTCGCATCTATCTTGCCTACTGTCTCGCCGTTTGGTGCGGTCTGAATGGGTGAATATTTGCCGTTGACATCAGCTTGCGATGGGTTGGTTGCCACCATGCCAAAATAACCTGTCCATAGGACGGCGAGGGCGATAAGTGCTTTTGCCCAAGGGCTTTTTTTGAAGCCTTCGGGGTCACGTATGTACCACATGATGATGACAGCTAATGGGATGATGGGCAAGAGGACCAGCCAGAGTAGCCAACCGACAATGATCCGGCGTCCGGCAGTCCAGTTTTGATATTTGTGACGTGTCAGGAAAAAGCGTGAAAGAATCCAGTTGGCGCCTCGTAGAAAAAATCCGGGATGGGCGTTTTTGTCACGCTCGGCAAGCACCCGCGCGTCAGATGTTATTGCACTGTAATCTGTTGTATCTACCTTGGTTGCTTTTGTCTTGTGTTCGGACATGGTCCCTCCTCTTTATGGCTCAACTGTAGCACTTTTTTATGTATTCGTACACGTCAAAAACACCTAGGACGAAAGATACTTGTGCGGGGATAACCCTAGATGTCGTTGATACGCTCTGGATGAGCGCGGAGTTCCCCGATAACCCAATGTCCATCCGACTCTCGTCGAGACATAATCTGGTGCGGATGCATGAAATAGTCGCCGTTGCCAAGCAATTTATATATCAGCTCAACCCAACCGCGAGGCTCTGCAGAAAAAACATGGCCGGTATAGATACGATACTGCTTGCCGCCGTGAGGCTGCAGGCGGGTATTGAGCTGGGTTGTCATACCAAAAGCGCTGATTGTACCGAGTTCCACATCAAAATGAGATAAATTTTCTATCTCCACCCATACTTCCGCGTGATCACCGCTGTGATGAAACTCAGTCTTTACGATACGCACATCGGGATAAACCTTGCGACCAGGAGCCTGAAAATATTCGGTACTGACCTCCCCATGCTCGGCGTCGCTATGGTCGCCCGCCTTGTGCGCAGACTGCGGTGTAAAAGCGGGCTTACCACTCAAAATACGCCTCAACACCGATCCAAAACTGTTCTCATTTGCCATGCCTATGCCGCCCGTTTACGCGTCCGACGAAAAAGTCTCCGAAACAGTCGTCTCGTCAAACCGCGCAAAAATTCTCCTGCCAAATAGTAGTACGGGAAGACTGTGACAACCATGAGCGTGCTGCTCAGTAGCCCAAAGATCAGCACCACCGCAAGTCCCTGCCAAAACGGGCTTGAGAGCGCGAGGGGTATCAGGGAGACTACTGCCGTCAGGCTGGTTGCGACCAATGGTCGGAAACGCTCAGCCAGAGCCTCGTGAGCCGCATCGACGGGGTTCATACCCGCGCGACGAGCTTGGTTGGCGTAATCTGTCAGCAAAATTGTATTTTTGATACTGAGACCGATGAGCGCAAAGAAACCGAGCATCGCAAAGAAACTAAAGGGATTATTGGTCAGCCACAAACCGAGCGTAATACCAAAGAGGCTAAACGGTATCGCCATAAAGATGAGGAGCGGCTGTAAGAAGCTGCGGAATTGCAGTGCGAGCACAACATAGATGGCCAGCAGCACGAGCGGAAATGCGATAGCAAGTGTCTTGAAGCTGTCTTGGTTTTCGTCTTCCTGCCCGAAATCAAATGAGAGCGCGTCCTTGCTGAGGCCGTAGGAGGCGACTTTGCTATGTGTAAATTCTTTTTCGACAGCATCTTTTGTGAGCGTCACGAGAGCCGTAGTATCTGTGTCTGCAAACACGGCCGTCACGCCGATGTATGTATCGCCGTCAGCACGCGTGTACGCATCGGTGTTATCGACACTCACCGTCCGCATGTTGACCTTGCTGCCATCTGCTCGTTGTATATCCGCCCGCTTGAGAAACCCTACGACATCGGCCGCCAGTTTTTCTGCGCCAGCCCGATTTTTACCCGGGAGTATCCGTGCTGTAAAATCAGACGCCGGAGGTCCTGCATCCATACTGCGGACACTGATTTGCACCCCAGAGAAATTGGCAAATCGCTTGTCGAGTTGCTCTATGTACTCCGGAGCTGTCGTTTTTCGGTCATTATAGTCCGTCAGCTCTATAAAGTACTGTGCAGATTGTGCATTTGCTGCACCATAGTTCGCCCCATATCGAAAGTCTTTACCGAGCACTTCACTCAGCGTACGATATGCACGGTCGCTCACAGCCTCGGCCTGAGCTATATCAGTGCCAGCTGGAAACTGCATATTCATCACGAGCTGGTTGGTGTCTTTAGAGGGCGGAAATATATTGAATTTCACTTTTTGGAACATATACCCACCCGTGCCGATAAAGATCAAGCTGATGAGTAGTGCGGCTAGGCCGGCCACAGCGAGTTTTTTCTTACTATGACGTGCCCACAGCATTGGGGCCGAAAGTTTGCGCGCCACGGTCGCCTCAAAGTCCGCGGCCACCTCATGTTCAGCATGCGTACCCACATGTTTGCGTCCCAGCATGATAAATCGTGCAAAAAACGGGATAAAGAGTAGCGCAACAACGAGGCTTATGACCAGTGCAGAGATGATCGTTACCGGGATGGCACGAATAAATCCGCCCAATATACCACCTACGAAAAGCAACGGCGCAAAGCTCAGTGCCGCTGTGGAGGTCGCGGCAATCATCGCCCTTCCCACCTTACCGACCGATGTCCCGACGATGTCATTACCGTTCTTTTTCCGCTTGCGCTGAGCGTCGAGTGCCTCAACCATAATAATGGTGTCGTCGACGATCAGTGACAGCGCCAGTACGAGCGAGAACAATGTAATGGTGTTCAGCGTGTACCCGATCAGCTCCAGCAGCCCCAGCGTCGCGAGCAATACGGTGATCATTGATATGACGATGAGCAAAGAAGCGCGCACGGCAATGACGATAGAACCGATGATCAGCACGGCGAGTAAGCCTTCGAGCAATGTCTTTTGCAGCTCAGAAATCTGCTGACGGATACTCGGCGCATAGCTCGCGCTCAAACGCAGTGCGTATTCACCCTTGCCTTGGGTTTCATTGTAAGTCTTGATAGCCTTTGCGAGCTGGTCGCCAAATGTAACCACATCGCCGCCTTTGATGATGCTCACCCCGATCGGCACAGAGCCATAAAAGACCGTTTTGCCCCCTTCTCTCTCGCCGTATCTCTCAAACTTTGTCTGAGACTGCTCGGGCGTACCCTCGCCGATTATTGTCGCTTGTTGCACTGGGCTGATGATTGAAGCATCTTTGACTAGGCTCAGTCGCTGGTTTTTGATGTAGGCCGCAGCATCTTGCGCTTTTCGTATGAGCGCCGTCTCGCTCACCCTAGGCTGCTTCGGTGCAAAAAATGACACAACCGCATCATCGCCCCTCTCGGTGAAACCAAACCGCGCCGGTTCAAGTTTGATGCTAGCAGAGTCCGGCAGCACATGCTGCGTCGCTACTTTCGCGAGGAGGTCTTTGCTCTGCGTAACAGCATCTGCTTTTTCCTCAAACTGCACGTAAAATGAGATGAAATTGGCTAGACTGGTGGTCTGCACTGTCTTTACATCTGGCTGCTTGAGGAGAAAATCGCTGAGCGGACCGGCAACTTCACGGTCGATTGTGGCTGCATCTTTACCAAAATACGTTCCTTGGCCAATCGCATAGGGGATATTGATGGGCGGGAACCCTTCGCGTCTCAATAGTGTCGTATAGCTCAGCACGCCGAACAACGCAATTGCGAGCGCAATCCCTGCCGTCAGACGGGGACGATTAAAGAAAAAGAGCGTGAGTCTCTGTAGTGGTCGATTGGGGGATTGTGCTGGTCCCTTGGCTTTGATACGAGGCATAGTATCTCCTATGAAGTCTTTACGGCGGCTTTAGTTATCTCCTAAGCTCGCCCTTGTCATTACATTATATTGTAACTGAGGGGACGAATTATCAAAACTCTATTTGCGACGGTGCCAGATAGGGACGAAAGCATATAGATGATCGCTCTGGGGCTGCTATCGAAGTCTAGTGACGTTCTGAGACAAAAACTTCGCCGGCACTTGGATAACTATTGTACCCTTTATGGCTCATCGTGCGACAATACGCCCCCACGTCTCGTATCATAACGACATCACCTATTGTGGCTCGCCTGAGCGTGCGCGGTTCGATACCTTCGGGGTCGCCGGGCATTGGCGTGAGGATATCCCCTGTTTCGCAGTTATGCCCCACGACGACATACTCACTCGTCTCAGAGATATCACTCAGCACCTCGATCTCGTGTTGGGCGCCGTACATCCCTGGCCTCGCAATATCATTCATACCCGTATTGAGCCTTAGAAACGTATGGCCGTCCGCGCCGGTATCGACTATGTCAACTACCTCGGCAAGGAGCACTCCGGCGTGGCCGACGAGCCACGTACCGGGCTCAATCTCACAGTGTAGTTTTCGCCCCGTCTTTTCTGCAAACCCCTGTAAAGCTGCCGAAAATTTCACCGCGACCTCTCTCATGTCGGTCTCATGCTCATCGCCGTAGCGGTGAATCTTGAAGCCCCCGCCCATATCGATGCTGGTGACATCCGGCATGGTAGCGGCAATCTCAAGTGCGGTGTCAATCATTTTGCTCCACATGTTAGGGTCGGCGCCAGAGCCGATGTGCACATGCAACCTATCGATTTTTACTCCATTTTTTTGAGCCAGCTCTAGCGCCTGAGGCACATACGCGCTCCACAGGCCAAAGCTACTATTTGCTCCTCCTGTCGTCGTGCGGTTGTTGTGTCCTGCGCCCAGCCCCGGATTGACTCGCAGTCCTACCGCACGTGGCCGATTGGACACCTGCAAAAACAGTTCGAGCTGATGCAGTGATGTAGCCACGTAGCGCACACCCGCTTGCAGCAAATCTTCTAAGTTATGCGCCGGTTGTTGGCTCGAAAGGCTGACTGTGTCCCCCTCAACACCAAGCTCAAGCAGTTCAGTGGCCTCATAGCTCGAGCTGGCATCAAAATGAAGCCCTATACTATGAAACAGCCGGATAACTTTCGGATGATTGTTCGCTTTGACTGCGTATCTGGATATATAGCCATACGGCATAGCAATATCGAGTAACTTTTTTGCACGTTCAGCGAGCATATCGCTCGAATAGACAAAAACCGGCATAGTATGTCGCCGAGCTAGCCGCACGAGATTTTCACGGTCATCAAACGAAGTCGTCACCGGATAATCCTTTCCCGCTTGGCTCTTTCACTGTCGATATTCCATATATAATCATTTTTGAGCTTAGCGTGTTCGGCATCAAATATGCCACTAGCGTACGGGTAGACCTGAATTTCTGGTTTCAACTGCGATGTGCGGTGCGCAGAGGCAAAGTCTAGGTTGTTTGCCTGCAGCTCACTGACGATCAACGCGAGTAATGTGTCAGCCTGGCTGGATGAAAGGGTCTCGCGGGACTGCGCTTCTATGGCGATCAGGAGGTGTTTTCGTGATCCACTGTCTTCATAGCTAATCAACCGAAATGTATTGACCTTGCTGCGAAACTTGTCGTTGTTTTCTATGATTTGCCGCACCTCTTCTGGGCCGACAACCGCACCGTTATAGTCCACCGAAAGATCGCTGCGGCCATAGTAAAAAAGCACGCCGAAATCAAGCTCAACGAGCGCGAGTATGTCACCGCGCTTGTGTCGTTGCAGGATTTCTTTCAGTCGATAAAAATCGATAGCATGACCGAGATCATGAATGTTGTAGCGTATACGGGGGCTGAGATTGTACAAACGACAGATTGTCACGAGCAACTCACCCTTTTTGTTGGTTTCAAAAAGATAGTCATAGGGGTTGTACTGAAAAACCATCGGCACAATGCCTTTGTTGAATTGCAGAACATCGTCACGGAGCGCACTGTCGTCGCAGAGTGCTTTTCTGAGCGCAATCGTAAAATCAGACTCATGCGCGACATTTATCTCTAAATCTGACGCACCGTACGATCCAACAACGCGGCTATAATAACCGAGCAAATATTCCCGCATCGATTCACTCATTCCTTCGCCGCCGTACACTGCACTAATTTTGTACTGGCTCCAGTCAAGCGAAGTTTCTTCTGTAAGGAGCCGTAGAAATGGTGGGTATCCAAGTATAACGTATTCAAAATCGGAGCCGAGCTCAAGGAGCGTATCGACAACTTTCACTTTGTCTGGCCCAATTGATTTCACTCGGCCCACTTCTAGCAAACACGAGCTGGTGTTGAAACCTGTCGCCCATGCACCCATAGAAAAGGTATTGAGGATTATCGGTTTGCCCTCACCGATGAGATGCTGAAACGAAACTTGCATAATCCGTCTTGTCATCCGCCGTTCTTTTTTGCCTCGCACCCAGCTGGTCGGCTTGCCACTGCTGCCTGACGACTCGTCAAACATCACCCCGGCAGTCGGCAGTTCCCCATCGATCACTTTATCGAGCAGATTATACTGTTTGATATAGGTGGCTTTGTCCATTTCAGGCACGTCACCGAGCGAAGCCGATTTCATGCTGACAATCGGCCCGTGGTGAGGGTTTTTTGACACGTAATCTCGGTACGCCGGAACTCGTCGCGCAGCAAAACGGTACAACCGCACCGCTTTGATGTGCCCGAGCCACACACGGAAATTGCCGAGTTGCGGTGCGAGGAAAAATTTGTGCACGCTCGGTCCAACATCTATCGTCCAAATGATATTATCGAGCAGTGCAACGAGGCCAATGTAAAGCTTTTCAAACATGTACTGCCTCCTTGCTCAGATGTGTTGCTGGCATTAAGCGCTCGCTCCGAACCGGCACATCTGATCGACCAGCGCGAAATACGAAGACCACATACGCCGCGCCTCTCTCCTCTGTCTCAATCCCGGCCAGCCGCACAAAATCCGCATGGGCCTGTTCGTTTGAAACGATTGTCCCAAACGGATGCATATACGCCCTTTCCCGGCTGAGGAGCAGCCATAGCTCAGTGATGTATCGCCCAATAGTATACGCGTCTTGGGGCGTAGAAAAAGCGGACCGCACGTAGCCGACACTACTTTTGTCCTGCATCGTTCTGAGGTAATATTCTTTGAGCAGCGGTGCCACTACTGGCCAGCGCAGAAACCGATAATGATCACAGACAAATTTCAGCATCCCTCCGCGTAGTTCCATACAGTCGTAGGCTAGACCGTCCCGTTTTTCACTCTTTTCCCTCTGGTTGAAACGCAGCCAGTGCAGTAGCTCCTCCCTAACCTCGATGTTAAACATATCATCAAATACTGCTCGCTGGTTGAGCCACACGGCCTGATGAGCTTGAGCTTCCTCTAGAAATGTGGCGGTCAAACCGTGCGGGGTAGCGAGCGTAGACGCGGCAGCTTTTTCGTTTCCAGTCAGCCCAGCGTGGTATTTTCTGCGTGATGTCTGCCGAAACCGTATTGCCGTTTCGAGCTCAGAGTCGGCTTCTACTGTGCCGTACTGTAGCCGTAATTGTCCGCAGTGCAATAAACCCGGTTGCCTCATGCCCTCATCATCGGGCGGTACAACAACCGTAGTCTCTACAGCATGTCCGAGCGCTCGGCCGCACGCCTCTGCGTGCGCAAAAAACACCCCCACGGTTACAAAACTAAAAAGATACGAGATGGGTGTCGAGCGTAGCCCTCTTGAGGTATCAAAAAAAACATCCCACGTATGATCATCGAGAGCACGCAGCACCATAGGCTGACCATTGTGCGGCGATGGATACGTGTTGAGTAGCGCCAAGTAGGTTTGTGTTTGATCGTTTTGAGTCTGCTGCATACCCGTTATAGTACCCGCTGCGCGCGTCAGCGTAAAGCGCGGTAGTGCCGGGCCACATCTGTGATCCAGCTCACAGTTCTTTTCCTAGGGTGAGCATATAGTACAAATCACTAAACGTAACGAAGGGATTACTCGTATGAACCTACTCGATGACCTCAAGGCCAAGGCCGACGGCAATGGTGACGGCAAGCTGACAAGCGCCGATCTCGAAGATCTCAAAAAAACCTACGCCGACCAACTCCCCAAACTCGACGAGCTCAAGGCCAAGGCCGACGGCAATGGTGACGGCAAGCTGGATCTCGCTGACGCCAAAGGAGCTTTCGCCAACCTCGGCGATTCCCTCTCGGGGCTCAAAGACAAGCTCTTTGGCAAATAGCCCTCGTCTCCCCCTAGATACATTGACTAGCCTCGAGCACCATGAAACGTACCGGCCTATTGGGGCTTGGGTCGACGGAGCAGATTCGCTATGTCCGGCAACATCCCCGCAGTCACTATGAGCAAACCGCCAAGTGCAAGAGACGCAGTAATATGCTCTCCAAAGAGCACGGCCCCGAAGACAAGTGCCCATATGATTTCCGTCAAACCGATCAGACTCGCGATGCTTGCCTCGACAAGTCGATAACCGATGAGGCCGAGCCAAAACGCAGCCATGTTAACGATAGCGTATATAGTCAGCCACCCCCATGCCGCATCAAGCTGCAGTGGCACCTGCTTTTCAAAAATAAGGGAAAGTACGAAATGCGTGGGCACAATAAACACCCAGCCATACCACGCTACAAGAGCCGACGAATACTTCTCTGGTAGGCGTTTTGTGCTCGCCATTTCCCCGCCGCTGGCAAAACCATTGCTCGCCGCGAGCGCTAAACCCAGCGGCGCAAAGATCAGCGCGGACGTACCAAATACGTATGTCAGGCCGACAAACGCAACCGCCATTGCCAGCATTTTTATGCGAGTAATCATCTCACCGACGTAAAATTTTGCGAAAATGTATGTCGTTATTACTAGTGTTGCATAAAAAATAAGCTGCACGGTGCCAATCGGCGCGTTGTTGAACGCGTAGTAGAGTGGCGCCTGCGTACAAGCCGTGAGGAGCAAATATACTGCAAAAAACTTCCAATCTTTGCGGTCAATTCTACGTATACTGCGCGTCCACAGCAGATACGGAAGCATCATCGCCACGATGAGAACCCCTCGGGTCCATGCCTGATACAGCGGCGGGAATGTATCGCCCATCAGCCGTGACCATACCCCGTACGTACTATACAAAACTGCCGCCACCACAAGCATCAGGTAGCCTTTGAGATGAATGGTATGGTGCTGTGTCACAGTGCCAGTATACGACACTCGTGGCCGGTGGCGATTATGACTCTCATGATGTCGCGCGGCGCGAGAAATACGGTGGCCGTGTTGTCATTTGGGTGGAAGCCGAGTTCTGGCTCCCCCATGAGTGACTCGTCGAACAAAACAAGCATGTCTTTGGACCCCGGGTGAAGCAGACCGAAGATACTGACGCTTCCCGGACGAACTCCCACCAGCCCCTCGACCAGCTCTGGACGCACAAATTGCAGCTTTTTGGCGCTGAGTTCGCGCGCAAGGCTTTTCATATCCAGTCGCTGCAACCCCCGCATCGCCACCATCCACACTCGCTCTGTGCGCCCATCGGTGATGAGCAGTGTTTTTACGGGTACTTTCTCGGGCAGTTTCAGGCTGCTCTCCGCCACCGTAAAGACCGCATCGTGCTCTTCCAGCCGGTACGGAATCTCTAGCTCACCGAGGAGTTCAAAAACGGCGTCACGCATAGTCATAGTATAATCGCTGACATGGCATTCAACCACTATGCAAAACTCAAACGAATTTTAGCTACAGAGCCGGCCGGCTGGTACATCCGCCGAATAGACGAACCTACCACGGCCCGCACTTTTAGTGGCGAGCTCAGGCATTTTGAATACTACTACCGTCTCTACTCGCACGACGGCGCACTCATAAAATACGGCAAATTCCAGCAACTCGACCGCCTCGCCTCCGCGCTCGACACCCCCATTGACTCACTACCTGTCATCACTGACTAGCAAGCGCTGAATGCTCTTCAAACCACCGCGCAATGTTCTCTACGCTCAAATACTCCACCGCCACCCGCACCGCAAAATCTTCTAGCTCTTTCGGCGTCGCTGTTAGTTTCACTCCATTACGCATAAGAAATATACCCGCAATCGTCACCCCAGTGCGCTTATTACCGTCGGCAAACGGATGGTCGCCAATGACATTTCGCATGTACACCGCTGCTTTTTCGTGTAGTGTTCGGTACTGCTCAACGCCAAATGCTTCTTGTTTTGGGGCAGACTCAAGTGATGCCAGTCTCCCTTCATTCCTTACTCCGTGCGATCCGCCATAGCCCTCAACCACCATAAAATGCAGCCGCAAAATCTCTTCAACCGTAAGATACAGCGTCATCGTCCTGCCAGGTTTTTGAGAGTCTCGCCGTACTGCTCTTTGAACGCTACGTAATCATCAGCTAGCGTGTCGCTAGGTGTTTCACGCACCAGCGAATACTGAAGGTGCAGTTTATCACCAGTCTTCGCCCCCATAGCTTTGAGGTCTTTTGCCGGTATGGTCACCGCATCGCTCGTTCCCACCCGTATAATCGTCTGCGTCGCTTCAAATTTCATACCTTGATCCTATCATGCATTATAATATATTGCAATAAAAAATTATAATGTTTTTGCTGTAAAGTAGTTGTGCTCAGGATTTGTAAAGTGAGTTAGTTCAAAGTGCTGTCTCATTTCCCTAGGAGTATTCAGTCGAACAATTTTGTACTTACCGCTCGTTACTCCAGTGACATAGTCATGATGCACTTCGAGCACATAGCAAAGTCCCCAGTACAGCCACTCGCCATTCAGGTCTTCCACCAGAAAATTTCGCACGGGTGGCTGCTGGTATAGTCTAATCTTTTCTTTTGCCTTAAACTCAAACACCCTACCCTCGACATCAGCGAGGGTATACGGTTTTTGCAAGTGTGTCTCAATATCGAGTTCAGCCGGAAAGCCCTGATTTTTCGTAATCCGAAGCGTATCATTTATCTCTATTAACGAACCCATGATCTCCTCCTATTTTGCGCGGGTTACCCAATAACACATATTATCGTCCGTAGGTTCAACTTCAGCGAGTAGCATAAAGCCGTTCCCATCTTCAATCACCCAAGGTGCCCATTCGGCATTTTTTTCTCACTTTGCTGCATATAATACTCTGCGATTTGTAAATCCAAGAGTCTTATTGTTTTCTTGGGGCGCACCCATCTTAACACCTTGCAGGGGAAAAAGTGTTCAATCCCTAGCATCGCAGTAGCCAGTGTGTCAATAAAATCCTCGCTGTATAAGATGTAAAATTTTTCATACTTTTCACCAATCAATAAAACTGTAGCGCTAGAATCAGGGGTCAATCGCTCTGCACGGATGGTAGTAAAAATGTGCCGAGCACCTTTTTCTTCCCATCCGGGGATTTCATATTCTTCTAGGGCGCGTACGATCTCGAGATTGCTAAAAAAGCCAACCGGCGCGGTCATTTTGCGCTTCCGAGCAGAGCCAGTAAGTTCATGACATTGTGGCGTTGTTGCTCTGTGGTATCGCGGGAGCGGACGGTGACGGTGTCTTTGGTGTCGCCCCAGAGCGTGTCGAAATCTACGGTTACGACGTACGGGACGCCGATTTCGTCCATTTTGCGGTAGTTTTTCCCTATATTACCGCTGTCTATCCAGAGTACCACGCCTATTTCTTTCTTGAGTTTCGTGTAAATCTCGCGGGCTTTGGCGACGAGTTCAGGGTTGTTCTTTGCTAGTGGACACACTGCAACCTTTACCGGTGCGAGTTCGTACGGCAGCCGTAGCACCACGCGGTCATTTTCGCTGTCATGCCAGTAGCTACTACACAGTACGGCCATGACGGCGCGCTCGACGCCGAAACTCGGTTCTATCACATGCGGAACATACGACGCACTGCCATCTTTCGGACGATACTCCATGCTCTTGCCGCTCAGCCGCTGAATATTGCCGAGGTCAAAATCGCCGCGGTACGCTAGTCCCATCAACTCTTCGCGCCCAATCGGATAATCAAACTCAAAGTCTATGGTGCGCTTACTGTAGTGCGCGCGGTCGTTCTCGGGCACCTCCAGCTCGTGCACGCTTCCCTCTGGCAGGCCGAGCGCGGTAAACCAGTTTTTGCACTGTTCTACCCAGTGTTCAAAACGTTCCTCCCATTTGTCCGGATGCACAAAATACTCGATCTCCATCTGCTCAAACTCGCGGGAGCGAAACACAAAATCACGCGGGCTAATTTCGTTGCGAAAAGCCTTGCCCTGCTGTGCCACACCAAACGGCACATCGGGATAGATCGTATCGACCACGTTCTTGAAATTGGTAAAAATCCCCTGCGCCGTTTCCGGTCGCAGGTACGATACTGACGCATCATTTTCTACTGGCCCAACGTTGGTTTTGAACATCATGTTAAACGCACGAGCTTCGCCAAACGTCCCTTTTTGCCCGCAGGTCGGGCAGCGATCCGGATCGTCGAGCTTGTCAGCGCGGAAACGGCCTTTGCAATTTGAGCACTCAACCAGCGGATCGGTAAACGTATCGACATGCCCGCTCGCCTGCCAGACTTTTTGGTTCATCAGTATGGCCGCGTCCACGCCGTACATGTCGTCGCGGTCGCTCACAAACATCTTCCACCACAGGGCCATAATATTGCGCTTCAGCTCAACACCAAGCGGCCCATAGTCCCATGTCCCCGCCAGCCCGCCGTACACATCGCTGCCCTGAAATATAAAACCCCGCCGCTTACAAAGCGAGACAATATCTTCCAGCTTCACTTCATGTGCCATCTTTACCTCTGGTGTCTTCGCCTCATTCTCCTGCTCGTTCATACACCTCATCATACTATCCCCCCTCTATAAAATCCACTCGCACGTTCTTAAATTGTGCGCTAGCATAAAAAAATGAAGGAGCCGAGAGCGTTGGAAGACGTGCGGAACATGCTGGCTGTGTTTAGGCGCGAAGGTGAAGCTGTCGGAGTGTTTGGACGAGCGGCGCGATATGTCGGGCTAAGCGCTCGCTATCATCTATCCGCGCAGTGGCGTGCGGCAAGCTCGCGCCAAAAACGAGCCGGAGAAACTTGATTGTTTTTGCATCAAACGTGCCGTCTTGGCGTGCGCGGAAGGCTGTGGCATCGTAGTCAAATTCGTACTTCTCATCGGCATCGAGCTTGGCGCCCGAAGTGTCCGTCTGCATGTTTGGTATATGACCGGCTAGACGCAGCAGCTGCGCACTGAACCACATCCGAATGAAATCAACAGATATGCTCTCATCGTCTAGGACGGAAAAAGTGCTCTCGAGTAGTCCATAGTAGTCCGACTCCGGCTCGTCTTCCGTGACCGAATGGAGCAACTTGATAAGCTCGTAGCCTAACATGGTTCTGGAGATATCTCGCACGATGCGACCATAGTGATGTATAAGACGCGAAGAAATGAGTGTCGCAACAGAACCCTTGCCGGGAATATATACAATTTCACTCGTGCTGAACAACTCTATGCCGCCTGCAAGCTTACTTTTGATCTTTCGAGCGCCCTTGGCCATCAGGCTAAGCTTGCCAGCGTTTGGCGTCAATACCGTAAGAATCCTATCGGCCTCTCCATAATCGGTTCGGGTAAGGACGATCGCATGTGTACGACGCTTGTTCACGGTGATTTAACCCGACTGGCGGCTGCAACCGCTTGGCACAATGCGTGGAGCGATGTTTGCGACTTCACGAGCACCGATCCTCCCCCGAGCAGACTTGCCTGTACGATAGGCTGTTCGGCAACATCGTGGTTGAGAGATGACACGAGCAAAACCACTGGTACATCGCGCCACTCCGTATAGCTTTTAAATTCATATAGAAATTCTACGCCGTTATGCCGAGCCATTTCAGTGGCCAACACTACGACGTCTGGTATGCGCTCTTCCGCGGCGCTCACGGCCGCTTGTGCGGTTTTGAGCGTCAGCACATCGTGGCCCACGCTGCAAAGCGCACCCCCATATAGGCCTGCGAGTATAGCGTCGGGTTCTATGAGAAAAACATTCATAGCTATACTAACCGAAGCTGCCGGCATGCTGGCAAAGTCACGGCTAGCCCCATCGCATTATGATATCGTGCCACATGCAGCGTGCTTGCAACGGACGCTAGTAGGCTATCAGCGATAAAAACCCCGGCCGCAGAGCCACTTACTAGTTCACTGTATGGCTGCTGCGCCCAGCCCCCTAGCTTGCGCGCCCGCATCAGCGCGCCGCTCGTGAGCTGCATACCATGACTATACCACCCCGTCACAACCCCGTAGCGACCTCGATGTGCCACGAGCCGAATAGTCGTTTCTGTCGCCTCCGCCTCCGATTGGGCTGCCACAAATACTTGCCCGAGACTCAGTAGGGCCGAGCGCAAAATTGTCCTATCGCTCACCACGGGCTCAATATGCCCCGGGACATCAACCGTAAGCTTGATAGAATATTGCTTCGCGAACGGTTCGAGCGCTGCGAGCGTATCATACAGTAATTGCCGCACTGCGAGTGGCTCCATTTCTGGCTGTGCCGAGCCTCCTTGCAGACGCATCGCGAGGGTATATCCCTCGAGTAGCTGCAAAGAGCTGCGCGCAGAGTCATGGACGTGCCGCCATGCATTCGTCTCGTCATTTGCTCGTGTTTGCTCGTCCAAGCCTGAGGGCTGCTCGCTGAGGAGTGCCAGCTGCAACAAAGTAGCACTGACGCCGTCAGCTAGACTAACAAACAGTCGCTCCTGTTCATTGAGCATTTTTATGCCTTGGTTCTGCCGCACTCTGTCCCCCATATCCCTGACTAATCTACTGCTAGGGGTAGTATAATCGACAGCTGCATAGCAAGATACTGTGAAAAGCACCACATAGTCCCTCGGGCGTTCCTGATCTACGGTGAGAACGAGACGTTTGGCAGGATACTACTATTAAAATCGTTGAGGTACTGCGGAGATTCCGTCCACAGCTTGACCGTTTTATCCCTGAGAGGCAGCAAAACAACACTGCCCTGAACTGTTTCCGTTAGCTGACCGTCGATACGCACTCCTACGACACTTGGGGTTTTTGGTAATTTATACGGTGCAACCGTTACCTTCCCTGTCTGCTGCACTGATTGGTATGTTGCGAGCGCAGTACTATATGGCGTAGATAAGACTTGCGCTCGGAACGCAAAAATTGATTTTTCATTTTCGACCGGAGGCACCATATCCTGCCCAAAATACAGATCGACTGGATTGCTCTCGGTGCCCGCCGAATAGCCGCTCCAAGTCCTCGGGTACGCAAGACGTAGGCTGCCGTATGCTTCAGGGCCCGTAAATGTCTTGAGGGGGCTTTTTGCGGCTTCTGCATAATCTTTAGCATCCTGTGCTTGAACTTCTGCCGTATTGGCCTTTACCGCGGCCTCAACCTTTGAATCTACGTTTTTTTTATAGTCTTGACGACTGGAGTATGCCCAGCCTGCAAAGCCGAGCGATCCAGCCAGTAGCACCACCAGCAAAAGCATGGTGACAATCGTCGCCACGGAGCCTTCTTCACGGGACACATATTTCATACTGCTCATGGTAACTCACCCGATGTCTTTCGCGCAAGCTAGAACCTGTATAGAAAAACCCCGTTTTGCTCGCGCAACACCGTTTTACCGGGGATCTTAAAGGTTACGCTTGCCAGTGGTCGTTTGTAGACACGCATCTTATCTTCCAGTTTTGGCATAAAACGATCGAGCAAAAATACAAACACGCCGTCGCTTTGCGGCCAAGGCGTTCGCCAAAAATCCCCCCATATAACCCGGACTTGGTCGTGATATTTCCGCGTCCGCAGTCTAGCGATGAGCACTAGCACCGGATTAAGCTCGATCCCAATCACCGTGTAGCCTGCTTGTGCCGCCGCGAGTAATACTTTGCCGTCACCGCAGCCTAGCTCAAGGAGCGTTTGACCTGGCTTCATGTCTAGCAGCTCAAACGCAGTCTGGATTTGTGGCCGCAGAGTCGGCAAATACGGCGCACCAAAAAATAGTACTACCGTAAAGAGCAGCAAAAAACTACAAAAAATAATCCAGAGTATTTCCATCTAGACCTCTTTCGTGAGCTGTTTATTGACTTCGTTTTCAGCTTCTTTAAGGTATTCCTCGATCTCTGCGATCAGTTTTGTGCCGGTTTTGTGTAGCCGAAGCGCTGTATCCAGCTGAATATTCTCATCTTGTAACTGCGCGAGGATACCCTCCAACTCTGTTGTTTTCGCCGTATAATCAAACTGCATAAAGCTTTTATTCATCCTCACGCTCCTTGTGCCTTTTAAGAGTTTTCACCTGGGACACAACTGATCCATCTGTAAACTGCACCTCGATCATATCATCCTGTTCCAGATTCTTTGCTCGACTGATAACCACCCCTTCATGTGACCTCACGAGTGCATAACCCTGATGGAGTGGACGCGCCGGATCATAGGCCGCAAACAGGCGGATACTATTTTGTACGTACTGGCGCGCCCGCGCGTACTGATCGCTCAGAGCACCATCGAGCCGTTCAGCCCAGAGCATACTGTGAGCGCGTCGCGCTGCAATAACCTGTCTCAATTGTTCGCTCAGCTGTCGCACCCGCACCTCGAGATGTCGCATCTCTTCATGACGATCAGGCACGATAAGTTCGGCGGCATTGCTCGGGGTACTCGCCCGACGATCGGCCGCTAGCTCGGCGAGCGACACATCTACCTCGTGTCCGATTGCAACCAGTGTTGGTACGCGGCTCGCAGCCACGGCGCGTACCACTCGCTCATCATTCCACGCTGCCAGATCTTCAGCGCTACCACCACCGCGTATGAGCACGACCACCTCCGCGGGCGCGTCCGTCTCAGCTGCCGCATGTAACGCAGCGACAATTTCACCCGGAGCATGCTCTCCCTGAACGAGTACATTGTAGTGGTCGATCTGCACGCCACCCCACCGCGCAGTGATAATCTTGACAAAATCAGCGTAGGCCGCCGAGTCTCCTGCGGTCACGAGTGCAATGTGCCGTGGAGCAACCGGCAGCGACCGCTTACGTGTCGGATCAAATAGTCCCTCTGCCTCCAATTTGGCGGCGAGTAAATCAGCCGCCTTCCGGAGGGCGCCTTCGCCAACAGGGACAATAGATTGCACTTGGAAACTAAAGTTATACAGCGGGTGCAAGCGAGGATTGCCCGTAACCCGCACAATCATGCCATCCTCCAGCGGCCCAGGCAGCGCATACACGGTCGTAAAACATTTCAGGGTGGCCGACTCGTCCTTGAGATCAAAATACACCCATTTATTTTTGCTGATACGAAAATTGCTCAACTCTCCTTCGACAGCAACATGTGTATAGCTAAACGCCAGTGTCTGGTTTACCGCTTCGACAAAATCACTGACTCCAAGTACTGCAAACTCCACTACTGCCTCTCCTGTTTCAGGTCGTCGACAACGGACATGGGCTCGACCGTCGTACCCTGCTGCGGCTGATTGATGGTTTGATGATAAAAATACCAACCAAACGGGATTTGGATAACGGTATTCAGCACTCGGTACATAACCGTCACCGGCAAACTCAGTCGGCTCGGCACCCCGGTAGCCGAAAGGGTCAAGGTCATCAGCCCTTCATATACCCCCACCCCACCCGGTAACACGCTGACAAGACCGGCAAAATTTGCCACCGCATACGCTAAAATAACTGCGCCGACATTGACGAGCTCACCAAAGGCAACGTATACGATATAGATAGATACCACCTCCCAGATATTTGCCATGAGCGCCCATAGAAACGGCCCCTTTAGAAGTTGGGGGTTCCGGCGCATTACCATATAGTTTTCATGCAGGTCTTCAAAGAGTGCTCGTACCTTGGCCGTATCGAGCACCCCGTGAGATTTTGGCCGCACAACACGCACAAGTGCATTCAGCCCATTTGTCAGATAGCCAAAAAATCCGGCTATCCGCTCTTTGCTACCGATGATAAACATAAACCCGCTTGTCAAAAAAACAAGCACCGTTGCAATCACTGCAGCAAGCATCAGAATAATACTGCTCATATGCCCCTGAACAGCCAAGGCAAACACCCCAAAAACCACCAGTATCTCAAAGGACAAAAAAAGTAACACGAGTTTAGTTAAATGTACGGCCGTTGCCTTGGCAGCCGTAATCCCCGTATCTTTCATGCGCAGCCCCCAATACGATATCCCCGTCACCCCGCCGCTGGGGAAAACATGATTGACGAAATTCAGCTCCAAGCCCGCACGATATAGCCGCCAATAGTCCAGCTTGTTGCCAACCGCCATAAATAAACCCCGGTAGAGACGCGTCTGCGCATCATAATTACAAAACTGAATCGGTATCATCAGTAAGAGCGCCCACGCATTTACCTTAAAGAGGTTGTGAAATGTCTGTTTGAACTGATCACGAATTGCCCACGCTAATACAGCCAGCGCCACACACGTCACGATATTGAGTATCAGTTTCCAATTGCGCCGCACATACGAACCGTGTGTCATATAGCACCTAGTATACGCTACTCTTTACGGGTGCTGCTGGCTCAGACCCAGAGCATCTCGCACGGCTGCTACGACCTCTCGGGTGTCTACGGAGACTTCTTTTCCGGTCAGGCTCAGTAATGACTCGAGCGCGAAGACTCGGCTGAGAATCGCACTCCCTTCTGCGCCTCCCAAACTGATGTTTAGGGTGTCGTCAGAACAGAGCACATGGAGTGGGTACCGTGTGCGCCGCAGCGCTACCCATTGGTCGCTTGTAAGGCCCTCATCGAACTGACTACTGCCGTCCGATCATCATCTTCCAAGCGTACTAAGCCGCCGGTTAGTGCTCGCATCATACACCGAATCCCGCCTCGCACCTCCCCATAGGTTGCTATTGATCGAAAAGCAACACCATATTCTGCCACCAATTGTTTGAGCCGCATTTCTTCGTCATGCCCATAGCTCTTCCCAAATACTTCCGAGCACAGTTGGGCAAATGTGTTTGTCTCAGCCATTACGTTCTTAGTTGTAGTCTTTCTCTCGTATTCTGTCAATCTGCGGTATAGTTAGGTGCAGATGATTCAGTCAGTGTGTGTACTGGGGCGACAACCAGAGCTCGGCATAGCAGAGCTGGAAAGCTTGTATGGTGCTGAGATTGTGCACGCCGTTGCGGCCGAGGTAGCTGGCCTGTCTCTGCCCGCGGAAGCCATCGACTTTACGCGGTTGGGAGGTAGTACTCGGCTCGCGACCACACTGCTAGAAATTCCGTCGACCAACTGGAAAATAGTGGAAAAAGAATTACAAAAGCTCGTCCGTTCCACCGCATTTGTTCTGCCTAACTCTGGCAAATTTCACTTGGGATTATCGGCAATCGGTTTCGATGTGTCCCCTGCCAAGCTCAATGCAGTCGGGCTGACACTCAAAAAATGTATTCGGGCTCGTCGCTCCGACGGCTCAGTCCGACTGGTGCCCAGTACCGAGACGGTGCTCAGCACAGCCCAAGTGTTTCACAATCATCTGACAGAAGAAAACGGTGCCGAGCTGCTCGTACTCGCGGCACCCTCCAGAACTCTCATCGCTCGTACCGTCGCCGTCCAAGATATAGATGGCTACACGCTGCGTGACCGCGGCCGGCCAAAACGCGACGCCCGCGTCGGCATGCTGCCACCAAAACTCGCGCAAATCATCGTGAACCTCGCCTGCGGCACGATTCATACGAGCCAAGAGCAAAGAGCCAAGAGCCAAGAAACGTGCATTCTCGACCCGTTCTGCGGCACCGGCGTTGTGCTCCAAGAGGCGCTGCTCATGGGATACAACGCCTACGGGACCGACCTCGAGCCCCGTATGATCGACTATACCCGCGCCAACCTCGACTGGCTATCCGAGCACTACAAACTACAAACTACAAACTACAAACTTGTCCCGGGTGACGCCACCACCCACAAGTGGGACCTCAACATCGAGTCCCCGACAGCCGACACTCTCGCCGTTGCCTCCGAAGCCTATCTCGGCCGCCCCTTCACCGAAAGGCCCAGCCGCGAGGTGCTAGAACAAACCGTCAGCCAAGTAAATACCATCGTCAAAAAATTTCTCGAAAACATTCACCCACAACTGCCCCGCGGCACCCGCCTCTGCATCGCCGTCCCCGCTTGGCACCTCGGCAGGCAGAGCGCGTACGCAAAAAATCCGTTTCGCCACCTGCCAGTGCTCGATCAGCTCGAACAACTCGGATACAAAAAAACACACTACCAACATACCTTGAACACTCCACTCATCTACCACCGCGAGGGACAGATTGTTGGACGCGAGCTCGTGACATTGACCTGCAAGTGAGGTACACTACAGACTTATGGCGAAATTAACAGAGGTGAAAAATCTCATACGACCAGCGGATTTGGTCGTTGCACTCTACATATTTGGCATCATGGCTGCCGAGCTCATGGGCGCCAAAACCTTTGTCATCGCTCATCTCGGCGACTACACACTCCGTGCCAGCGTCGCCATTTTCCTAATGCCGCTGCTCTTTACCCTTACTGATGTTGTCACAGAAGTCCGTGGGCGTGATCGAGCCCGGAGTATGGTTCTGTCCGGCCTGCTCGTGATCGTGCTGCTCATCTGTTTTACGACACTTGCGACCGCCCTCACACCTTCGGCACGGTCCCTCAGCACAGAATCTGCCTACGATACCATCTTTCATAACTCTATCCGCATGTCTGTCGCCAGCATCATCGCTTTTGCCTCGTCGGCATTTCTCGACATCGCCATCTTTGCCCGGCTCAAAAAGCGCATGCACCGCCGAGCGCTCTGGTTCCGCAACAATGCCAGTAACATCATTTCTCAGTTCATCGATTCAGCCGTCTTCCTGACTGCCGCTTTTTACGCCCTCGAGATCGGTTTGGGTGCCAATGTATCCTTCATATTCGGACTGCTGCTGCCGTATTGGCTGCTCCGCTGCGCCATGTCACTGCTCACTACTCCCCTCGTCTACGCCGGTGTCCGCCTGCTCCGCAGCGAGCCCGCTCCCACCCGTTGACTTTCAGGGGTCATGTAGCGTATAATCTGTCAAAGATTGAGGTTTGGAGCACTACTCCTCTGACCTCTATTTTTAACAAATCAATGCGTCACCCTCCACTGTTTAGGCCATGCCAATGGTGGATGCAGTGCAAGGCGCCGCGCAGCAGCCCGCAGCGAGCCGTACCAAGGTACGGTGAGCGAGGACTACCTGCCGGCAACGCAGCAATGCGCCGCCAGTGGTATGGCCGCGCTCGAAGGAGAATAATGTATGTCACATGTCAAAGCTGGGGGTACCAGCAAAAATACTCGCGACAGCCAAGGCCAGCGCCTCGGCGTCAAACGCTTCGGCGGCCAAGTAGTCAAAAACGGTGAAGTTATCGTCCGCCAAGTGGGTGCAACCAAGCGCGCAGGCGTCGGCACGACCATGAGCCGCAATTTCACCATTCACGCCGCCAAAGATGGTACGGTCAAGATGTCCAGCCGCAAAGTCCGCACATTCTCCGGCCGCTCAGTACGCCGCACCGAAGTCACCGTCGAATAAACATTTCG
>CAZNLV010000001.1:27604-38627 GCA_964574245.1 uncultured Candidatus Saccharibacteria bacterium
CTGCATGTTGTCCACCCAAGCCACTACACGTTCTCTGACTTCCCCAAGACCAAATCGCTCTATTGTCTCTCGCATAGGCAAATCAAGCGACGACCTATCCCCTGTCCTTTTTTGTCTAGACATATCAATAAAAGCCTTGGCATGCTCTGGATACATTTCGTAGGGCAATGGCTTCAAGGCGGTCAAAAGCAATATATTACGCAAACCCATCTGCCGCGCACCCTGTAACACAAAAGCTGACGCGGCGTCGTCTTCCTTCAGCGAGTTCTCAAGCACTTTCAACATATCTACGCCTGTTGCAAGCATAAGATCCTGAAATAAATATTTGATGTCGTTATACCCCCCCCGATTGCCAGAGACTAGCTCGGCTTTTCTCTCTTCGGCACACATACCTATTTGTGAATGCACGCCCAAGGTAAGTTGCTTCTGAGTATGAGCATATTCATGACGAATGATAGCCAGCACAGACTCGACATCGTCACGCGCAATTTCATCACTGGGCAACCGGCCCGTGCCGTGATATTTCAAGATCGCCTTGCCTTGTGTTGCCCGGAGATAGAGAGTTGTCACTTGACCTTCTTTTACATGACAGAAGGCAGGTGGCAGGTCGCCAAGCTTTTTACCGAAGAGCTCACGGTACCGTTCTAGGTTATCAATGAATGGTTGCCGCTCACTTTTATTCGCTTCGTGCACTGCGGACGCGGCATCGCTCTCTTCAAAATATTGTTGCTTTTCTTCTTCGGTGTGGCCTGGACGCCAATCGGGAAAAATCGGTTTTTCCTGTACATGAGCGACATGGAAGTCAATATCGTCGGCCATATTCAGTACACGAACAACAAATGGCTGCTCATTCTGTGGGTGTATACCAAGCATAGATCGTTGCCTCTCTAGAAAACTACCCGCACCGTATTGAGCCAAAATATCCTGCACTTCTTTGCTCAATTGAGTATCTGTTTTCTTCTCCAGAAAAGCTTCTTGGTCCCGGTCATCTTTTTCGTCAACCGCCTCTATGTACCGGTCCAAGAAATGTGTACTATGATCTCCTATATCTCTTACCTCGGCGGCGTGTTTGCCTCCCAACATACATGCAAAATCAACGAGCATTTCGCGTTCAGACACTAAACGATCCCTTGCTTCCGGCGTAGCATGTATACTTTTTTGCTCGTTCTCGTCCCACGAATCAGCAATTGCGATCAATAAGACAGAGCGAGACGGTTTTTCAAAAAATGAACCCGCTAGCTGCATGCTTTCGGCCATAGAGGCAGCAACTGCGGTCACTCGCTCGGCCTTGTCTTTATACTCATCCGCGCTGAGAATATTGCCATATGTCGCCTGCAAAGAAGCTTGCACATCAAAGCCCGCTCCAGCCGCGGCAGACAAACCCTCGTGTAGCATCACAGCGTAGGGCTTAACCCCTCCAGTCTCTGTAGCGTCAAAAGGCAGAGGCCCGCGCTGATTCGTTGCTTCTGCGGCCACGTCTGATATTTTCCCAAACTGTGTGGCTTCAAGCATAATTCGTAACCTTAGCTTCGAGGGTTGGAGAAAGTCGAAAGGCTGGTGGTAGCAGACCTCCGGGCAATTCATTATAGCCCGTCGGATCGAACGGTAGGGGCTGCGTCGACAGCAGCGTATTTTCTACCGTAGCATTGTGAATATAGTCCGGAGACGAATGGCTCGTAGTCAAGCGCAGGTAATCCTGAAGCACCGCATCCGTCAACCTCGCATATCCTTTTTCCACGAGCTGGTTTACGAGTGGATGATCGTTTGGGTATGTAGTCTCGCGTTCTGCCCGTACCGAACCAATCTTGCCGCTCTCACCTCTAAACTGCGCGAAAGTCAGATAGACCAAAAAGAAGTCCGGGTTATTCTGAGCATCCGGCAGTGCAACTACAGTAAAACCATGCGGAAATGTTGCCTTTCGCCACAGATCTGTTTGAGCTTGGTCTGCTCTCTCATCCTCTATCGCAGTGCCATGTATATCAGCCACCTGAAAAATTGCCTGTTTGATACGAACACCCTCGGCTTCCTCTAGCAGAACGCAATGTGCCACCATATCTGGAACAACATTGCATAGACCATCATATCTATCAGCTCTAGTTGGGTATTCACCGAGCTCATCCATGCCACGTTCAACCCGATCAACAAGCCGGATAACTGCTTGCTCGTTTGCACCTAATTCGCCACGCTCACCCGATTCGCCTCGTGTGAACATAGGAGCAGTATCGTTGGGGTCTATTTCTGACATTTGTGTATTATTTTGAGTTTAACGTTTACTTATATAAGATAGCACAGATTAGTACATTTGTCAATATTTTCGTGTACCCGTGCGTCTCTGACGCCGCGCGGCGAATGAAGTGCCGAAGAGGAGAGCGAGTGAAGTACCGAGTGCGCCGTTCAAAGTGTTTTGATGCCCCTGAGCTCTTGATCCCGTCGCATTCAGTGCGTACCACAGTTTGTCTTTTGTATCGGCACGGTACACATGCGGTTGCTGTTTCTGCAGGAATGCTGCGGTCGCACCGGGATACTGGCTCTCCAAATCAAACAGGACATACATGAGCTTTTCACCGCGCGGCGATCTGTCCAGCTCTACACTGCCTGACGGGCCTTGCCATGCGGCTGCACCTTCCGCATAGTCCTCTTGAGGGTTGTACCGACTATATTGGCTTGAGAATACACTGCCTCCATCGATCTTGGTGCTAAAAGCAGGGTATGAGGCACCTACATATATTTGCCCCCCGCTCCTTGGGTTAAGAGAGGAAATAGTACCGCTCGGCTTGCCGCGCTCGGCAGAATCTCGTACATGGGCAAATTCGTGACCAACCAGTTCTGGAGGAGAAAATGTGGAGTCGACATCGAGGTCGATAACTGCAGCTTCGTGGCTTGCAGTATGTCTTGCGAGACCATCGACCTTTCTTGTGACTTTCTCAGCATCGTTATCTTTCGGAGGCTCTATGGTATTGAGGTTTTTTGTCAGTTGAAAGACGAGTTTCATCTCACCATCTGTAAACATTTTTTCGTCAAAACTTTCGAGCGTCTGCGCTATACCCACAGTCATGCGCTTTGCATTTTCTAGGTCAGCTGAACCTAACTTGGTGCGGATGATGGAGCGATCCATTTCACCTAGGTCTCTTGCATCGTTCCGGTCGTTGCTTTGATATGCCTCATGCGGGCCAAAAACGCTCAGCGAAACATGCAGACGCGAAAAAGCGCCATTAAAGACCGCCTCCAACTCGGCATAATCTGACGCAGCTTGAATTTTCTCGAAGGTATCGGCTTTTATCCAGTTCGTATTGTATCCGTAGCGCTGCTGTTGATTGTGTAGTGCTGCGACATTCCCCTTCATATACGCGTCGACGGCCTCTCGGCTGCGACGCAAGGTATCGGTGTCAAAAGAACTTTCTGCTTGGGGCACGTCATCTATGGCTGGCTGATCACCTTCGGTTACTAACTCTGTCGCCGTTGTCACTTCTAGCGCCGTGGGGTTTTGACTTGGACGACCAACAAGAGCCATCCCCTGGAGTACTACGGCCGCCAGTAGACTTGCCGCTGAGGCTCGCTGGCGTCTTTCCTTTTTTCGTAGCCGGCTTATTTGGTCTGCCGGTGAAAGTGCAAGAGATTTTTTACGTTCCTCAGTTGCGGGCTGGGCACGGAGTAGTGTCAGCCGGCCGCTATTTTCGTTCGCCGCCACACGAAGCTCAGTCTGTCCTTCTTGTCCACTGAGCACAGCCAGTCGTAAGCTGGAATCCGCTGTAATCTTGCTACTGCCAGGCTGCACCCAATGCGCTTTTTCTACTCCGTGCACGGCGTTTGGCCCCTCGACAGCTGCCGCTGAGTTTTCGAGACGAAGGAGATGGAATCGATTTGGCGGCAGCGGACTGCCATCAAAAGCAGCTGTTCGTTTCTCGGCGACAATCGCTTCGATAGTTTCTTGACCTTTATCCCCGCTGTACAGGAGCACTCCCAATACTGCCGCATCTGCGAGAGACGGCAAGCCGAAATCAACTGGATCAATAGTCCGAGTCGGGTCACCGTCAAATGTGAAAACAGATGTGCGCCCCTCGCCCTCACTGAGCTCTACGGCTACTGACCCGTCCCTCCCTATTTCGTTTCTCGCAGCGGTTGCCACGCCACGAATATACTGACCATGGGACGTGACATATCCGTCCAGCAATCGCTGGGCGGAGTATTTGACGTGCGGATCAGGAGAAAAAGCATCGGCCGCAAGCGACCGGAGATACGCGCCTAAGTCACCGCTTTGTACTGTACCTACGTTTTCGCCTGACATTTTTTGGTTTTTCTATATTATTTATGTAATCTCTATTTTGGTACGGTGCGCGCATAAGCACTGATCTCTTATGGCTACTGACTACGCCATGCCGAGATGATAGCGTATGCGGTCCACGACATCGCTCATGACGACTTGCGATTTGACCATGTAGTCATTGACGCCGAGACTCTGTGCACGTTGCTTATCGCTATCCTGACTGAGAGCCGTCAGCATAACGATCTTCATATTTGCTGTTTCTGGAGTATTTCGCAGTATATCGAGCACATCAAAGCCGCTAATTTTGGGCATCATCGCGTCTAGCAAAATGAGATCCGGCACATATTCTCTCGCTACTGATAGGGCCTCTTCGCCGTTTGCGACTCGTCGTACCAAAAAACCTTCGGCCTCTAGGCGGACTGCATACGTCCCGGCCAGTGCGTCATCATCCTCCACCAGTAGAATTTTTTTTGCCGCTTGGGGTGTACCTGTAGAATTATCCATATAGCTTATGGTACGTTGAACCTCGAGTGGAGTCAAGGGAGACGCTTGGGGTTGTTGGGTGCTGGTTTGGCACTTAGCGCAACAGTTCACCTCAGAACCCTAGCCTAACAGATGCACCCTTTACTGCATCTCAGCCTTTAGGCTCGGCGCTCCTCGGCTCCCCGCTCTTTCAAAGCAGCGATAAAACCAGTAAACATGGGATGTGGACGATTGGGGCGAGAGGTAAATTCTGGATGGTACTGGCTAGCCATGAGGAACGGATGGTCGACGCCTTCAATCACTTCGACCAGTCCGTTGTCAGGATTGATACCGCTGGCACGGATACCCCACGATTCATACTCTGGCACGTATTTACCCATTGCCTCAAACCGGTGTCGATGCCGCTCTAGGATGTCCTGTTTGCCGTACAGCTTTGCTGCCAAACTTGCCTTTTCAAAATGACAGGCATAGTTGCCGAGTCGCATTGTGCCGCCCGTGTTTTCCTTGCCTTTTTGTTCTTTCATCGTGTCGATAACGGGTGCCGGAGTATCCGGATTGACCTCTGTAGTGTTGGCATCGTCGTAGCCGTGTAGTCGAGCAGCCGCAATCACCATCATGTGCAGCCCGTAGCAGAGTCCGAGGTAGGGGAGTTTTTTGGTCAGTGCGTACTGCGCAGCCCGGATCTTGCCTTCAACCCCTCGCGACCCAAAGCCGCCCGGCACAACGATTCCATCAACCTCGCTCAGAGCAGTGGCTAGTTCATCCTCGGTGGCCGTTTCTAGCTTGGGCGCGTCAATCCAACGTATGTCGACCGAAACGCTATTTGCCCATGCGGCAGCCCGAATAGCTTCAAAAACAGACATATACGTATCGGCATTGTCGAGATATTTTGCCACCACGCCAACCGTGACATTTTGCTTCGGACGCGTGAGTGCCCTCTCGACCACACCTCGCCAATCGCGCAGATCCGGCTTTGAGACATTGAGTGCAAGCTGATCGCATATAACATCGGCAATTCCGGTATCTTCGAGCGTGAGCGGCACTTCATAAATGCTCTCGGCATTGGGCAAAAGAGCGATTGCTTCTGGCTGGACGCCGGTAAATAGGCTGAGTTTTTCTTTGACGCTGCCGGGAGCCTGTTTTTCACTCCTGCAAACCAAGATGTCGGGGGCAATACCAAGGCCGCGGAGGTCTCTCACCGAGTTTTGGGCAGGCTTGCTTTTGAACTCGTGACTAGCGCCGAGATACGGCATATAGACTACGTGTACAAATAGACAATTATGGCGCCCAACGCGCATACTGAGTTCACGGATTGCCTCTAGAAAAGATAGGCTCTCGTAGTCACCGACCGTACCCCCGATCTCTACGATATGGACATCAAAATCTCCGGCCGCTTTGATGATGTGCTCTTGGATGGCCCTCGTGACATGCGGGATAATCTGCACGGTGTTGCCGCCGTATTTGCCATGCCGCTCAGACTCAATCACGCCGAGGAGCACTCGGCCGCTCATGAGCGAGCTTTCACGGGTCAATTCTTGATCGAGGAAGCGCTCGTAGTGTCCGAGGTCGAGATCCGTTTCGGCACCGTCTTTGGTGACAAAACACTCGCCGTGCTCGCGTGGATTAAGCATGCCGGCGTCGACATTGAGGTAAGGATCGCATTTTTGGAGGTTGACAGAGAGACCACGGGCTTTGAGCAAGTTACCGATGGAGGCCGCCGTTATGCCCTTACCGAGCCCCGATAGTACACCACCTGTAACAAATACAAACTTCGTTTGCTTCTCCGCCACGCTTGCAACTCCCCTCGTTATATCTCACTCATGATACGCCTCTTACGCTCGCGACGCAAACCGCCAAGCCTCGACCCAAAAAGTCTACTGCCCCAACCACGTTTGAGCAGCTTGGAGCTGGACATCGTTTTTTGCTTTTATGTCGTCCTCACTAGGCGCGACACTTTGATCGGGTTTTATGCCTTTTTTGTCGATATTGGTGCCTTTGGGCGAATACCATTTTGCTATGGTGACTTTGAGGGAACTCCCGTCACTAAATGGGATGAGCTGCTGTACCACTCCTTTGCCATACGTCTGCTCACCGATGATGCGCGCACCAGCTTCATCACGGAGCGCTAGCGCCACAATTTCCGATGCAGAGGCCGAACCGCCGTTGACGAGTATGACCGTCTTAGCACCCCTGAGCTGCTGGCTACTGCCGTTGACACGGTTTGTATCGATAACCGTCGCGCCTCTTTTCTGTTGTACGACGGTAGCACCATTATCCAGCCAGAGCCCGGCTAGCCCTACGGCTGCTGAGACTTCTCCACCGGGATTATCGCGCAAATCGAGCACAACTTTTTCAACATGCTTGTCTTGAAACACCTGTGCACCTTGGCTGGCGAGCATATCGGTATCGTCGCTAAACTGACCCACTCGCATATACCCGATATTGCCCTCCAAGATTTTGTATTCTACCGAAGGAATATGAATGGCATCACGTGTCATGGTGATATCGAGTTGGTCTTTTTTATCACGTAAAACAGTCAGTGTAACCTTGGTGCCCTTTTCGCCGCGTATTTTCAGCACAGCCTGCGTCGCCGTCATGCCGGCCGTCGACTTGCCATCAATCGCCAGTATAATGTCTTTTGCGCGCAACCCGGCCGCTTCCGCCGGAGAGCCACTGAGCGGCGCTACCACAACGACACTGCCCTCTTGATCGAGCTCGAGCTTAGCCCCTACGCCGATGATGGTTCCTTGCAGGTCATTGGAGAACTGCTTGCCTTCTGCGGCTGTAAAATATTCCGTATACGGATCTTTAGTGCTCTGCGCTAGGCCATGCTTGAGACCATCGAGTACTTGTGAAGTCGATAGCGAACCATAGTAGTTTTCCTGTAGAGCTTTATAGACATCATTAACTTCGCTGTAGTTGATAGCGCTCGGGAGATTCGTGCGAGGCGCAAAAGCCGATCTACCGTAAGGCCCAAGTTTGCCTTCACCGACAAGCATCCCCAGTGCAAACAGAGCCAATCCCACCCACACCAAAGCAAAACGCCTCCACGTTAGCCAACCAAACCAACCCTCTTTGTTTGCATTCTGCATGTGGTTTTTAGTATACCGCACTACAGCAAAAAAACAGAGTTTCCACACACAGATTATGCTACTTTGATGTGGAGGCCATATGTATGCAGCTTTTCAGGTGTTTGTTTACCGGTTACAATACTGCTATGAGTTTGTACCGCATCACAGAGTGCTCCGCCAATGAGTATACTGGTGCGTGCACAAAAATTGCTCAGTTGATGCCGCAGTCGATCTCTTTTTTACAAGCGCCTTTGTATGGAAGGCTGCAAGAAAAAAGCGGAAAACAAGTCGTCTACTTTACTATCCATCAGCAAAAGGCACTGTACGGCTGTGGACTAGGTATCGTCTACACTGCCCCGGGCAGTTTACGTTTTTTGTATCTCCCGTACGGCCCAAGCACTTTACAGTGGGATGATAAACTGGTGCGTGATCTCCAAGCATTCTTCCATCTCATCGCTCGTAAGTTCAACTGTGTATTTGTACGCATTGACGCCAATGAGGTGAGCTCACTCTCTGTTAAAAAGCCTATCCCAGACAAAATGGCACGGACGGCTAGCCTGCAACCTCGGGCTGAGTGGGTGCTCGATATCACCTCTCCCAGCGACGAGATATGGATGGGCCTGCATAAACATGCTCGCTACAATGTACGACTCGCTGAGCGCGCAGGCGCCAAAACGACCCTTTACCAACCAAGCGCCGCACCACTGGACATCTTTTATAGTCTCATGCAAACGACTGGCAGTCGTGATGGATTCGGTATCTTTGACAAAAGCTATTATGCCGCCTACCTCAAAACCCTCGCAGATACCGAGGGGTTTATGATAGTCACGACCATAGACGGCCGCCCCGCGGCCAGCGGACTATTTGTCGTCTATGACAAACAAGCCCACTACGTTTTTGCCGGGTCAAGCGATGATTTTCGCAAAATTGCACCAGCCTACACAGTTATCTGGACCGCTATCCAGGAAGCGCAGAAACTGGGATGCACACTTTTTAATTTCGGCGGCGTAACAGACGTGGTAAAAGGCCAAGATTTGGGCGGTGTGACCAGTTTCAAAAAGCGATTTGGCGGCAGACAAATCAGTCACGTCAATCCAATCGATTTTGTATACAAACCATGGCGGTACTGCCTCTTTCGGCTCTACAAAACCTTCCGCTAGCCAAGCGCACTTCATATGCCATTAGTACACTATGAGCACTTGGTTACCGCCACCAAGTATACTCGCCTGCAGGGCACCCGCAGAAATATAAACGCTCCCTCGTATTGGGTCCATGAGGTAAAATCCAACTGGCGCATCTGGTGACCCTTCCACACCGTATGCCACCCGGACATGTTGGTTTTTTGCCGCGTGCACAACCCCACTGGTCGTGGTGTTCCAGCTGTCGTCAACGGCACTCATACCCATGACCCCCCAGACAACCACCGGGCGACCGGCATAAATAGCGGAAGCAACCGTCGAGGTCGACGGACCATACACAACATCGGCGCTCCGTCCAAACGACCGAGCTGCTTTGGCTACAGGACCTGCGTACACACCCCACCCCGTGACATTCATCTTGCCATTGACTTCCCCTACAAACTCAACATTTGGATCTTGCCATGTGTTTGTCGCGGTATCCCGCGGCCTTGGCGCATAACCGATTCTGGACAAAATGTCGTCATCGCTCGTATTTACCCCATAATACGCAAGTGCCATCCTCAGAGAAGCCGCTTCACAGCTCAGTGAATATACCTGTCGATAGGACGGTACAGTTAGTTTTCTAATCTCATATACGGTGCTGAAACTGTTGCTATAGGCCGTTCCAGGCAGACCAAAAATGGGTGTAACTCCCGCCGCAATGGCGTAGGTATAGGTTGTCTGATACCCATAGCCCGCGGGCGTAAAGATCATAGTATTGCCGCTCCAGCTAAACGAGCCGTTTGTCGCTGGAGAAATGCTAAAGGCAGACTGCGCACTCGCCTTGTCTACCGGCTGGTCAAAGGTGATTTTTACCGCTGTGTTCAACGCCATCCGTCCCCCGCTTGGCTGAGAACCAACGACTGTCACATGCCCCGGTGTTTCTACTGGGAAGCTTTTGTCTGCCGCCACGAAACCCCCAGCCTTACTTTTTGAACCTTTTACGACCGTAAAGCTGTATGCCGTGCCCGGTTTGACGCTGCCGACAGTAAAGCGGTATTGCGTTTCGCTAACCCAAGCACCTTCTCCGGGCATTGCAAACTTGAGCACACCCGCAGACTGAACCATCGGCTGATCAAAGTTCACCACTATGAGGTCGCCCGGATGTAGCATACGAGCATCGGAGCTTGGTAAGGGCTCTGTTGCTGTCGAGAAACTAAATGTCGCAAAATGTTGAGCACCTAACGGTTGATTGCGGTCCAGTACTTCTGCCGTGTACGTCTTTCCCTGCTCAAGCTGCCCGCGTACACTCCAGCTAAAAACCTCGTCGTTCGTAGCCTGCGGTTTCGTAGAGGTCAGTGGAATATCGCTGCTTTGGAGCTCAAACCAGCGCAAGTTTCTGTTCGGTGCTTGCAGTTGTATGCTGAGCCGTGTATCGACATGGACATCCCGCGCATTGGCAGCAGGCGTCATCGCAGCCAAACCCGGTGCTTTTTGAATCGCTACAAGTACTGTTTGCTGCGCCGGCGTTTTGCTAGCAATATCCATAACAGGCCTCAGATCTGATAAGCGCGCGTGCAGTGTCATCCCGGGTGGCAAGACATCTTTGGGGGTAAAAATGAGCGCCGTCACTCATCCCCAACGCTCTTGTTTTTGCCACGTACCCGCCACATTTTCTTGCCATGTATACTTCAGATCGCCGCGAACCGGCCGCACAAATGGGATGATAACCGGCTTATTGTATTGGTGGTTTGAAAGCCCTGCGGCCAGCACGGGCCTGTGCAGTACCGTACCGGTCATCAGTAGCCCAGAGCCTAAGCACAAAGCGCTCGAAAAAATTATCGCTCTTTGCGGGAACTGATGATGCCGCACATGAGCAGACAATACTCGGGTAATGGGTCGAACGGCGCGAGCCATCAGGCTGGGTAGCAAGTGCAGACCATGATTGTTGCTACGCCGACTAACCGAATCCGCCCCTTCATGACCGGCCTCAAGAGAATATGGTTCCTCAGTACTGTCTTCGGGTTGGCGTGTTGATGTAGACATGGATTTTTTGTTTTGGCGAGGATTTTTTGAACCGCTTTTTT
>CAZNLV010000001.1:38727-59721 GCA_964574245.1 uncultured Candidatus Saccharibacteria bacterium
GTTGATGTAGACATGGATTTTTTGTTTTGGCGAGGATTTTTTGAACCGCTTTTTTGAACCGCTTTTTTACTCAAAAGCGACAAAATATTTAATTGAAATATATATAGGTAAGGTTTGCGGCCATGCTTGCACTCACAAGCATTTCGCTGTAATGGCCTGTAAAGTCATAGTTGTATTGGCTAATCCATATGGAACCATCACTATTTACAGACTCAACCCACATTGCATGTCCGTAGTAGCCGACATTCCATATAGCAACCGAACGGGCACGCGGCGTACTGCCAGTCGCAATATTGTCAGCACGGGCACTACTGGGCCATTGATTGGCATTGCCTCGTCCGCCCCAGTACGGCATATAGCCATACGCTTGCTTTACCTTCCACGCTGTATAGCTCACGCATTCACGGTTGTACATTCCCCATGGGTCGAGCAGGCTATCTTGGGCTGCATTATCGAGGTAGGCCGGGTATCCACCGTGACTCGGATCGCCCGCTGTCACTCCGCCACCGCTGCTACTGCTCAGCTTGCGGTTTGCGGCAGCCTGTTGCGAGCGTAGCTCAGAAACTTTTCCGTTATTTGCACTGATCTGCGAGTTGTAGTCTGCCTGTTGCTGTTCATTCATATTGAGCAGCTCGGCCTGTTTGGCGCGGTCTACACTTAGCTGCGCTTGCTGGCTTTCCATATCCTTGATGAGCTGTTCGATTTTTGCTTTTTGGACCTGTAGCTGTTTCTGTAGCTCGGCAATTCTGGCCAGTACATCCTGCAGCTTGTTCTGAACACGCGTACGATATTCCTGTTTATCAACAAACTCGCTCAAGTCTTTGCTGCTCATCAGTGTCTCTATGGCGGTCGGAGTACCGTCGACATACATCGCTTTGAGATCTTCGGCTAGGATAGCCCGCTGCCGCTCAATCTCGGCCTGAGCTTCTGCAATTTGTTTTTGCAAATCCGCCTGTAACTGCAGGTTCTGGTCAATCGATGCCTGCAAGCCATCGATCTGCTGCTGCAATTTACTGATTGCATCTGCATAACTAGCCGCTTGGGCTTGCAAATCATCGACAATCGCCTGTTTCGAAGCGCTGTCTGCATTAAGTGTATTGATCTGGTCCTGATACTGGTCGGCGAGCACCACTTGGCGCCATGCGGGCAAGATACCCCCCGAAACGAGTATAAAGCTACTGACAACGAATAGACTAACCTGTACTGGACGTGTCAAGGGGTGAGAAAGAGAGGTATGAGATACTTTTTTTTGCATGCGTTTGTATTTTTTTATGAACATACTTATGGTATCACGACTATACAACGTTTGCAACCCTCCTACCTTACGCATTATATTCCCCATCGTGCAGCAGACTAGTCCCCGCACCCTATCCCCGGGCGACAATCTATCTTTGGGGGCTGTAACCTTGGGTGTATCCCCTACAGTTACGAACGGAGGGGCGAACCCCTCCTTATTTTTTTGGCGATTTGAATTTGAGATACCGCTGCGTAGCTATCACAGACGATGCAGCGCCTATTAGTATACCAAGCCCTAATTGCATAAGCAATAAGCGCCAGTAGTACTCTTGGAAAAATTGTTGGCTGTAGCTGATGTCTAGCAAGCCAAAACTCGTCGCTTGGAGCGAGCTAGAAGCGGTCACGAAAAGTGCATTGATAATCAAAATGGAAATGACCGCCGACACCACGCCGTACACGATGGTCTCGATGACGAAAGGACCTCGTATGTACCCCGTACTAGCCCCGAGCAAGCGCATGATTTGCAGTTCATCTCGCCGGTTAAATATGGCCATCTGGATAGTGTTGAAGATGATGAGCACGGATATCAGGGCAAATACCACCACAGCAATCACGCCGGCACGTCGCATGATGTTGGTGGCATGAGTGATCTTATCTATCGTTGCTCGCCGATCACCATTATCAGATACTGGGTCCGATTGCAGCTGCTGCCATTCGGGACGTGTAACGTATTGCCGAATTTGGTTGATCTGATTGAGGTCTTTTGGCTTTATTTTGATCGTCGCCGGTAGCGGATTATCGGTCTCGTTCACCGCCTGTAGAAGCTTATCATTGCCGGCATTTTGTTTGATAAATGCTTTCAGTGCAGCCTTTTTGTCCAAATAGTTCACACTGTCGACACTCGAAAGTTTGCGAATGTTCGAGACAAATTCATTGGCTTGGGCGGTCGTGACCGTGTCTTTGAGGTAGACTGATATGTCTATTTTGTCAGTGATTTGCTGGATTGTATTGCCGAACGTAGCATTGACAATAACCGAGAACAAAATAATGGTCAATGTGATAATCATCGTCGCCATCGCCGCCATAGCTAGCCATGCATTTCGTGCGAAATACAGCAAGCCTGTCCGAACAATTCTCGCAAATGTCGTCCTACGCCTGCCCATTACGACGAGAACCCTTTCCGCGCTTCCGGCCGTACCGCCGGACGATCACTGTACTGCGCGTTGGCACGGTCACTCTCAACTTGGCCGTTTTTGATGGTTATCACGCGCCGTTTGAGCTTGTTGACGATTTCTTGGTTGTGAGTGGTGAGCAGCACCGTCGTGCCATAACGGTTGATTTTTTCCAGTACAGTTATGACGTCCCACGCATGTTTTGGGTCAAGGTTCCCAGTCGGCTCGTCAGCAATCAGTATCTTGGGCTGTCTCACAATAGCCCGTGCTATAGCCACTCGCTGCCGCTCGCCACCGCTGAGTTCCATAGGCATTCGTTTGGCCTTGTCTTTGAGATTGACGATGTCGAGCACGCGCGGCACGGTATTGTTGATTTCTTTTTGGCTCACCCCTACGATCTCGAGCGCAAATGCAACATTCTCAAATACCGTGCGGTTCGGCAGAAGCTTGAAATCCTGAAACACCACTCCAATTTTACGGCGAAGCAATGGGATATCCTTGTCGCGCAACTTGTCATAATCTATACCGCCGACAATTATTTTTCCACTCGTCGGACGTTCTTCGCGGGTCAGTAGCTTGAGCAAGGTTGATTTGCCGGCGCCACTCTGACCGATGACGATTACAAATTCCTTTGGCTCCACGTGTAAACTGACGCGGTCGAGTGCCGCGCCAAGATTCTTGTTATACGTCTTCGTTACCCTGTCCAAAAGAATCATTAGCAGTATTATACCACGACGACACTGAGCCCTAGGCTAGAGTTCCAAGATCTCGCTTACACCCCCGTCTTCGATACTTTGCATGAAACTCGGCAGACTCAAGCCCGCGGTTTCTTGCTCTACGCTCGACCTGCAATCATACTCCTATGGTGTGGTCGAGATATGCTGAAATAAAGGGTCCGAGGTCACCGTCTAGGACTTTGTCAGGGTCACTGCTCGTATGTTCGGTGCGCAAATCTTTGACTTGTTTGTATGGGTGCAGCACGTAACTACGTATTTGGTTACCCCAAGCTGCTTGTTCATTCGGCCCTTTCAGATCGCTCAATTTCTCTGCATGCTGCTCCATCTGTAGCTGAGCTAGACGCGAACGGAGAATAGTCATAGCCGTCTCGCGGTTTTGCAGCTGCGATCGCTCGTTCTGTATAGCAACCACGATGCCGGTAGGCAGATGTGTCACACGAACGGCCGAGTCAGTAGTGTTGACGCTCTGACCGCCGTGACCGCCGCTGCGGTAGACATCGATCTTTAAATCTTTTTCATCAAATGCAACATCTTCTGGCGTGTCGATTTTGGGCATCACTTCTACCTTGGCAAAACTCGTTTCCCGGCTCTCGGCATTAAAAGGACTCAGGCGCACCAAGCGGTGCACACCGTGCTCACCGTGTAAATTACCATAGGCAAATGAGCCGCTCACCTCCAGAGTCACACTCTTGAATCCGCCCTCATCGGCTGGTGATTCTTCTACTAGGCGGACCGTATACCCATTTTGTTCCGCCCACCGCGTGTACATCCGCAGCAGCATGCCTGTCCAGTCTTGCGCATCGGCTCCGCCTGCCCCCGCGTGCAAGCTGACGATTGCATCATGGTCATCAAACGGGCCTGAAAACTTCAGCTGTTCTTTGAGCTCCGCAAACACCACTTCGGCGTTTTTCACCTGGGAAGCCACTTCTGCCTCTATCGTTTTATCCTCGAGCTCGAGTAGCTCAATCGCGTCGTCGAGATTTTGTTGCAGTTGCAGCCATGGTTGTACTCGCTTCTCGAGATCAGCCTGCTCTTTCATAATCTTTTGAGCAGCTTCCGGGTCTTTCCAGAGGTCAGGGTCCGCACCTCTCGCCTCCAGTTCTTTTTTGCGCGTCAAGAGGGCTTTGAGATTGATTTTTTCGAGTGCCGACAGCACTTCATTGTGCAGGTTTTGTGCGTGTGCTTGCAGATCATCCATCACGGTCTCCTACTACTGCCAGAGCACTGCGATTTGTTTGTTCAGTTCATCAGCAAGCTTAGTATTGACACTACCATACACACCCAGCCCGCCGATGCCATCAGCAAACATTGCTCTCGTCGCATCGATAATGTCTTGCTTGGACACAGCCTGAATGCGTTCTGGCACTGCATAGTAGTCGTCGATGTATTCGTCAAAGAAATAGCGCCCTGTGTAGCCAGCCGCCGTACTCGCTACTGTTTGCGCACTTCTCTGGTAGCGACCAATGGCATAGGCCTGGGCCGCCGCTATGTCCGCCTCGGCAAGCTCCCCGCGAAATAGGTTGCCGAGCTGTTCGATGATGATGTCAAACAGCGCCGGCGCATTTGCCACCGATACTTGGCTGCCAAACCACAAGTTGCTGCTGAGTTTGATCTGCTGAAATCCACTATTCATGCCGTACACCAGTCCCCGCTCACGAGCAGTGCCCAAAATCTTGGAGTACAAAGTTTCTGTGAGCAATGCGTTTACGAGACTGAGTGCATCAATTTCATTTTCTTCCAGTCGACGGTTCATGAAACTATCAATATAGAAATACAGCGTATCGACTGTTTCGTTCGGGATACAAATCGGTTTCTTGGGAGACACGACTAGTTCGTCTGGCATGCCAAATCGCTCACCACGTGGTAGCTGAATTTCTTCAAAAATACGCATCAGTGCCACCTTACGCTTGCCGATATTCCCCGCCACGATAAAACGCATATTGTCAGTGGTGTGCGTACGCCGATAATGCTCACGCACGTCATCGAGATTGACGTTGTCCATGAGTTCCAATCTGTCTTTGTCAGTCTCTGCTGTTAGGCCATATGCCTTTCGGCTCGATGCGCCCAACTGGCGATAGTGATTGTTTGCCCGAGCGGCGAGCTCTTCTCGTACGTTACCGAACTCGGCGTCGAACTCTTCTTGAAGAAACAGGGGTTTATCTACGGCTGTCCGGAGTAGAAGTGTCACCCGCTCCCATTCAAAATCTGCACATTCCAGTTCGTAAACTATGTCGTACACGTCGGTGCTGGCGTTGGTGTACGCACCGTTTTTCTCTACTTCCGCTTGGAAATCTCGCGCTCTTGGGAAATCATCGTTCGCCCCGAGCAAAATGTGTTCCATCAGGTGCGGCGTTTCCCACTTTTGTCGTTCCACCAAATATTCACCGGCCCGAAAATTTATGTACACGTTCATGACAGTGGCGTCGGGTATATGGATGAAGAGACCCTTTGCGCCGTTTTCTAGAGTGATTTCTTCGACTGTGTGTTTCATAGTGTGGGTTATAGGTTATAGGTTATAGGTTATAGGGGGTATTCTTCACTATAACCTATTCGCTAGAACCTATCTCCGTTTCCTCGCTTTGGCCTTGCGTTGACGCTCAGCCTTGTTTGCTTTGGCACGTTTTTTTGCCGTAGAAGTCGTCCGAGTGCCACCCTTTTTGTCTTGCATCGCAAAGTCAGCTTCATCGAACTGCACTTCATCATTTAAAATCTCGCCAGCGTTACTGATAGACCCTCGTGCGGCCCGTGTCAATTCTGTCTCAACAGGTTGCTCCAGCTGGTCCATTGCCATCGGCTCAGCGTGGAATATTGCTCGCACCACTTCATGTCGGAGAGAATGCTGCATGTCTTCAAATATGATTTGACCTCGTCGTCGATACTCCACAAGTGGGTCGCGCTGTCCCACACTCATCCAACCGATACCTTCCCGCAAGTGGTCCATATTTTCCAGATGTTGCATCCAGAGATTATCGAGGATTTGAAGATATACATCGCGCTCAACCTTACGCATGATTTCGGGTGTAAATGCGGCTTCTCTGCCTTTGTAGAGCTCTTTTGCCTCTTCTATGAGCGTAGGCTTAACAGTTTCGGGAGTCTTTGAAAATATCCTATCGAGAGCCGATTCATCCAGTGGTATAAGTTCTTTGACAGCGGACTCAAAATCTTCGGTTGCTCTCAATGGTGAGTCAGCGAGCAAGCCAACCTCTTCGTTGATGTACGCTTTGACCCGCTTGCTGATATTGTCTGCACGCAGAATCTCTCGGCGCATAGCATAGGTCGCTTTGCGGTGGCGGTTCATCACGTCGTCGTATTGCACGACATTTTTTCGTTGGTCAAAATGAAATCCTTCAACCTTTTTTTGAGCAGACTCAAGACTCCGTGAAATCATCCGGTTTTCTATAGGCACATTGGCATCAACCTTCATACGGTCCATCACTTTGCTGATGCGCTCGCCACCAAAGATACGCATTAGGTCGTCTTCGGTGCTCACATAAAATTGCGTTACTCCTGGGTCTCCCTGCCGGCCTGAGCGGCCACGAAGCTGATTGTCAATGCGCCGAGATTCATGCCTTTCACTACCAAGTACAAACAGACCGCCGAGCTCTTTAACGCCCTCCCCCAGCACTATATCCGTACCGCGTCCAGCGATGTTGGTGGCTAATGTTACGGCACCTTTCTGCCCCGCTTGAGCGACAATTTTTGCCTCTCGTTCGTTATTTTTTGCATTCAGCACCTGATGAGGCACCCCTGCCTTCGTGAGCAGCCCGCCGAGCTTGTCGTTTTTCTCTATCGAGGCCGTGCCGATCAAGACCGGCTGACCCGTTTTGTGGAGCTCTTTGACATGATCGACGATAGCCTTGAACTTTACGACCTCGTTCCGATAAATTCGGTCACTTCTGTCATCACGAACGATGGCACGGTTAGATGGGATTTCCACTACATCAAGCTTATATATCTGGTGAAACTCTTCGCTCTCGGTCATCGCAGTGCCGGTCATCCCGGAGAGTTTGTCGTACAGTCGGAAATAGTTCTGGAATGATATGGTAGCGAGCGTCATGGATTCTTCCTGAACTTCGACACCTTCTTTTGCCTCAATGGCTTGGTGAAGCCCCTCGTTGTAGCGCCGACCCGCAAGCAGACGACCGGTAAATTCATCCACGATTACAATTTCTCCATCATTGGTAACTACGTAGTCTTTATCTTTTTTGAAAAGCGTCTGAGCGCGCAGTGCTTGCTCGAGGTGGTAGAGCGTGCGGATATTTTCACTTCCGTACAAATTTGGCAGGCCCAAGATCTTTTCGAGCTTATCTACGCCGCTATCTGTCAAAACTACCGTTTTCCGTTTTTCGTCTACTTCATAATGACTCGGCTTTAACTGACGAACAGTGCGTGAAAATTGTTCATAGGCGTTACCTGGGGTAACACTCGGTGCACTTATGATGAGAGGTGTTCGAGCTTCATCTATCAGGATGGAGTCAACTTCGTCAACGATGGCATAGTTTAATTCGCGTTGACGCAGCTGGTCTGTTTCGCGCACCATGTTGTCACGTAGGTAGTCAAAGCCAAATTCGTTATTCGTTCCGTACGTAATGTCAGCCGCGTACGCTTCCTGACGGCTACATGGTTTGAGGTGCCGAAAACGCTCATCCTCGTGGTCTTCATTGACATATTTCGGATCATAGATATACGAACGGTCCGCCATGATAACTGCGGTTGAAAGCCCGAGGAAATGGTACACTTGGCTCATCCAGCCAGCGTCGCGCTGCGCCAGATAATCATTGACGGTCACGAGGTGTGCACCCTTGCCTTCAAGAGCATTGAGAAACATAGGAGCCGTCGCTACAAGGGTCTTGCCTTCCCCGGTTTTCATTTCACTGACATTGCCTTCATGCAGGACCATTCCGCCGATGAGCTGCACATCGTAATGTCGCTGTCCGAGAGTTCGAGTCGAGGCTTCGCGGACAAGCGCAAACGCATCGGGTAAAATACCGTCTAGCGATTCTTTGTTGAGACGCTTACGCAGTTTGTCAGTCTGCTCACGAAGCTCTTTGTCGGACATTTTTTCGTATTTGGGAGCTAAGTCATTGATCAACTTAACGCGTCTACGAAGCCGCTTGATGGTTTTTGCTTGTGGATCCCCCAAAACACGTTTCAATAATCTATTCATGACTCTCTCGTTACACCTCCATAGGTCAGTAGATTTTCGTCAGACACTATTGTACCTTGCTTTTAGCCTGTTGGCGAGAGGCAATTCAGCGCCCCAAAGACAGTACGCGCATTTAGGACGCTACACGAGTGATTTCTCACGTCGGAGACGACGTACAAGCTTGTGCCGCAGGCCCTGTTTGCCGTGCTTGCCTTTATACTCTGCCAACTGCCGACGCATCTCTACGGTGGCAATATCAAGTGCTGCATACATGTGGCTCGTAGTCTCATGTACCGAAAGCGTCTCCTGCGGCAGCTGTAGCGCAAGCGTGCACGTTTTGTCACGACCACGACGCGATTCTTTAAAATGCACTGCAAGAACTGCCGCCTCTCGAGTCTTACGCGGTACATATTTTTCGATATCTCGCACTTTTCCAGTCGTATATTTTTGTAGCTTTGGCACTAGGTCAAACCCCTCGGCGCTTACCGTATGAATCATGTTGCTCCTTTTGTTTACAGCTCTGTTCTACCGCCCATATAGGGCTGGAGGACTTGTGGTACTTTTAGTGTACCACTTTCTGTCTGGTAGTGCTCGAGAACCGCCACGAGCGAACGCGCGAGCGATACGGCCGTGCCGTTCAGCGTGTGGAGCACTTCTACCGTGCCATCCTTGCGGCGCACGCGGATGTTGAGATTGCGGGCCTGAAAATCGGTGCAATTGCTACAGCTGGTAAGCTCACGATATTTTTCGTCTACCGGCGACCAGTACTCCACGTCATACTTTTTGGCCGCCGGTGCCCCCAGATCGCCTGCGGCGATGTTGATCACATGATACGGAATCCCGAGCGCCTCCCACAGTTCCTCCTCGGTCGCCAAAATAAATTCGTGCAGCTCGCGACTCATTTCGGGCAGGCAGAAAATGTACATCTCAAGCTTGTTAAATTGGTGCACCCGGAACAGACCGCGTGTGTGTTTGCCATAGGTGCCCGCTTCTTTTCGGTAGCAGGGGCTGTAGCCTGCATAGAGCAGCGGCAATTTGCCTTCATCAATGATTTCGTCGGCATGATAGCCCGTGAGCGGCGCTTCGGCCGTACCTATCAGCGACAGATCTTCGCCCTCGACAAAGTACTCATTACCGCTTTCATCACCGCGCGGCGCAAACCCCGCACCGGCCGCCACCCGCGTACTCACCATGTGCGGCACCGTCATGTAGGTAAATCCCTTGCGCCGCACAAAATCGATCGCAAACTGCGTGATAGCATTTTCTAGCAACGCAAGGTCACCTTTCAGGTAGTAAAATTTCGCGCCGGCCACTTTCGCACCACGCTCAAAGTCCAGCCAATCCCGTCCCACCGCAAAATCCACGTGGTCTTTGGCGCCAGTCGTTTGCTCGCCAACCCGTTTGATCTCTACACTGTCTTCCTCGCCGCCGAGCGGGACATCATCAAAAGTCGGGTTTGGCACCGCTTGCATCTGGGATTGCCATTTCTCCTCTGTTTGCTTCAACTCATTTTCGAGCGCAGCGATTTTTTCTTTCAGAAATTTGCCCTGCTCGATTTGCTCGTCTGTGGGTTTTTGACCTTTCATCTCGGCCGTGAGTGTATTGCGTTTGGCGCGCAAAACTTCTACAGCCGCCAGCTGCGCTCGGCGTTCTTCGTCCACGCGAAGCAGCTCCACGATATCGACCGTGTAACCTTTTTCCACACTTTTACGCTGTACGAGTTCAGCGTTATCACGTATAAACTGTATATCTAGCATATCTCTAGTATACAGCTTGTATCAAACAAGTTAAGGCCGCATTCATATTATGACTTTACCCAATAGTATGTTATAATAAATTATTATGAACCATCCGAGAATGCAGTTGTTGCCCGCAGTGATGGAAGCCCATCGTCGAGCAACTGTAGAATGGCTCCGTGAAGGTGGCATACTGTTGGAATCGTGGCAGGATGTCCCCCAGATCACCGAGCCAGACATCCCTGCAAACGCCTACGTGCCCACTTCTGTTTCAGTAGACTATCCGGACTTACACCGTATAGTGCAGTTTCAAACGCCACTATACGGCATGACGGATTTTGTACTGTCTCGGAGTGGTTGTGCCATTGAAGATAGGCCAGGTATAAGCAGCCAATACCGCTCTGCGCGCCTAGGGGCTTTGGTCATGAACGTCGAGGCCCCGGCTGTATTTCTAGACATTTTAGGGAAGCAAGGTGGTGAAATAACATCATTGGTCGTTATCAATGCGACCAAAGACTCGCCTCCGGTCGCCTGTGATGAGGGAAGCCTAGAGGAAGTCCGGGTACTCCATCCAGAAGCAAGGTTCAATGAAATACGCGCTTTCGACATTGCCAGCAGCATAATGGTTAATGGGACGCCGATTGTTACCCCACTGACCGACGATCAATGCGCCTCACTGATATGCGCAGTTGGCCTATCAAAACCAGAATATACAGACTCCCTCATCCCTGAGGACTGAATCTCGATAGAAACTCACGCAGCCCATAGAGGAGTAGGGAGATTACCGGGACGCAGAACCGTACATTCCCAAATATTCACCTGAGATTGGGTTCTAACTGGGGTGAGTTTTACCTGGTTTCGTTTTTGGAACGCAGCGAATCGAGGGTGAGTTCGGTGCGAGAACGGGCGTAGGTGCAGAACTCGCACGGGCCGCCCATGGCGGCAGTGCCGACGGACGGCATGGCGTCAGACTCCATGCACGCTTTCATAGCTATAATCGTCTGCTCCACCCAGTCAGTCTTGCCAGTGTGCGGAAAAACGTGCGTCTCAAACTCGACCACCCCGTCGAAAGATTCTTTGCCTGGGTTGCCGGTGGCGTACACAAAGTAACCTGTATCGCTGACGTCAAAACCATTGGCACGTAGCAGCCACTGGTACACTTCCATCTGCCGACGGTACATGTCTTGCCAGCCGCCTTCCGGCCCAAGTGCCCGCACCGGTTCAGCTTTGGCTGTAGCTTTGTAGTCGACTACGATCAGCTCGCCTGCCGGGTTCACCCATACGTCATCGACAGCGCCAAAAATATGCAGGTTTGTTGGCTTGTGTAGTGTCGTCACTCCAGTGAAATTATGTCGCCACGTATCCAGGTCTTTGTGTTGGTACGGTACAGCATCGACGCCAAATTGCTCCATGAGCGGATGCGGTTTTTTCTGCACTCTATAGGCGTCGAATTCTTTTTTGAACAGCTCATCGATCGCTTTGTTGATATTAAAGGGTGGGCTACTTGGCCGCGTAATCTTGCGGCGCACATCCAGCCAAAAGCAGCGTGGACACTGCATATACAGCTCAATTTTGCTGCGGCTCAGTTTGTACGGCGCCGCCTTCCCTGGCTCGTACGGCCGCGAGCGTTCCCTCGTATATGACATGTATCTCAGTATACAGAGCCGAGAGCCTCACTGTCATCCTGAATTTAATTCAGTATTTCGTCCATTTATCTCAGGTCACCTCCCCGCGTCATCCTGAATGTATTTCAGGATCTCCTCTAACCAGCCCCAGACTCCCATGCCCTTTCAGAGCCCCGAACAAGTTCGGAAGTGACAAAAGCCGGAGTCAATCACCCCCGCCGCTCAAGTACAACTAGCGTCTCGATATGGGGTGTTCGTGGGAAAAAGTTAAAAACTTCGCAGTACACAATCCGATATCGTTCCGCAAGCAGCTCCAGATCCCTCACCTGTGTCGCAGGATTACAGCTCAAATACATGATCTGCGGCGGCAGGACAGCGAGACAACGGTCAACCACCGCTGGATGCAGCCCCGCCCGGGGCGGATCAACGATAATCGGTCGATCACCAGCTACATGTTCAAGCGCCCTCTCACTAGACCCCTCCACCACCTTGCTCAAGGACAGTCCTTGAGCAAGGGAGAGGTTTGTGCGGGCCATGGCGGCGGTTGCGGGGTCGAGTTCTACCAGAGTTACTTGTTTTTTGGCGACGCTGAGGCCGATACTGCCGACTCCAGCGTACAGGTCAATGGGATCACCCACGCAGTGTTCCCGAATGCTCGTAAGCGCCTGCTCATATATGGGCAAATTCACTTGGAAAAAACTATCGACATCATAGCGAAATTCTCTACCCAGCAGTGTGTCAGTCAGCTCGCAGCCGCCTATTTCATACAGTAGCTGCGTACGTACCGAAGCCGGTGATTTGGGATTTGAATGATACACTCGTATGCCCTGCAGCAAACCCCCGAAAGCTGACCCGCTGAGCAGTGCGTCAGGCCCGCCGGCTGGATGAGAGCTTTTCGTCTGAGTTAAGAAATCCAATCTGGGAAATGCACTTGGTTTGACGAAAAGCGCTGCTACCGCGTTTCCGTTTTGATCGCACCGAATGACGAGTGTTTTGAGATCACCGGCCCGAATGTGCAAACGACGAAGCTCGTCCAAAACTGCCTGAGCGGCCATGTCGACCGCCGGCATAGCGAGCGCACTCCCTTCAACAATCTGCTTGCCGTGACTGCCCCGCTGGTGCAGCGCGAGGTGTAAGCCGTCTTCGTCACCCCAAAAGCTGTATTCCATTTTGTTGCGGTAACCGTATGAGACACCCGTTTCCGGGTTTCTCATCGCGCCGGGCAAAAAAAACGGTTTTTGCTCGGGCTGCTCTTCCTGGCCAGAAATTAGTCCAGTACCATCAGCTTGTGAATTTCGGTGGGCGAACAGATCGTGGACGATTGCTACCTTATGGCGGTTTTCGGCTTCAAAGGTCATCATCTACCATGGACTGGTAGCAAGGTAGTGGGTCTCTCGGGGCTCAATCCTATCTGGTGAAGGCGACATGATTTCTTCGGCTATTGCCTCAGCATATGACCGCTTCTTTCTGATGACTCGAACACGCACCACCTCCCCTGGCAGCGCATTCCAGACAAAGACCTTTCGGCCGTCGGCGAGCTCTCCCAGCCCCTGGCCACCGTGCACCATTTTTGTGATCGTTACTTCTTCCATATCTTTTGAAGCACCGCCGCTAATTCCTCCGGCGTATCAACAAGCGCGTCGGGATTTTTATCGGCAAGCGCCTGGCGGCTATTGTAACCCCAAGAAACTGAAATTATTTTCATGCCAGCCGCATGGGCTCCTATGATGTCACGGGTTTCATCGCCAACATACCAACTTCCTTTGGGATCAACCCCCTGCTGTTTAAAGAGACGGAATAAACTCCGGGCTTTTCCAAGCAGGCCTGCGCCACCATAAATAGCCGTGAAGTAGCTTTCTAGACGGTGGCTTCGTAAATACTGCTGTACATTATCGCGGCTATTAGAGCTGAGCACGTAGAGCGGCACTCCGTGAGCGTGCAGATCCGCCAAGATATCCGGGATGCCCGGATGCACGCGCACACTACGCATGTGGTCTTTGAACATCCGACGCCCTCGGAAAATTAGCCATGGTATCTTCCACTTCTGGACATTTAGTTCCAGTGTTATTTGTAGTAGATCTTTATGCTGTAACTCTTCTATTTCAGCCTTAGTAAATGGTTTTGGACGATTTGTGATATCCTCAAATACTTTGATAACTGCTGCCAAGCTATCGGCTATAGTACCGTCAAAATCAAAAATCACCGCCTTCATTATTAAAGTATACCCTGTATATGCGCGTGGTTACTATGCCAAACTTCAAACTACGATCAACTACAATCGGTTACCGTGAAAGGTTAGACCTCACACAACAGTGTGTGAGGTCTAACCTTTCACATCTCTATGGTGAATGTCTTCGTGATTGAGGCCGAAATAGTGTGCTACCTCATGCCAGAGGGTGTGGCGGATGTTTTCGTAGAGTTCTGGCTCATCATGACTCTGCGCGAGCAGCGGCAGTTTAAACAGCGTAATGACATCGGGCATGAGCGGTTCCCGCCCTTGGCGCTGCGTCAACGGCACACCACTGTAGAGCCCAAGAAGGGTTTCGTTGCAGTGCAGCCGTAGCTCTCGCCGCTGTTCCGCTGTCGGCTCGTCGGCAGTCACAATCGCCACGTTTTTCACTTGGTCTCGATGCCGAACAGGCAGACTATCAAACGCCCTGTCGATCAGCTCATGAAATCGCTCATCGGACACATCTGTCACGCCTCAAGCCTCAATCGCTTGAGTAGCCATTCTTTGGGAAGGATGCTGAGAAAGTAGCCGGCACGGGGACCGCTCGTCTTGCCAATAAGCAAGCGGTACAGCGCGCCAAATATATCTTTGGGTTGCATGCCGAGTTCGTCTTTGAAGCTATACAGTGCTAGATGATAGTACTCACCGTCCGCATCTACTGGTGCCGACGCCACTTTTTCAGCAAGTCCCGCAAACAGTTTCACTTCGTTTTCACTAAATTCGTGCACGCCTATCTGTTCACGCAGACTAAATTTCACTTCGTCAGGCGCTCGTTTGTCGAGCCACGCATCAATAAATTGAAGCTCCCGTCGAATAATCTCCGCGTCCTCGGTCGCAACAGCACTGTATTCACTCCGACGAATGACATCGAGTGTTTTTTTAGGGTTTCGCAGGCTAGCTTGATAGCTCGCGACCAAATGGCTAAAGGGCACGCGGCTTACCATACGGTCTTCCGTACCGCCACGAGTACATATATAGAGTAGCTGCTCTTCGTCAGGTGTTTTGTCCTGTTTGGCAGCTAGTGATGCGTACTCGTCCATCAACTTCACAACACCGACAATAGGGTCAAAATAGAGCCGTTTACGAGGTGGCACCCCAAGCACAAGATACCGCACGACCTCTGGGGGCATAATGGTGACTCCCTCCTCAGCATCAAGTCCAGTGCCCTTACTAGCGCTCATTTTTTTGGTATCACCCGCGAGATTAATAAAGTCATATGGAATTGGTAGCGGCGCCGGCGCTTCGTAGACGTCTTTCATAATCTGTACGCCCGTATCATAGCTCCCGCCCGCACTAGCATGATCACGGCCAAATGGTTCTGCGGCTACCCCTAGCAACCACCATCGTCCGGGCCAGTCAAGCCGCCAGTCCAGCTTCACGAGTCCATCGTCATAGTGGATTGCCTGAGTGGAGCCATCTGCAGCCACATACTCCAATGTTTTTGCCGCTGTATCCAGAGAAACGAATGAGCGTTTTTTCAGTCGTCCATTTTCCATTATTTGTATCGGGGACCAACCTTCTTCGAGACTGCGGCCAGAAATAGTTTCGAGTGCATCTTTGGCCTGCTCTACACGCTCCAAGCTGCGTTCGATAGCGGGAACAAAGAATCCGCTCCGATACTTCTCGTGCGAAGCGATAAACTCCACCTCTATGCCAAGACTTGCGCACGCCCGCTGCAACTGTGCGGTAAAATATGCGCCGTACGATGCGGCTTTCGCATCTGGTGACGGTATATCGCACAGCGGCATACCCAAATACTGCTCAAATACTGCGGGCACATCTACCGGCACTTTCCGCAGGCCATCAAGATCGTCCGAAAAATAAACATGCTTAACTGCCCTGCCACGCCGTTTTAGTTCAAGCAACACCGCATCGCACGTTATGAGCTCACGCATGTGCCCAAGGTGGTGCGTACCACTCGGCGATCCACCCGACTCGACCAATATTTCCCCGTCGGGGTATCGAGAAACCAACTCGTCGACAATTACATTTAACCATTGCATGCCAGATAGTATACAGAGTTAAGCAAAAAGAGTTAAGAGGAGCTTATTCACTTCGCAAGATGAATATAACACCGAGATGTTAGCTTCGGATTATCTGATATAGTATGTGACCTGCACGGTGTACGTTAGGTCGTTTTGACCGGGTTGGACGGTGAGGCTCGTGGCACTATCGGTCGCAGCGAGGTTTGAGCCCTTCGCGAGCATCGGCATGATACCACCGTACCCATCCGCGCTATCCTGAACAGTTTTGACCTTGCCGATTTTGAAGCCAAGAGTACTTGCCTGCTGCTCGGCCTTGGCGCGCGCCTCTTTGGTTGCTTGGCCACGGCCCTTTGACTCGAGATCTTTCTGTTTCGCAGTGCTAAATGTCGCCTGCGGCGTCACCGCGCCCGTGGGGTCCGTCGTCATGAGGTAATCTTGTGCTTTTTGTGCCGCCTCGCGGGTGTGGGTCGTGGCTGTCACCTGCAGTGTGTAGGTGTGCATTTTGCTTTCCTGATCGTAATAGTAATAATCCCGGTAGCCGCTCGCATCGGTTTTGATGTCTTTGTCAGCCACCCCGGCTTTTTTAAGTCCCGCCAGCACTTCGTCGCTTTTGGCAGTAAGCTCGGCGAGACCAGCGGCTTTATCGGCGTTTTTAAACTCATAGCTTGGGTAAAAAACATATTCATCCGGCTCGGCCTTGAGCGTCGCGCTACCACTGACACTCACCGTCCGGTCGCCCGCCTTTGGGCTCGCATTCCACGGATGCCACAGCACCACCGTGGCCGCAAGACCGAGGGCAAGGAGCGCGCTGAGCCACCACGGATTGACCCGCACCGTCACAGCCTTTGTCTGTGACATTTTCACCTCATCTGTGACATTTTTCTCTGTCCGCTCCATCCCATTTCCTCCTGAGTTATAGTACGTATTATTGCGCTTGTGGTCACAATTGTAAACTACTAGCGAATGGTGAGGACTTGGTAGGTGATGGTTTCGGCCGGCTTGACGATATCGACGCTGTCACCTTCTTTTTTGCCCAGCAGGGCCTTGCCGATCGGCGATTCGTCTGATATTTTGTCGTTTGCCGGATCGGCCTCTATGGTGCCGACGATTTGCACGGTTACTTCTCTGCCCTCTGGGTGCTTCAAGGTGACCGTCGAGCCCAAACCGACAGATGTTTTGTGCGTGGCCTTGATCACTTCGACGTTAGCGAGAATGTGCTCTATTTCGTCGAGGCGCGCCTCTGTGCGCTCCTGCTCTGCACGCGCCGACTGATACTCAGCATTTTCGGCGAGGTCACCGAGCTCGCGGGCGGTCTTGATCGCTTCGGCCGTTTCGGCTTTCTTTTTGAGCAGCGTTTGTTTCTCCGCCTCTAGCTCGGCGATACCTTCTTTGGTCAAATGAAATAGTTTCTTCATACTTCTACCCTCCTTTGTTTGCTGCAATTCAGCGGTCTTCGATTTCGATAAAGTCCTGCTATAGTACCGACTTACTTTTACGCCGTCAACTGATTTTTTAGTTCTTCCACTGTCATCATTTTTGGTTCGAGCGACGTACGTGCCTTGTACTCATACCGCCCTGCCTCAATGGTTTTCAAGCTCACGACAACGCGATGCGGGATACCCAAGAGGTCAGCATCAGCAAACTTCTCGCCCGGACGTTTGTCGGTGTCATCATACAGCACGCTCACCCCCCATGACTGTGCGATATCGCACAGATTTTCTGCGGCTTGTACGACTGTGGGATCTGTACCCAACTGGACAACAATCAGCTGATAGGGCGCAACCGCCATCGGCCACACCAAACCGCGCTCGTCGGCAAAATGTTCGGCAATCACACCCATGAGACGGCTAATGCCGATCCCGTAGCATCCCATGATAAATGACTGCCGCTCACCATGCTCGTCCGTATAGTACATATCGAGCAGATCAGTGTATTTCGTCTCGAGCGGAAAAATGTTGCCGACCTCGACACCCTTGAAAACCTCATAGGTGCTGCCCGATTCCGGGTGGATATCGCCGGCTTTGGCTTCTTTGACATCGTAGAAAGTTTCGGGCCGAGCAAGGTCGCGCTCCCAGTTGACATTGACAGTATGGTAATCTGTTTTGTTGGCGCCGAGCTCAAAGTTGACGAGCGGTTCGACCGAGTCATCGACCACCCACCTTACTTCCTCGGGCAAACCAATGAGACCAGCATAGCCGACCTCTGCGCCTGTCACCCGTCGTACCGTCTCAGCATCAGCAAGCGCGACAGATTTTGCACCCAGTACGTGGCGGAGTTTGATTTCGTTGACACTGTAGTCTCCTCGCAGCGCAACCGCAACGACCGCATCATCGGCGATATATAGCATGGTTTTGACCGTACGAGAGACCGGCACGCCAAGCTCACGGGCTAGCTGTTCCACACCAACCACGCCGGGCGTATGTTTTTCTTCCACCTGAAGCTGCTCAGTTGGTTGTTCCTCGGTCACTGCGCGTGATGGCGCAATCTCTTGGTTGTAGTACAGGTCCGTACTAGGTACGTCAAAGATCGTGTCTTCGCCGATCGGACTACGAGTCTGAAACTCATCACTAAAACGTTTTGTAAAAATACCGCCGTCAGCCTTTACCCGAAACGTCTCGTCGCCAAGCCCAAGTCGCCGATACACCTGCATATAGGCTTCAGCGATACGCTCGTAAACCTCCTCATGCTGCTGCTGGTCACGCGCAAAACTGTAGAGGTCTTTCATGATAAACTCTCGACCGCGGAGCACGCCAGATTTAGCACGCTTTTCGTTGCGAAATTTCGTACCGATCTGGTAAACACTACGAGGTAGGTCTTTGTACGAGGTGATGTATGGACGTGCGGCGTCAACAACCGGCTCTTCATGGGTCAGCCCCACGCCAAGCTCAGTGCCGTTGAGTAGCTTGGTCTTAAACCAGTTGTCAACCACCGCGTCGTCCCAGCGATTTGTCTTTTGCCATATATCACTCGGTTGCAGTACGGTCATGAGAAGTTCCTCGCCGCCGGCAGCATTCATTTCTTCGCGTACGATCTGCTTGATGTTTTCAATAACGCGAAGCCCAAGAGGCAAATAGGCATATGCCCCAGCGAGCTCTTTGTGCACAAAACCAGCACGGATGAGCAGCTGAGCGTTTCGGGCCACCTCATCACCCGGCGCATCTTTGAGCGTTTTGGTAAACATGCGTGACACTTTCATTGGTTTCATCGGGGACGGCTCCTTTAACAGATATGTTTTTTACTTGGGAGTGTGAAAATCGGGTAATTGTTTTTCAGTGAATGTACTATACCTACCGCGGGCGCGGCATCATACGAAGTTCAAAGGCAGCACAGACACAGTTCATTACGGGTCATTGTACTCTATGTGGCTCTAATTCCGCAAAAATAATACCGAAAATGCTAGAAGATTTTTCATGGCATGGATGAGAATACCGGGCAATATGCTGCCGGTTTTTTCACGAACCGTACACAGTATCCATGACAAAACAAACGTATCGATGCCAGCAATCCAGAGCAGTGGCTCACCACTTTTGCCCCCGAGCAGATGCCCAGCGGCAAAGATGAGGCTCGTCAGCGCCGTCGCGACGACAAATGGCAATGCCCGTCGCAGCCCGCCGTAGAGAAACCCACGGAAGAGCACTTCTTCAGCGAGTGGCGGCAAGATGACGAGACTACAAAATGTTAGCACTAGGTCAATCGTCGTATGAGCAGTGTCAAACCCAATGTCCTGCTCCTGCTCGACATTGAGATCTGGCATGATTGTCTTTGCCAGTATGGCAACGGCAAAAAACGCGAAAAAATACACGCCAAAACCTGCCAGTGCCCGAAAAATGTACGACACCTTGGGCGCATCGATACCGAGCTGAGCTAGATTGCCCCGGCGTCTTCTGACGAACCAAACTACTCCGGCTATCGTTAGCAACTCTGCGCACAAAATGAACAAAAACTGGGCCGAAATCGAATGGCTAAACCATGCTTCGGCTTGTTGTGCGCTATGTCCGGTCGCTTGGTACACAAAAAACAGCGCAAACACCACCCCTACTTGAGCGGCAATAAAGATAAATAGTGAATAAAAAATCGCTGCCCTCGGCCCCCACGCCGCCGTCGAGTTCTGCTCCGCGCCGTCTAAAACCTCTCGGTTGGTAGGTACGGCGGCCTCTTTTCTGAATAACAAAGGAATACGACGAGTCGAGAGCGTGACCGGAGAGGTACGCTCCTGCACAGCGGCACTCCGGCGCAGACGCTCAGAGTCAGAAGAATCGTTTGACATCGACGAGAGTGATAAGCACTATGAGACCGAGTAGCAGCAAAAAGCTTGCCATCACGATCTTTTCTTCCATCTGAGCCGTCAGCCGTTTTTCTTTGGTGAGCCGCGAAGCCAGCATCATATACAGCCGTCCGCCGTCAAGAGCCGGAATCGGCAAGACATTCATGATAGCAAGTGTCAGGGCTATGATAGCGATGATAAAGAGCATGAAAAGGATGCCGAGCGAGCTACCGCCTTTGAGTACAAAAAATATACCGAGCGGGCCAGAAACTTGACTGCTCGCCTCTGTCTGGGCGTGCTGCCGAGCTGTAGTATTGCCGGTCACACCCCCCGCGATAATACCCCCAAGTCCCTGCAGCGCATGCCACAAGCCATTCAGCGTCAGCTGAGTGAACTGCCCCGAAAGTCCAAGGGCCATTATGGGAGCTGACCATGTGGAACGAGTCAGCGTGATCTCTTGCGGCACTATGCCGAGATATCCTACCGGATGATCAGTATTTTTACTGGCCTCGACTGTTTGCGATGTGCGGAACTGAACTGCCGTGGTTTGCACGTCCCCACCCCGTTTGTACTCCACGGTGGTCTTTTGTCCCGCAAAATCTTTGGTGAGGTCTTGTAGTTTTTTGCCTGCCACCGTGACGGTTTTGCCCTGTGACGCAATACTGATGAGCTCGTCTCTTTCCCGTAAGCCAGCTTGGCTAGCCGGGGAGTTTTCCTCGACTTGGCCGACGTAGACTGCTTGGCGTGAAACCTTTGTATCGCTTGGAACGCTAAACTGATTATCGACTATTTGCGGCATGCCGAAAAGCGATAGGAGCGTAAACAGCACAAAGGCCGTAACAAAGTTGACGGCAACGCCGGCG
>CAZNLV010000002.1:0-23380 GCA_964574245.1 uncultured Candidatus Saccharibacteria bacterium
TTGCCGCCGATGATATTGAGCACCGGGATGACGATGGGGCTGCGACCAGTTTGCTCAAACAAATAGTGGGTGATGTGGTCTTTGAGCTCAGCTTTGAAACGGTCGATGTCGATGCGTTTGTAGCGCTGCTGCACCGCCCGGCGCACCTCGAGGCGCAGGCCGTTCATGATTTCTTCTTGCTCGCGCATGTAGATGAAACCACGGCTGATGATGTCTGGGCTGGTCAGCAGATTGCCGGTCTTTTTGTCGACCGTCAGCACCACGGCCACTAACCCCTCTTCGGCCAACAGCACACGGTCTTTGACTACCACGTTATTCACGATGGCGCCCGTCTGGTCGACCAGTATGGTGCCGCTCGGTACTTCGCCGATGATCTCCATATTTTCTGGAGTGAGTGCGATGACTTCGCCGTTTACCGCATTGACACAATTGGCCCGTGGTATACCCTGCTCGATAGCGACGTCTATGTGTCGCTGCTTCACTCGGTACGCGCCGTAAATCGGGATGAAAAACTTTGGCTTGGTCATCTGGATCATCTCGGCGTATTCGTCGCGGCTGGCATGACCCGAAACGTGCAAGGGGCCGACGTTGTCGAGGTCGTGGTTGCGGTGCTCAAACACATGGACACTATTTTTTGTGAGGTCGTCTACCATCTGTCCGATCAGCGCGTCATTGCCGCTTTCGGGGATAGGGGTGCTCGAGAGAATCACCGTATCCTGCTCTTTGAGCTTTATGTGCCGGTGTTCGCCGTTCGCCATACGCTGCAGAGCCGAGGACGGCTCACCTTGACTTCCCGTACAGATCACAACTACTTTGTCATCAGTTATAGCCGGCACAGAGGCGATCGGGATAAACGTGCCTTTGGGGATTTTCATAAACCCATGACGCACTGCCATCTCGAGGGTACTCACCATGCTGCGGCCATCAATAGCCACCTTGCGGCCGTGGTGTACAGCGGCATTCACAATCATCTGGATCCGGTTCATGTTTGTACTGAAGACACCTACAAAAATCCGGCCCGGCGCCTGCATCATGATATCTTTGAAGCTCTGCTCGATGGTGCTTTCACTCGGCGTTCGACCCATGCGCTCGACCGTGGTCGATTCGCTGAGTAGCGCGAGGACACCTTCGTTTCCGAGCTCAATCAGACGTTCCATATCAGTCCGTTCGTGGTCGAGGGGCTGTGGGTCAAACCGGAAGTCGCCAGTGTTGATGATGCGTCCTACCGGAGTATCGAGCACAACTATCGTGCTTCCGGGGATGGAGTGTGTCACACGCACGAGCTCGACATAAAACTCACCGATTTTGAGTCGTTCGTGTGTGTTTTCATTCATTTCTACTGTCTTGAGTTCAAAACCTTCCGGCATGGGCAAGCCAAAGTTTTCAAATATCTCGTGCACGCGACCCACAGTAAATTTGCTGCCATAGATCGGTGCCGGAAACTTCGGTACGATGTGCGGCAAACCTCCGATGTGATCGAGGTGACCATGCGTGATCACATACGCGCGCAGTTTATGGCGAATCGTCTCCAAATACGCCGTGTCGGCTATGCCGTAGTTGATACCCGGCAGGTCGACACTGAGGTCATTGCCAGCGTCTATGATCACGGCGTCATGGACGTATTCGACCAGTATCATGTTTTTGCTACCGCCGCCGTCCATACCACCGAGACCAATGATTTTGAGACGAGGACTGTCATCGATAAAATTGGCTCGACGACCTTCGTCTACTTGGGCGGGCATGTACTGGTTGGCGACGCGCTGCGCATCCATCTGGGTACGCTTCTGCGCCCTGACGGCCGCTCCGCGACTCACTGTGGGGCGCTTCTCGCCCGGCTGGCCGTTGCCGTTGCTGCTATTTGCATGGGTGTTCCCGCTGTTTTTGCTCCCGCCGTTTTTACCGCGGAAGCCGTTTCTACTTCTATTGGATTCACTTCGTTGGCCATTTTGTGGCTTGCGCTCAGGCCTGTCGAAATTTTTTCTGGTTCGACCGCGACCTTGCCCAAGCTGATTTGTTTCTGGTTTCATTTTGCTCCTTTTGCAGTGTCGAATTGTGTATGACAAGACTCATAGTCTGATACGTAACGCTGCTCGTAGTTATTAATTGTTGAAATGCATGAAAATATTAGATGCAACAGAGAAAAATGACACCTTTCATTGCTAGTTTTTCCTCTTTGCCGTTAGCGGCAGTATACTACAACCACCCCTTAAAATGCAAATTTTAGGCGCGGGCGAGCTCGGCAGCCGCTAGGAAGTCGTCGATAAGTGTTTGGCGCATACTCCCGTTATACAGTGCTGCCGCCGGGTGATACAGCGGTATGACGAGCAGCTCAAGCTCATGGTATTTTACCCGTTTTGCTTTGCCGTGGTCGCGTGAAATTTGCAGATTGGGTATAAAGCACGCGCCGCTGTGGCGGCCCAGTGTAATCACCACTTTTGGGCAGATTATCTCGATTTGCTGCATGAGGTACGGCCAAAAAGCACGCTTTTCTTCGGGCGATGGGTCACGATTGCCCGGCGGGCGGTATTTGACGATGTTAGTTATATACACATCGTCACGGTTCATACCGGCCGCGGCGAGCATCTCATTGAGAAATTTCCCGCTAGCGCCGACAAACGGCAGCCCCTGCAAGTCCTCTTGCTTCCCTGGCGCCTCACCGATAAATACAATGTCTGCGTCTGAGTTCCCTGCTCCCATAACCAACCGCGTCGCCTCCGACGCGAGGTCGGGCGTGATTCCAGAGACCTCAATTCGCTCTCGCAAATCATCAAGTTTCTTTTGATTATCCACGCCTTGATCATTGACCATTGATCATTGATCCTTACTTTTTCTTTTATCATTTATCGTATTAACCGTCTTCTGTAAGATCATCAGCACGGCTTGACATTCGTCTTTCACGTGATCATTTAGTAACCCCGGCTGCAACTGGTCAATCAGTTGAAACCAATACTTTGTTTCTGCGGCTTCCTTTTTTGCAATATAGATCTTGTTGCGGAAATCCAATCTTGAACTCGCATTGATCGCTTCACAATAGTTTGCCCCCACACTAGCGACCGAGCGCGTTACTTGATCGATAACTGAACGTGGTAGTTTTGTAGAACTTACTTGAGTGATCGTTTCTGTAGCAAAGTTCACCATCCTCTGCTGTAGTTGCTGTGCTTTACTAACATTCTCTTCCATATGCTACCTGAAAAATGTTCAATTAATGTTCAACGGTCAATGCTAAATGTTCAAGACCCCCGCTACTTCTGCAAAATTGTTTATTTCTTCTCTTGGTCGCGCTTCGCAGCCTTCATGCTCAGCTGCAAACGTCCGCGGTCGTCTATGGCCACGAGTTTTACGGTGACGAGATCGCCTTCTTTGACGACATCGCTCGGTTTAGCGACCCGCTCTTCGCTCATTTCGCTGACGTGCACCAAGCCGTCTTTGCCAGGCAGTATCTGCACAAATGCGCCGAAATCTAAGACTGAAACAACTGGTTTATCGACGTATATTTTGCCGACTTCGGGTTCCTCAACGATGCTGAGGATCCAATCTTTGGCGCGCTGTATGCTGTCGCCGTCCGGGCTGGCAATCATCACCGTACCGTCGTCTTTGATGTCGATCTCAGTACCGGTTTCTCCGGTGATCTTCTGGATGGTTTCACCGCCTTTGCCGATGATCTCACGGATCTTGTCAGGGTTGATCTGTATAGCTTCGACGCGCGGTGCATATGGGCTCATTTCATCCCTCGGTGCCGCCAGTGTCTCCAGCATGTGACCGAGTATATATGCACGGCCATCCTTGCCCTGATCGATAGCTGCCTTGAGTGTCGAGACAGGCAGACCATGTACTTTCATGTCCATTTGCAGCGCGGTGATGCCTTTTGCGGTACCGGCAACTTTGAAGTCCATGTCACCGGCGAAATCCTCGGCATCAGCGATATCACTGAGCACATAGTACTTGTCACCGTCAACCATCAGACCCATGGCAATACCTGAAACAGGTGCCTTGAGCGGCACACCTGCGTCCATAAGCGCCAGACAACTCGAGCAGGTCGCAGCCATGCTCGTTGAGCCGTTTTGACTCATGATTTCGGTGACAGACCTGATCGTGTATGGGAAGTCCGCTTCACTCGGCAACACCGGTATCAACGCACGCTCTGCCAAGTAGCCGTGACCGATTTCGCGGCGCCCGGGAGAACCCAGACGGCGCACTTCACCCACCGTGTAGCCGGGAGCGTTGTAGTGGTGCATGTAGCGCCGCTCGCCGCTCATTTCCATCGTATCTACTAACTGTGCGTACGAGAGGGGGGCCAGCGTCACGATATTGAAGCCCTGCGTGACACCACGCGTAAAGATACTTGAGCCATGAGCGCGGGGCAGTAAGCCAACCTCTGAGCTGAGCGGACGAATTTCGTCCAGTTTTCGCCCATCTGGACGCACGCCGTCCTCGACGATACCGCGCCGTACGTCTTTATGTACAGCCATGGTGAAAGCTTCATCGTACTCATCACGCATAGCGCCGTACTCATCGCCAACTTTTGCAGCCATCGCTTCGTGGAAATCCCAACGTATTTGGTTGATGAGTTCGTTGCGCTCGGGGTATGGTTTGCGAATGCCTTTGCCCAGCTTGTCCTTCACCCAGCTGTCAACTTCTGTTTGGAGAGACTCGTCGGGAAGTACAAGGGAGTACTCCTGCGCCACTGGCTTAACCTTCTCGGCGAGCTCTTTTTGCAGCTCAATTGCGGGCTGGTACATTTTGTATGCCCATTCCAGTCCACCGACAACTACTTCCTCGGAGACTTCATTAGCGCCGGCTTCCACCATGGTGATACCGCTGCCTATGCCTGCGACGACAAGGTCAAGGTCACTCGCTTCACGCTCCTCAGCGCTCAGAAAAGCTTTGTACTCGCCATTTACACGGCCCACGCGCAGTCCCGCTACTGGGCCATCAAATGGCGTTCCGGTCAGCATCAAAGCTGCACTGGCGGCAATCATCGCAATCGCATCGGGACGAAACCCGGGGTCTAGACTCATGACACTTGCCACAACCTGCACTTCTTGCCGGTAACCTTTTGGAAACAGAGGACGGATCGGACGGTCGATGAGACGGCCAATCAAAATGGCTTCGTCGCTCGGACGACCTTCACGTTTAATAAACCGGCTGCCGCTGATTTTGCCGGCAGCATAAAATTTTTCTTCATAATCGATGCTCAGGGGGAAATAATCCAGCTCAATCGGCCGACTGCCGACCATCGCCGTGCCGAGCACAACCGTGTCACCGTAACGAGCCAGCACACTGGCAGTTGTACGGAACCCGACTCGGTTCACTTCTAGTGTCAGTGGTCGCCCGCAAAACTCCGTCTCGACGACGATCAGTTCTTTGCCATAGGGATTGATGGTTTTAGTAGTTGTATGAGCCATAGTAGCTCCTTTCTTGTTCGGTTTCAGGAGTCAAGTGTCCTTTTATACTGTAAGGAAACCTGCTGTCCTGCCCCGAACCAATTATGGAAATAGAGATCTTCTCTGCTTTGTCAGTGTAGAACTGACTTTGGAGCGTCATTCCGAAATCGCTCCGTGCCATCTTGAACCATATACTGAACTTGTTTCAGTATCGTTTCAGGATCTCGGTATATAATTCCAGACTCTCATCGCCACTGCTGTGTCTCGCTTCGCCCACGAGACTCTAGGTCATCGTAGAACGGAACGCAGCAAGTTCGTTAGTGACAGAAATTCGCCGAGCTCTATTTCACTTTGTAAATCTACCCTAGAAATTGGATTCTAGATCGTGGAATCTACCGGAGTACATTCCACCGTCCATTATCCAACCCTACCGGCGAATACCGAGCTTTTTGATGAGTGTCAAGTACGCCTGACCGTCCCGCGCTGCAATGTACTGTAGGAGACGCTTTCGCTTGCCGACGAGCTGCAACAGGCCGCGGCGAGCCGCAAAATCTTTTTTGTTGACCTTGAGGTGCTCGGTGAGCTCACGGATTCGCTCGGTAAAAATCCCTACCTGCACGGCCGCGCTACCGGTGTCGGTCTTGCTGGCCTGCAAATCTTTAACAATACCTGTCTTTTTCTCAGCTGAAATCATGTATCTACTTGTATTCCTTCCTAAAACTATTTAGAGATTACTAAGATGGCGTTACTAGAGATACTACCACACCTCACCCCTGATTGCAACCCATGCGTACTTTCACTGAAATGTGATTTGGTCTACACGGCTGTCTGAGCTTCTCGAGCCGAGAACTTTTTCGCCATAAGAAAGCGGCCTATCGACAATCGCTCCAAGCGTCATCGTCGCAAGGTCATACGCACCTCGTGCCGTATAGAGACGGTTCCGCGTAAGCGCTACATCACCTTTGACTTTACGAAAAACAAAGCTATGAGGCTCTTCGATCTCCCCCCGATTAAGCTTAAAGGCCTCATGAGCCACAACTTCAAAACCCAAAGCTTCTCCCAGCTCAACATCACAAGGCATTGCTCCTTGCATAACGATTAGCCCGCCTTCTCTCACTTTACTAACGCATTCAGACCAAAGCCCTAATCTTGGAGAAAATTTTGTTGTCTCCTTTGCCCACGCGATATCTGCAGTGGTATATTTAGCGGCAGCTTCTTTATGATTTTCCCGCCAGGCACGACCATACTCAATAGCGAAAGTATACCTATAAGCCAGTGAACGCATGAGCTCGTCTTGACTAGCCTTCCCCGTATTGATCAGCTCAATAGTTTTGAAATTCATTTTCGTCAAGCAACTGACCATGAGAAGGCCTATAGAACCGTCTTTGTACGGCAGTTCCCTGGCATCGATGCGCACATGTGCATAATCCCTGACTTCGTTGATATGAGATGCCTGTGCTTTTTCTTCAACGAGTTCGGGCGAATTAGTAATTATAGGAGGACTTGGCAAATCGATCCCAGCTAGGGCATGATAGCCTCTCATGGTCGGACCGGCAATCTCTATTATTAAGCCTCTGTTTTTGAGAATTGCTTCTTGCAAATCAAACCCTGGCTTAACATAAAGCTGGCTATTCTCAAATGTCGGATCTGCTTGCTCAAATCCGATTGGTGATGGTAATTTAAGCCAGTGAATCGGACCAGACTCGTTGTCAGGGATATTGAAGGGATACCGGTACGTACCCGGCCTAGTTCCAGGTACCAGAGTGGGATCGACAGCTGACGGTAATGTTTCTACTTGGGTGACCATAGGTATTTGTACGGGCGAATTTACATATTAGCAAATTATTGTATTTTTGTCAAGTATTGCGATTTGAATGAGAATTCAGGCGAGCATTCGAACGAGCTTGTGCCAGCGTGACGAGGTCGAACATACTGAGTACGCCGATGGTGCGGTCGCGCAGTTCATTGGCAGCCGCTTTACGAATCTCGGTACTAAACACGGCTGCATCGTCCGGATTGTCAAACGTAAAGGGCGTCAGACGCTGAAAAGCCCATCCCCCGTCGCCCAGTTTTGACATCAGCGAGCCTTTCGGCAGATTCACTCCGTTAAAAAGTGTTTCACGAGTCAAAAGAAAAGTGTGTCCGCCACTGTCCGGGTGTTTTTCCAGTAGAGCCACACCGTTTTCTTGGTAGGGCAGCACTCCTTTGCCATAGGTATTTCTAACTCCGCCCACATAGTATGCCGCAACATCGAAACAGGCTTTGGCCGTTACGTCGACATTGCGTTTGGTCACGGGTAGCTCACTGCTTGACCGGGGCGCAAGCGCTTCTTTTGCCATAGTCAGAAGCACCATCGCCGGCTCGCTCAAGCCTTCGACCGATACTGTTTCGAGTACACTTTTGACCTGTGTATCGATGTCGGCGAACGGGCTGTCACTGTCAGTATCGGTCAAAACGCGCATGTACTCCTTGGCCGCCATACCAGTGTGTTCATATTGGCTAGCAGCCTGGGCAGCTGCCTGGCTTTCTGGCACAAAAAGCTTGTGGGGCGCCACTAGCCTAGGGTCATTGACCCAGCGGGCAATTTCGCGCGAAAGCTGGGTATACACCGATCCAAACCGAGCCGCCTCTTCTATACTCAACATTTCTATTTCGAACATCGGGTTGAACCGAAGACCATTTTGACCTAAAAGCTCGCTCATTTCAGCGAAACATTTGGTTTCGACAAACGGTATACCTATCTCTGTGGACTGATTTGCCCTTTCTGCATAGAGTTTCTCGGGTACGGCCTGAAAAGAAAGCCCCATCTGGTTTGTGGCACTGTCGTACAGCATGGTCACAGCCACACTGTCGTGGCGAAAACCCCATTGTAGACGCACCTGGGTTTCGTCGGCGACTGCTGCCGGATGTTTGGCGGAATCAGAAAGTACACGGTGCAAAATTTGATCGATAGTCATGCCCCCGGCAAGGCGGCGCGAAGTGTCAAAGTAAGTATCCACCGGGCAACCCAACGAACGCAGCAGCTGTAAAGTACCCAGGGCATCTTCAAATGGCTCAAAAGCCTCCACTTCGATATATTCTGGCGGCGCGACAGAGGTATCTATGGCAGTAACGGCTTTATGAAGTGCTTGGTGACCAGGCGATTTTTGGTAACGAACTACCGTTGCCTCGCGCGAAACTTTTAGTGACTTCCTGATCGACCATTCGTCAGCGGCAACCAATTTCGTACTAGTAGCTAGGCGTGCACCTACTTGCAACGCTAGCTCTCCTTGTTTTTTTAAATCTAGTTTGGTACCGTCGGTAAGCGGCAGAGTTATGCGATCTCCTTCGCGCATGGCAGAAACTTTTCCTGCAAATACATCTGCTTTTTCACCCAGTCCTTCAAAAACCATCAGATCCTCAGGACTAAGGTGCCCAATATACGTTGGGAGCTCAGGGTCCATCTTGACGATAGTACCCGTGGGCTGAGCAATCCTATCGGCATCGCTCAGCATAGAATAAACGTTCCAGCGCGCAGTTTTTTCGGCTATCTGCCGACGATGCTCGCGCAGGGATTCAGCGTAGCCAGCGATGTGAGTCGAGATCTGTTCGGACATTTTGTTTTTGCTTCCTATATGCAAATATAGCAAACATTTGCGTTTTTGTCAAGTTTTATGGGTTCGACACAGCGTACAGGCCAAGGGGGGTAACGCTCAAGGGAATATGTACGGCAGCAAGTGTACTACTCACTTCTCCTGGGTTTTCGATGTTGCATATCTGTACGTTTTCCAGCAAAGCGACCGCCCCAGTAGCCTTTTGGTAGGGCGAATCGGCGTCAAGCAAGTTCCACCCAATCTCGTCATGCGGTAAATCTTTGGGCTCAAGATAATAGAATTGTTCGTGCCAGACAGCCCGTAGCCTTCCGAATATGGTTTCATCGCCACAGAGCGCCATCGGTGTAACCTTGCCTGTTGTCCTCTCCTGCGCCACAAACAAGCCTTTCCCATCCACAGCAACCGGCGCGTCAGGATGAAAAACAAAGTTACCATCGGCAAAGTTTGTAGAAGTTGGGTGCCCAAGGCTGGCATCAATTTGTGCGGGTTTTCGAGCAGTCGCATACTGATCGCTACTGAAGCATCGAGAACCCCCCACGAAATACATGCCCTTGTTCGGCTAGAGCAGATATTCGACACCACTACGGGGGCGCGTCAGTATACCTAAACTCCCAGTAAGGGTGGTGAATTCTTTCTCCCAGTCTGGCGGCAAATCGTATGTCATTCTAGATGTTCTCGCAAATCATTACCTACGACTCATAGAGCTATCCTTGTGTGCCTGTACGTGCAGCAACAGATCTTGCCTGATTGTCCCCAGGTCCCCGAAGTGGGGCGCAGCTAAATCCAGTTCTGCCAAAATGAGCGGGTCCGGGTAGGTAGTAAATATCCGTTCAAAATAATCAGCGTCCATGCCGATAGGCTGGCGCCGCTCCTCCGGGACGAGGACCTGGTGCGTTTTTTTCGATGACACAATAGTACGACCCCATCGAAAACTCATTATTGACCTGACGACACCCTGAGCAACTGCGTTTGAGATATCGTAGTTTGGCGTTAGCCCATCTTCATCACGTCCAAATAGCGGCACTTGACTCCCATCAAAAGTGCGCAAAATACTCTGCCTGTCATCAATCCACAAACTCCAGACCTTATAGCCTATTCGACCTACCCGCATGCTTATGCTCCGACTAACTTCTACACATTCGCCGTTTTGAGCCTCTTCCATCCCTGATACACTCGGAAACATCATAAACCACGTATGCGCCTTTTGTGTTTTTGGATAGCTCCGTACCGAATGTGTCTCCGCAGCAAGCCCGAGTGCGAAACCTGCAAAGTTATGAAGCTGTTTTGGCGTAATTTCCATAGGGCAGCTCTACTCTGCTCAACCTCATTTGTAAAATACTTATGGTAGGATTTCTTGCCAACTATTCACTACCCCAGTCTGAATGTGCGCGAAAATGGGTATAGCATCGAAAGTTTAAATGCGACCAAACGACTTTAGCGTTCTAACAGATGTGATTTTAGTATTTCTGCCGACAGTCCTTCGATTTGCAAGGCCTTTTCGAGGGGGTAGTCACCGACACGGGTACGCCTGAGAGCGCTCATGTAGGCACCAGTGGCAAGTGCTTCACCGACGTCTTGGACAAGTGAGCGGATGTACGTGCCGCTGCTGACATCGCAGATAAATGTTACCTCTGGGTACTGGTATGTTGCTTGTCGAATATTATAGATAGTCACTGGGCGCGGCTCGAGCACGACCTCCCTGCCCTTGCGCGCCAGCTCGTACGCTTTCTGCCCGTTTATCTTGATCGCCGAGTACGCGGGCGGCGTCTGCATGATCTCGCCCAAGAATTTCTGCAGCGCTGCTTTGATTTCAGTTTCATCTGGGATATGACTATCGACAGGGGTCTTCTCCCCTTCATCGTCTCCAGTAGTACTTGTCTCGCCCAGTTTCATCGTGACCTCGTAGGTTTTGTCGTGCTTGCTCAGTTCGCCTGCGCGGCGCGTGTAGTCTTTGCCGACGAGCAGCACGAGCAGGCCTGTCGCGAGCGGATCGAGTGTGCCGGTGTGACCGACTTTGCAGTTTTTGGGCTTTTTGCCCTCCTCCACCGCGACGATCTTTCGCACGTAATTCACCACATCAAAGCTGGTCCAGCCAGATGGTTTATCGACAAGTAGTACACCGTGCATAGGGTATTAGCATAGCATGGTATGGCTCTTCAGCGAGTACACCCACCGGGGTGTGCGCATCACGCGGCGGGGAAAACCGGTGGTGGCGGTACAGGAGGTGGTGGTGGCAAGGCTCCGTTTTGCTGGTTCGCTAGCGGATTAGGCAGGCTCGGATCTGTCGTAGGGAACGCAGCAGGATTGAAAGCCATATTCACACCCGTATCGTTCGCCTGCCCTGAGTTCGGGGCGGGCTGAAAACCACTTGGCCCAGACGGCTGTGCAACGTTGGCATCGTCCGGGGCATGGAGCGGGCCGCCGAAAGGCTGGGCGTTGAGCGCTGCTATCGGATCTTGGGGTGGACCGGCAGGGGTGGCCTTGAGGGCGGCATCGACTGCGTTCCGAGCGCTATCCAGTGTTGTGTTGGGAGTCTCGGCGTCAAAGGCTTGTCCTACGTGGGCGCTGCCCACTTCTTTTTCTATCTCAGTGAGTGTCTCATTGGAATCAATAACGGTATCTGGTCCGTTTGACCCCCCTGTTTCAGGCGGAGCAGAGGGAGCGTCGAGAGAGAAATCCGGAACCGTAAAGGGAGGTGGTGATGATACGGGCGGAGCAAAGGCAGGCGTCGGTGGCGCCACTGGTGGAGCGGGCGGAAACGGAGTGGACATAGACGCACCCGCACCGACAAAGGGCTCTGCGACGGCGGCGTTCATCGGCGCTAGGGTCGGAGCTTCACGAGAAAGCAGTGGCATATCTGCACTCGGCTGGCTCAGGGCCTCGACTGGCTTATCGAGCGTCTCGGTCTCAGTGTTTGCAGTGAGCATGCTGTCGCGTGATGGAGGCATGACCATGCGCTCGCGAACTCCGCTGGTCTCATGCAAACCCGTTTCTTCTGATGGTTTACCTGCTGGAAAATCCGTAGTCGTGTCAGCGCTCGGTAGCCTCTCGTCTTGTGTGCTCAGGGCAGGTTTTTCATTGGGGTGAAGCTGTATTTTGGGAAATTCAAAATCCGGCTCGACTTCGGCCGGCTTTTCTGGACTCGGCGTGATGATGGTCTCTGCCATACTGTTTGGTGCCTCTGGAGCCGCATCAGCAGGCTCGTCCTCGCGTGTCTCTGATGTCTCATCATACGGCTCTGGCCCGGTCTTTTGTTGGGCTTGGTCATTATCTGTTTGCTGAGACGTGGAGTCCTGCTGCGCATCGTCCGCAGACACATCAGCGTCACTGGCAGAGATAGGCGGCAGCATCTGATCACCGTCGGCGGTCTCGTATTGTTCATCGTAGACACCCTCGTACGGGCCATCTTCGTATGCCATAAATGTGTCCGCGGGTGTGTCTAGGTTCTCTGTCTTCGGTGAAGTATCGTAGCTCGGCTCGTCTTCGTCATCAAAAAGTTCATACTCTGCACTGGCCTCACGCTTTTTTTTATGGTCATGATAGGCCTTTTGGAGGTCTGCTGAGTCATGCTGGATTTCTAGGGTCCCTGGCTCCACCGGCACTGTTTGCTCTGGCTCAGTTTGCTCTGAGGTATCTTCGGACTGCTCGGGCTCTGACGCATCAGGCTGCTCAGGTTCTGCTGGCTGCTCTGGCTGCTCGGGAGCAGGAGGTTCGAGTTCGTTTGCGACCAGCTGCTGGTCTGCCCCCGCAGACATGAGCGTTGCACTCGCTTTCATGGTTTCTGGGGTGGTACGTACATTGCTAAATCGCTCGGTCATTGCCACGATGCCCGTCAGGAGGGCTGTAGCAATCTGACTGTCAAATACGCTCGTATCGAGCTGACCCACAACATTCGTGATGATCTCAGAAAGGCTACTAGCTGAAGTATTGACGACATTTATCGCTCCCATGTCCGACTGTCCCTCTATATCTACTGTCGTCAGTGTCGCATCGTGCAAAATCCGCCCGTGCGCCTGTATAGCATCGTCGAGGTCCTGTTGTTCATGGACGCCGAGCGCGACGATCACGTCAACATTGAAGTCACCTTGACTGTAGTCGAGGTCTTGCTCCGTAATCGCCGAATGGTACGGTGTGATAAATATCCGCACCACCTCATCCTCGACGCGGTACCGGAGTTTGTCTGCCTTTGATTTGTCGAGAGCGATGATGAAATCGCGCAAAGAGTCAGTAGTCGGCTCAAGTGTTTCCTCGGGCTTCAAAAATTCTATGGTGCTGGGCACTTGACCACTGAACACTGCTGTCGCATGTTTTTGGAGTTTATTGAGCGCGAGCGTTAAGCCAATTGCAGCAGACAATTGGTCAACTGACGGGCTTTTACTGACTGTTACCAGTACGTTTTGAGAGCTTTTGAGCTTGGCGACAAGTTGTGTTAGTTGGTCTTCCATGGTTTTTTATTTTTGATAGAGTTTTCCGCACGTATCATACCACCCAGCACAAGCATTGTGCAAGGACAAAAAGTGCCGATGGGTTGCTATTTTTGCTCCACCCCTGTATAGTCTCTAGTCGAAACAATTAATTATCTACGAGGTACAACACCACATGCCCATCATCAAATCAGCAAAAAAACGCGTCAAAGTCGCCCGCAAAGCTACGGTGCGTAACAGCAAAACAAAGCGCAGCCTAAAGGCCGCCGTCAAAGCCTTTGGCGCAGCACTAACAGCCACAGACAAGAAAAAAGCCGTCAGCGCTCTCGACAAGGTTCAGAGCGAGCTCGATAAAGCCGCCAAAAAAGGCGTCATGCACAAAAACAAAGTCGCCCGCAAAAAATCCCAAGCCGCCCGTGCCGCCAAAGCTTCTGGCGCCCCAGCTGGAGTCAAAAGCGACAAAGTCAAAAAGGCCCCTGTTAAAAAATCATCCCCAGTGAAAAAAGCTGCCCCTAAGAAAACCGTAGCCAAAAAAGCCCCTGCGAAAAAAGCGCCTGCTAAGAAAAAATAGCAATCAATAAGTTAGCATGTAGAACTGTCTACGACTTAAAGTAGGCAGTTTTATTTTGGATTATTATCGTCATTTGGCTGCCTGAGCACAACCCTACCACCCGCTTTGAAAACTTCTTGCCACGATTTTCTGACTTTTAACGGTTGTTTATCGGGAGGGCTGAAGTTCCAACCCTCGGGCACAATCGCGTCCTGAGCACCGTCTTCATTGCTCCTATTTCCGATACCAGTTTCTACAAGTTGCCCTAGTGAATATGGTTGCGGTTGAGAATCTGCGGATACAATTTGATCGTTCAACTGGCCGGAGACAGGCGCAGGTCTAGCAGACTGGCCGATCTGCAGGCCGATCTGGCCAAGCGTTAGAGTTACTGCGCCATGTGGTCTGCCCATACTCCATTTCATTATTATTTCGGCGTCTTCGCTGGATGCGGACCGTAGTATTTTCTGCATCGTGTAACTATCTGCATCGAAACCTCGTGCCGTTGCTGCTCGGACTTTTTCCCAAATATGTGGGTCAAGGTACTCTGCTGCGGCGCCAAATACTTCACCCCCTTGGCGCACAACCTCACCTACGGCATATCGAACATCCTTGCTGTAACCATCTATACCCGCCCCTAGTTCTGTGGCGTGTGTCGATAAGTCGTTAGCATGAGCCCTTCTTTGCTGTAGTCCTTCTACGACTTCTTCGTAGGTGGTCACGAACGATACGGATATTGTATCTGCCCCATCCTACCCCACGCGTGACGCTCGAGTTTAATCACAAGAAAGTTGCAGCAGGTAGTACTGGACGGCTTCGTCGGGTATGATGCCCTCGGTTTTGGTGCGCACGTCTAGCTCGCGCAGTGAAGCAACCAGCTCCTTCAGCCTCGTGAAAGTCAGCCGGCTCGCAAGGCCCTGTGATTTACGCACAACGTAGGGGTTGAGCCGGGCCTCACGGGCGATCACTTCAGCGGTACGTCCTTTGGCCGTGAGTACGAGCGCTAGCACATGGAGCTGCCACGCGAGCATGGCGATGATCTGCTGCGGTTCGACTTTGAGTGCGCGCTGTTCGGCATAGAGCTCGGCGGTGCGCTTGGCATTGCCCGCAAAAGCCGCCTCGAGCAGCTCAAACACACTGCTCTGCGGTGTCTTTTCGGTCAGCAACTCTATGGATGCGCGGGTGATCTTCGGGTCGTACGCCAGCAATTTATCCAGTTCATTCTGCACCGTAGACTGATCGGTCCCAACACGCTCCACCAAAAACCGCGCATTACCGGCAGCTAGCGCTCCGCCCTGCTCGTTTGCATATGCAGCAGCAAATCGCGTGAGTCCGCTAGCATCGAGTACGACAAAATCTTTGAAATCTGTCAGTTTTTTGAGCTGTTTGTAGTAGCTCAGTCGTTTATCCAGCTTTGGCTCATTGATAATTATATCTGTCGTATCGGCCATGTTCTTCACGAAGTCTTCAAACTTTTCGGCAAACTCTTTGTTTGCCCCGGGAGCACGTAGCACCACCAGCTTGCGGCTCGCCAGAAAAGGCAGGGTCTGCGCTGCCTCGAGCGTCCGCTCGTAGCTCGCCTCTTCACCGTCCAGTCGCTCTACCGCCATATCGCCGTGCTCCCTCTCGAATGCACTAACAAGTCGACTAAGTTCTTGTCCACGCGCAACCGCATTCTCCCCCGCAAGTGTCGTTATCACGCTCCTATTTTACCCATACAACTGACTGTGTGTCCCAGTAAACGCAAAAATCACAACTTCTTCATAACTTTGTACTTTAGATGGACCTACTGAAGTGCTAGAGTGCCAAGTATATCTTTTGGGGTGTTTCTGGTGTATACATACTCACCAATATCTACTGGTGCGCCATCAACAATTTGCGTCCTATGAACAACGTCCTTACCTTCGTAATCTCTACCTACAGGAAATACGCCGGGTGTTGCAAACACTTTTTCTCCAATTTTTTCTATTTTTGGGTTTGCTGGATCATATATCAGCCGTGCACCATCCGTACCAATAACTTCTAGGTATGCGTGTGCTTCTGTTTTTACCTTGCCGTCATAACTGCGTGAAAGTTTACCGACGCAATATGTATTTGACACTCCCATAACTAGTAGTGCATTATGCACGACCGCAGCTCTTTCCATACACATGGCCGCATCACCAATTTTTGCAACCGATACTGCATCACAACCTGGATTATTGTTCTCATCAAGCCTATGGAGACGTTTCATTGTATGTCCATAAACTGAGCCAAAGTATTCTCCCTGCCCGCCAAATGTACCCTTAATTGCCGCGTTTAGCAGTGACTTTTCTGGGGAGAATCCTTGGACAAGTAGATGTTTGTACCATATCCGACTCGCACGTAGAGATAAACTATAGGGAGTAGCATCGTCAATTTTGAATGGTAAGACTTCTAGAACTTCTTCTGCTGGGTGTAGAGATGTTTCTGCATGTATATATGAGTCAAAAGAAGGCGAAGTATCACGTACCATACCTTCGGACCCAGAGCCCTCAAGTCCAGCCACTCGACTTTGTATAAATTCAGGAAGTCGTTGCTCAAATGCTTCGTCAGTTAGATCAAATAATTCGATAGTCCCCCTGAGGTGCTCGTGATATTTATTATCAGAAGTAGCTTCTATGGAATGATGTGTTTGTTTTATATCTTTAAGCATTGGTTTAATATAGCAAAAAGGTTATGTTTTGTCAATGTTATGGAGGAATATGGTGACGGTGGAGACAGATTGTAAGCCGGATTACGGCGTTTGTAACAGAGTGTGAGATACTGGTAGGGATGCCGCGGGTGATTATAGTGTCCAATCGGCTGCCAGTGAGTGTAAAGCGGGTGGATGGCAAGCTGGAATTCTACCCTTCAGCAGGAGGGCTTGCTACAGGTTTGTCTTCCTACGCAAGCAGCGGCAATAACCGCTGGATCGGATGGCCCGGGATACCGAGTGACGATCTGGACGAAAAAGACCGTGCCGAAATCACGCGGGAGCTCAAAAAACACCACTGCTACCCCGTATTTCTCACGCAAAAGCAGCTCAACGGTTTTTACAATGGATATAGCAATAGCGTCCTGTGGCCGCTTTTTCACCACATGACAGTCGATACTGGCGACACTGCGTCAAACTGGCGCATTTACCAAGAGGTCAACGCGCTCTACGCAGAAGCCACCCTGAAACTTAGCGGCGCCTCAGATCGCCTCTGGCTGCATGATTATCAACTTATGCTGCTCCCCGAAATGCTCCGTGTACATCGGCCTAAAAGCCGCATCGGGTTTTTCCTGCATATCCCCTTCCCGAGTGCTAAACTATTTTTGGGCTCAAAGCACGCCGCCGAACTCGCGAAGGGACTACTCGGCGCTGATCTCTTGGGCTTGCATACGAGCGCTTACGTCGAAAACTTCTTGGACGCATGCAAACAGCTCCACATAGGGGTTGTCGCCCCACGCAAAGTCATCCTGCCCGAGCGAGTGGTGCGCGTCGCTGACCTGCCCATCGGCATTGACTACAAAAAGTTCGCCGATGCCAGCAAATCCCTCGAGGTCAGCATCGAACACAAAAAATTACTCTGGAAGTACCGCGGCAAAAAAGTCATCCTCACTATCGACCGGCTCGATCCGTCCAAAGGGCTTGTAGGACGGCTCAAGGCCTACCGGATGCTGCTCGCCGAAAACCCCGCGCTCCGTGGTAAGGTCGTGATGGTCATGCAGGCCATGCCCTCCCGTACAGAGGTGGCGGCCTACCAAAAACTCCGCGTCGACGTAGAGAAGCTGATAGAGCAAATAAACGCTCAGTTTGGCACCCGTCGGTGGGAACCAGTAGAAGTCATCTTTTCTACCCAAGATTTTGCTCAGTACGCCGCACTCTACCAGCGTGCCGATGTCGCTTTTATCGCACCCATACGCGACGGCATGAATCTCGTCGCCAAAGAGTACCTAGCCAGCCACCCGAAAAGCGATGGCATATTAGTACTCAGCGAAACTGCCGGTGCTGCCGAGGAGCTCAAAGACGCCATACTGGTTGATCCTTACAAACTCCGCAGTCTCGTCACTGGCCTCAAAGACGCCCTCACGATGACCCCCAGCGGCTTTTGGCAAAAAACCAAAAAAATGCAACGCTACCTCAGCCGCCACACCATCGACTCGTGGGCAAAAGGCTTTATGGAGACGCTGGAACAACCAGTTCCCACCCCAAACATGCGCATCACCCGTACACTCGGTGACAGCCCAGCCAAAGAGCTCGTCGCCGAGTACCATCAGGCGCGAAATAGGCTGCTGCTCTTTGACTACGACGGTACGCTCGAACCAATCATGCCTCACCCTGAAGACGTCCAGCCATCCAGTCAGACGATGGCAGCCCTCCGACGCCTCAGCAAAGACCCGCACAACCATGTCGCAGTGGTGAGCGGACGGGCTCGCAAAGATTTGACTGCGTGGTTTAGCGACCTGCCCGTCACCCTCGTCGCAGAACACGGCAGTTTCATACGTCTGAAAGGCCACAAAAACTGGAAAAAAACCAGCCAAAATTCGCTCAAGTGGTCTAAGCCGGTCAAGAACTTGTTCGATCATTACACCACTATCACTCCGGGCGCGACAGTCGAACAAAAAGAATGGAGCCTCGCGTGGCACTACCGCAATGCCTCACCGTTTTATGCCCAAAAACACCTCGTGCTTCTCAAAAAACTCCTACGACCAATCGCCAAAAAGGAAAAGTTGCAACTCCGTGAGGACAAAAAAGTCCTCGAAGTCCACCACCTAGACATCAGCAAGGGCCACATCACGCAGGAGTGGCTGCTCGGCGACCACGATTTTGTACTCGCCGTCGGAGACGATGCCACGGACGAAGAAATGTTCGGCGCCCTGCCTGCGTTCGCCTATACTATACGCATTGGCCGCGGCCGTACCTCGGCCGGCTTCCGTCTCCCTACCCCCAGTGCTCTCCACGATTTACTGCGCAAACTATAGACTCTGGCACTGCGGACAGAGATGCGTGCCACGACCAGCGACTCGGGTCTTGACTATAGTCGTACCGCAGCGAGGACACGGCTGTCCTTCACGCCGGAACACCTTGGCAAACGATAGATAGCTGCCCTTTTTACCCTCGGCATTCACATAATTTTTGTCAGTGCTTCCGCCCTTTTCTATAGAAAGCCGCATAACTGTTTTCACTTCATTGAGCAAAACCTTCAGTTTTTCATCTGGCACATTGGCAACTTTGCACGCAGGATGAATTTTTGCGGCCCACAAACTTTCGTCGGCGTATATATTTCCCACGCCGGCCAACACAGTCTGATCAAGTACTGCCGCTTTTATGCTCGTACCATTTCGGCGTCGTACTCTCGGTATGAAATTGCTCGCAGAAAAAGCCGATTCAAGGGGCTCGGGCCCAAGTTTGCGCATGAAATCTATGTTCGGTACTTCGAGAGTCGGGTACAGCTTCATCCAGCCAAATTTACGCAGGTCGTTGAAATACAGCCGAGTGCCATCGGTAAAATCTATGTGCTCACGAGTCGTAGTGTCTGGTAAGCCGTGAATAAAACTGTCGCTCGGGTGGCCGCCCCCCCAGCGGTTATGATCTGAAACCACGATGATTTGCCCCGTCATTTTTAGGTGGCACACGAGCGTATAGCCGCTGGAGAGTTCTATGAGCAACGCTTTTGCCCGGCGTTTTACATCTGAGACGGCAGCCCCGACCAAGAACTGCCTCACATCAGCGGACGTGTTTGGAAAACTTTTGGGACTGCCATAATTATGCGTTTGTTGCACGATTTTGCCGACAATCAGCGTCGACAGCCCTCTCCGAATTGTCTCAACCTCAGGCAGTTCCGGCACGTAAACCTCTTAACTCTTAACTCTTAACTCTTAACTCTTAACTCTTAACTCTTAACTCTTAACTCTATATACTATACTTCCTATGGATGGAATAGCCGACATACTCAGCCGAAAAGACTTCGATCTACCACCAGAGGTACGAGCGATCAAAGAATACATACGGCGTCACTACGACCATGAGGTGCAGGTCACCTTGCAGCCACGCACAATCATCATTGCCGCCCGTAGCTCTGCGCTCATCGGTACCCTGCGCCTCAACGCACCAAGTCTGCAAAAAGCGGCTTTGACCGATAAAAAACTAGTGTTTCGAGTCAGATAGCTGCCCGTCCAGCTATATCCCCCACAAAACAAAACTTGCCAATTTTGAGTGATGGATGAGCGAGAAAAAAAGTGTTTTCTGGCTGAACCGTATCTAGTTACGATGAGGGAAGCAACACTGGTTTTGGCCACTCAGGCGCAATCAAAAAGGCAGGTTTTGTTTTTCAGGGGGCTATAGCAACGCCTCGAGTTCGGTCCGAAACTGCACAAAATCTTTGTAGACGATCGCCTGCATGCCGACGTCTCGTGCAGCCTGGCAAAACCGTGTCTTGTCATCAGTAAAAACACATTCTTCTGGCGCGATTCGCAGTGACTGGCAAACATACAAGTACGCTCCTGCGTCTGGTTTGGCGTATCCGATATCTGCAGACGCCGCGACGACATCAAAATATTTTTGTAGCTCATTGTTCGGAAATCGTCTCGCGAGACTGCTTCCCGCGATGTTACTGAGCATCGCTGTTTTGTATGTTTTTTTCAGTTCACCGATAAATTCGAGCAGTTTTTGATCCCTCACCTCTCCACTATGCACTTTTTGACGAAAATCGTGCACCGATATGCCCAAAATGTCAGCGATACGCACACTTGACTCATCGGGGCTTAAAAAACCTCGATTATTTGCGGCCACAATATCTCGCACCTCCTCTGCAGCGGCACGGTTATGCCGTGCCAGATCTGTTCGGATTGCCTGCAGCGCATCTGTCAGGACGACACCGAAACAGTCAAAAATGATGGCCCGTATCACTGGGCAAGCTCCGCCCGGATATCTGTAATCGTCTGACCCACCGTGGTATACAGCACCGTCTTCATGCCCAGTTTTTGTGCAGCGTCAAGATGTTGGGGCTTATCATCAACCATAAGACACGCTTCTGGCACTGTCCCGAGCTGCGCGGCAATGAGCTGAAACATTTTCGGGTCCGGCTTGGTGAGCCCGACCGCAAATGAGCCAACGGCCACATCAAACAGCGCAAATTCATCGGCAGTAAATATGGAAGCGTACACATCGTGGCTTGTATTGCTTAGCAGTCCGATTTTGTACCGTGGCTTAAGTTCACGAGCAATGAAATGCAGCAGTGGCACATTGGCTCTCGTGGACTCAAACTGACGACGCACAGTCGCTTCGCTTTCCTCCGTGGCCAAGGCAAGTGCCCGCACAAATTCCGCCTGCGAGGTTAGGCCAGCGTCTGCACGCTGTCCAAGTCGCCGCAGATGCTCCCAGCCTTCTGGTCTATCTGCAAAATGTCGCGCCTTAAATGTTTGCCAGCCATTCAGCCCCAATACACCGTATAGATCAAACACTACCGCATCAATATTCATACTGCATACATCATGCCTCTTTTTTCCGTGCCTCGCAACTGCGTGTGAGGCGTCCGGCTAGTCGGAAAATTGGTTATAAATATCGCTATAGGTCTGTGGCGGCACTTGCTTCTGAAATAGTTGCGCCACAGATGAGGGCTTACCCTCAAACGTTCCGGTACTACAACTTGTCGACCAGAACCTAAAGACATCATTGCCAGCATCGGTCAGCTTGTATATGTACCGATTGCCGAGAGGACATCGCCCCCTTTCCGGTTCGCTCGATGTTGATTTCCTACCGAGAGTAAATCCTAGATTATCCAGTCCAAGCAGAAATGTACGATAACTTTCGGCCGTGTTGGCATACACCTCCTGCCGAATGACCGTACCGTCATAGCCAGAGACCAGCTCTATCATGCTTTGTGTTTGATCCACAGTGATACGTACCATACGGTGTGTTTCGTTCTGGACAACTGGCCCGTCAACAGTATACTGCGCCGCTGTACCACTCCGTGCGTATGAGGATATATCGGTCGTCTGCTTCACAGTGCTTCCGGAACTGCTAAAAATTTTACTGAGCATAAGGATAGCTAGGCATAGCAGCCCAAAACATACTAGGAGAAAAACTATTGTCCTCGTCGCTCTCATATTTCCATACCTTTCGGTAAATGTATGATAGCATATTTGTCAATATTTTCAACACCTGGAACCCTACCCCCTACATCTGGTAGCATTCTTTCACTCGATCGCCATCGGTAGTTTCTGCACACGTATCAGATTCGGCCCAGCAAATTTCAGTAACGCATATGTGTCCTTTTTCGAAGTCGATGTAGCCATTATGGCGGTTCGCATAGTCTCTAAAATCGGCACCCACAAACATTACGAGACTTATGGCGAAAACCAAGGATACGACCCATACTGCCAAAAGGCTTAGCTCGGTAGCGTCTGATATACGCGTACCTTTACGGCCAGACGACCATCTGTCAAAAACTCGTGCGAAAAGTACAAATACTATGAAGATACTTAAATAAGCCGCTGTGATGGCGAGTCCCTGTGGCCACCCGTTATACTGCGACAAACTCCCGACAAAATTAGTCCGCCCAAGGGCAATCGCCCACAACCCAACGCCATATCCTATGGTAGCCACGACAGATACTGCTATGGCAACAAGTGAGGCTATCTTCATGAGGACCCGCCACAATGTTGTCAGACCTCGTCCCACTCCATCTAGAGCTTGGCTGCTTACTCGCTGACGAACACGTTCGGCAACCTCCTGCGCATTGGCCTCGTAGCCATACGCGGCGGCGATTTTTTCTGTGTCATCTGCCTTGGGTAGGACAAACGCCAGCACAATATATACAATTACCATCGCACCATGGGTTATAAATACAGACAGTACAAAAAGTAGTCGCAAGATAGTAACATCCATGTTGAAATACACAGCAAAGCCTTTGCATACACCAGCCAGCATTGCGCCATCCTTGATGCGGAACAGCTTCCGTGTTGGACGTTCTTCGGACGCAGTATCTACCGGCGTGGTCTCTTCGCCCGTCTCTACCGGCCCCAAGGCCTCTAGCACATTTTTCATTTCACTTTCGCTTACTACCGTTTTTCCGTTAGCGAGAGCCGCAGCACATTTATCGCCAATGCTTTGCTCTAAATCTGCCATAATCTCGGCTGTATCCGGGTCGTTTGCCAAAGTGGCTTTGGCTTTTTCCAAATACGAATGAACGGCTGTATATGCTGGTTCATCTACTTGATACGCTCTGCCAGCCAAACTTATTGTCGTAACCTTTTTCATTGCTTACCTCCTAAAAGTTCCAGACTCTTGTATAATTCATGCCAATATTCATGTAGCTGCCTCAACCGTGTTTTTCCTTGGGAGGTAAGGCTGTAATATTTGCGCGGCGGCCCCATTTCACTTTCCGCCCACTCATACGTAACATAGGCTTCTCTTTTTAAGCGCGAAAGCAGAGGGTAGAGCGT
>CAZNLV010000002.1:23480-50880 GCA_964574245.1 uncultured Candidatus Saccharibacteria bacterium
TCTATTTTTTCTGATTCCAGCATGCTATAAGCTACCTTTCACATACAAGGTATCATGTCGCAGCCAACACTGTCAACCCCCCACCTTTTTTTGCTCAAGGACAGTCCTTGAGCAAAGCGTTAGGCGGAGAGAAAAATCTGTTAGTTTTTACAGTAGCTGGTGCCGCTGAGAAGGCTGTTTTTGCAGAAGTCGTCTTTAACGTTGAGGGTCTGGGTGGTTTTATTGCGGAGGTCGGTGACCTTTTGTTCGGTGTTATGCACGTACGTCACGACCTTGAACACGAGAAAGCCGAGAAAAAGCAGTGTGATGACGATAATGCTACCAAACAGCGTGATCCAAAAATTTATGATTTTGAGCTGACGTACCAATTGGCGGGTTAGGTCTTCGTTCATAAGCGGCCTAGTTGGTTGTTCCATACGTCTTAAGTATAGCGCGGATCGTTCGTCCGAGCTCAGCCGTGTCTGAAAAAGTAAATCCCTCGATATCGCCGTAGCGTTCACGCTCTATTCGCCACACGACTACTTCTGTTCGGTCGCTACCATGACCATTCATTTCAGCGATGTAACCGAGGGTTTCGGCCGCCGTTACTTCCTCGTTATTGAGCCTGCCTTCGCGCAGCAAATCATAAATACGATGACGAAAAGCGGACGGTGCTTTGCAGTCAATATTCACCGATCTGTCACTTTCTGGTTCTGTGATAATCATGTCAATCCCCAGTGCATCGCTCGTCCGACTGGTCATCGTAGCCTCGAGTCCTTCCCTTTGCACACCTAAAAACACTGCTATCTCGCGGCTAAGGCCCTGGACAATCGCACTGTATTGCTCCTGAGTCAGTCCCTGCACCCCTACGCGCTTGCAGAACCAATCCATAAGGCGCTTGGCCTCATCTGCAAAGCCTTCGAGGAGCGGATCATCCAGCGCTAGAACTGTCGATACAAAGGCGTCATTGAAATCGATAAGCTCGTACAGACGCTCGCCCCGCGCCGGAAATCCATGCTTGTGCCGATCCATTTGCCCCTGAGCCAAGGCAGCTTGCGGCGCCCTGAGCACTAGCGCCCGCAACCAATGCCATGCTTTTGCACCACTCAGAGCGTCGGAATTCTCGATCTCGGTCGCTTCATTTTTGGCACGGTCTATCAATGGTTTCAGATTTTCAATATTTGGCTGCCCACGCCATCTACGCGTCGCAATCGGCACTTCATTGCGCAAGGCAAGCTGCACGTCCTCATACAGTGATCCTCCATGTCCCGCCCGTTTGCGTGCTCGATAATCCCCATACTGCTGCCACATCCTACTCATAGTACAGACATTGTACCAGTTCGACGCATTGATCAGAATTAGTCCTTGCGGGCGACTACTTCAATCAGGTTATTATCGATCCAGCGACCATCTTGTCTGTCAAAAGCATGCGATAATGCCTCTTTGTATTGCGCCCTTGAGACAAGCGTAAACCCTGCCTTTTGAACCGCTTCGGCAATACTAGCTCGCGTATGAAAATATCGTTGTTCCGCTTTACCAGTCGCAAAGCTTGTATAACTCGTCAAATGCGTGTGTTCGTCAGTAGTGTTCTCTGGCTGCATCGCCTCGGGACAATCTGCTGACCGCACTACAACAAATATCCGCCCACCCTTACGAAGTACCCGCTGTAAATCCATGAGTGCTTTAGATAATTGCTGTTGCGTCAAATAATGCAAAACAAGCCGCGCATACACAAAATCAAACTCACCACTACTGTACAGCAGACCTCCCGCGACATCTTCGACCTTCACCTCGATCTGGTCCGTAAGCCCGGCATCTGCAACCGTACACCGAGTTTGAGCGGCGCCTGCAGCATCTAGTGTCGTTGCCACGACAGACCGTCCGTAGTGCATCCGTGCCATTAATATTTCAGCGGTACCAGCCGTAGATATCCCAACACTCAGGATTTTTCTATCATCAGCCGTCAGTAAAGCTAGGCCACGATCCTCCGAAATGGATGCCCGTGACATAGCTACAAATCGCCCCAGTTGTCGCCTATGGAAGTATCGACGGCGAGTTTGACGGACAGCTGAGGATATATGGCCTCCATGGTGGTTTTGAGTATCTCCGCCACTGCCCTAGCATCTTCCTCGGCGCATTCGACGAGTATGGAGTCATGGATTTGCAGGAGCTGTTGTGGCCGTACGTACAACACACTCTCGTGAGGCAAAGACTCAACTGGTCCCCCACTTTTTCGGTGATGACGAATCCCCGCCCCCTCTTGACTCACATCTCTTGACTCCTGACTCTGTGTCGCAAGCTCATCGATTTTTTTTTGCACTGCCACCATAGCAAGCTTCATCAGATCAGCCTCCGTACCCTGTATAGGCATATTCATAGCGGCTCTCTCGGCCGCTTGCCGCACAACAAAATTGCTCGAATGCATATCGGGCATCGGCCGACGACGACCGAGCAACGTCTCAACATAGCCGTCTTTGCGCGCCTGTTCTTTCAGCCCCTCGAGATAGCCGAGCAGCGGGGCGCGTAGCTTAAAATACTCATCGATAAACGACTTTGCTTGGGCAAATGTCATGCCTGTCACCGCAGCAAGTCCGTGCGGACTCATGCCGTAAAGCACCCCAAAATTTATCGCCTTCACGGCCGAACGCATCTGCTTGGTGACATCCTCTGGCTGACGTCCATATATCTGCGCCGCCGTCTGGACGTGGATATCTGCCCCGCGGTTAAACATGTCCACCATTTCGGTGTCACCACTCATGGCGGCCGCAAGACGTAGCTCAAACTGGCTGTAGTCGGCGCTAACAAGTTTGCGCCCCTTGCCCGCTACAAACGCAGTGCGAATATGTTTGCCAAGCTCGGTACGCACGGGTATGTTTTGCAGATTGGGATCAGTGCTGCTCAGGCGCCCTGTCTGAGCGATGGTGAGATTAAATGTAGTGTGGATGCGCGAATGGCCGTCGACGAGTTTTGGCAGTGTGTCGACATAGGTGTTTTTGAGCTTGGTGACTTCGCGGTACTGGCTGATGAGATTGATGATTTCGTGCCGGCTCCGGAGTTTGTCGAGCTCGCTTGCGGCTGTGCTGTAGCCGGTCTTACCCCGTTTGATCCCCTGCGTCGGCAACCCAAGCTTGACGAAAAGTACATCCGCGAGCTGCGCAGGGCTTGCAATGTTGAACTCTTGGTCAGCGTGTCCATAGATCTCTTGCTCTAGGTCGGAAATACTGTCATCTATCCGTTCTGCAAACTGCGCGAGGTAAGTCGTGTCGAGCTGTATGCCGGCGTACTCCATCTGAGCGAGCACGGGTATGACCGGGAGGTCGACCGAGACATTTAGCTCCACAAACTGGGGATTTTTGGCTAACTCTACACGCTGTTTTGCTGCGATAGTACGGATGACCGCTGCAAGTTCTGCTCCTCGCTCCAACAACTCTTCGTCACTGAGATCTTCAAGGGGCGAGCCGTCATAGCCTAGGAGCTCCGCCGCGAGATCAGTCAGAGACTGCGCACGAATAAGGCTGTTGAGTGTAAAAGCAGCGACGAGAACGTCGTGCGCTACCGTCGGTAATTCGGTTGCGCCCAAGCCAAGGAGCGTCTTAAGCGTTGACTTCACGTCATAACCGACGAGTTGAGAGTTGAGCGTTGAGAGTCGTGTAGCGACTGCTTCCGGGTTCAGTTTGGCCAGATCAAATCCATATGTCACCCTGTCGTCTACCGAAATGACCAGCACTCGCGGGTCACGACCGGCAACCCCCGCCGAACGGCCATACATGACCACTTCCGTCCCATATGGGATTTTGACAGAGGCGAGTTTCACTTCATCATCGATCAGAACGGTTTTTTGCGCAGCAAAGTCCCTAGCACTTGGCTCCCCGACCTTTTGGCTCTGCAAATCGACATGTAAAACTTCTGGGAGCTGTCGAGCGAGCGAGCGAAATTCCAGCTTTTCTAGGAGCGCCATGATCTTCGTCGCATCCGCCCCCACGTGACCATCCATCCGCGCCAGATCAAGCGGCACCGGGGCATCGGTCCACAGCGCTGCAAGCTGCTTGCTCATGTAGGCACTTTCTTTGCCGGCATCGAGCTTTTTGCGCACCGCCTCCCGCACCTGCCAGAGGTTTTCGTACACACCATCGAGCGTCTTGTAGTCCTGCAGTAGCTGGATGGCGGTTTTTTCGCCTATACCGGGCACACCGGGGATATTATCGGAGCTGTCGCCTTTGAGCGATTTGAGATCCAAAAATTGTTCAGGCTCTATGCCATATTTGGCCGTAAAGCTTTCCGGCGAGTACAGTTCTATGTCACTGAGGCCTTTTTTGAGCCGAAACATTTTGGTGTGAGGCCCGACGCATTGCAGTGCGTCCATATCAGAGGTGACCAGTAGTGTCTCTATGTTCTCTTTGGCCGCCTTAACTGCGAGCGTCGCCATAATATCGTCGGCCTCATAGTCATCAAGCTCGTACAGCGGCCAGCCAAAGGCATCGAGCAGCTCGTGCAGCACCGGAATTTGCTCGTAAAAGTCTGGCGGTGCCGGCTTGCGCCCAGCTTTGTACTCCGGGTAAATTGCCAGGCGCGAGCGAATGTTCGTTTTGGGCTTGTCCCATGCTACGGCCACAAAGTCTGGCTTAAGGCGCTTAATAACCTCCAGCGCCATCGTCGCAAAGCCAAATACTCCACCGGTCGGCGTGCCGTCTTTGGTCGCAAGGTTCGGCATGGCGTAGTACCCGCGGTAAAACACACTTTTACCGTCTATCACCGCCAACCGCTTCCGCCCCGGCTCTTTCTCCATATCTGTTAGTATACGCTAAAAACGCTCGAAATGATCCGACATAGCTCAAGCGCACTATTCAATCGGATTGAGCACTAAGCCCTTGGTGTCTTATTGGCACCCCAAGGGTCGAAATCAATACAGGGGCGCAAGGGCGGCGCTCTGACACGGATAGCTGGAGTGCTACTCTCCACACTTACGCGTTCCTCTGGCCGTAGTACTACGCCTCCCACGGTGATGAAGCGTTGGCTAAATTTACAATCGTTTGACCTACTCGCATAACATCTGGCCCACCGACACTCGTTTCACTTATTATTGCTGTACCTGGGAATAAGCGTAGTCTTTCTAACTCACACGCTCCTAGGGTTTAGGGACAAAATAAGAGTTTCCTTGCGAGATACTTTTTGTAATAATTCTTACAATTTATTATACTTGCAGAGTACCCCGTGTATCTTACCTGTTAAACAGCGCTCTGTTTCTAGAGGCTTAGAGTTGATGCTTATGATTTTGACGAAAGTAAGCATATACTTATTGCCATGTCCTCGGTGGAAAAAGACAAAAAACTTGCTTGCTACCGTTTGAGCGCGGGTGAAGTAATGGATGCACTCGAGACGAACGAAGATGGCCTGAAACCCTCAGAGGCAGCTCGTCGACTGAGCGCGCACGGACCAAATGTGCTTACGATAAAGAAAAAGGAGTCGTGGCTTACCACCTATGCCCGGCAGTTCCGTGACCTCATGATCGTCTTGCTGCTCGCGAGCTCTGGCGTATCATTTTACCTCGGAGACAGGCGGGCGGGCTTAGTTCTGCTCGGGCTGGTATTTTTCAATACGACCATTGGTTTTTTGCAGGAGTTTAAGGCCGAAAAGCTCATCGAATCGCTGGAAAAGCTGGTTGTGGCCAAAGCCAAGGTAATCCGCGGCGGCACGGAGCTAGAGATCGCCTCTGCCGAGCTTGTTACCGGTGATATTGTACGCATAGAAGCGGGTGACAACGTACCGGCAGACCTACGCATCATCCGAGAAGAAGAGCTGAGTACCAACGATTTTGCCCTGACCGGCGAAAGCAATCCGACGCGTAAATTTAAACACGCCATTTCTTCTGATGTACCGCTATCGAGCAGACAAAACCTCGTCTATATGGGTACAACGGTAGCAACCGGTGAAGGCCTCGGCGTCGTAGTAACGACCGGGATGCAGACTGAGCTCGGACGCATAGCCAGCTTGAGCGCAGATACCCGTACTATGCTCAGTCCTCTGCAGCGCGAAATGAACCACATGGCGACGCGTGTCACCCAAGGCACCATGGTGCTCTGTGTCATCCTTCTGCCCATCGCTATTTCCGGCGGACTTGCTATCAAAGACGCCTTCCTCTTTGCCATCGGCATCGCGAGTTCTATCATCCCCCAAGGGTTGCCCGCCGAAATCAATACGGCACTGGCGGGGGCGGCTAGCAAACTCGCAAAAGCGCGTGCACTCGTCAAAAAGCTCAGTTCGGTTGAAACTTTGGGTGCGACCAATGTCATTCTGACAGACAAAACCGGTACGCTCACCAAAAACGAGATGACAGTCGAACAGCTCCTCGTCGGGACGACCGAATATATGGTCAGCGGCATCGGCTATGAAGCAAATGGAGTGGTGACAGACAGGGGCGGCAAGGCCCTTCCCGGTAAAATACTTGGGGAATTACGACTCTTTTTTGAGACAGCTGCCCTCGCGAGTAACGCCCACGTCAACCCGCCCGATGACGAGCACACTGCTTGGCACGTCGTCGGAGATCCAACAGAAGGAGCCCTCATTACTCTAGCCCGCAAAGCCGGCGTCGAGCCGACGGAGCTCGACAAGAAGTATGAGGAAACCAAAGAGTACGCCTTTGACTCAGCTCGCAAACGTATGAGTAGCGTCCGCAAATACGGCGCAAAACAAATGGTGTTTGTCAAAGGCTCTCCAGAAAGTATCCTGCAGCATTCCGTAAAGCTCTGGGATCACGGCACAGTAAAAAAACTGTCTGAGTCAGAACGCAAACGGCTCCTCGCCTACCACGAAACACACGCCGCGGCCGCACAGCGCAACCTAGCACTCGCCTACCGGGAACTACCGAAAAGCTTCGATGCACGCAAACACCCGCTCGAGGACGCTGAAACCGAACTCGTCTTTCTCGGCATGGTGAGCATGGTCGACCCCCTCCGCGAAGAAGTTCCGGCGGCCATGGTAGCAGCCCGACGAGCCCATATGAGCGTGTCGATCGTTACGGGGGACTACGCAACCACTGCCCGAGCTATTGCAGTGCGTGCACGGTTGGCCGACCAACCAGAACACCTGACCGTCATCGCCGGAGAAGATCTGCCCTCACTCGATGACGCCCAGATACTCGACTACGTCCGACGTGGAGGCGCGATCTTTAGCCGCGTTGCGCCAGAGGACAAACTGCGCATCGTCGAGCTAACCCAACGAGCCAGCATGGTTGTCGCGGTGACCGGCGACGGCATCAATGACGCACCCGCGCTCAAACGCGCCAACATCGGTGTCGCCATGGGAGTCACAGGCACCGATGTCGCCAAACAATCCGCCGAAATCATCCTACTTGACGATAGCTTTCACACTCTCGTGGGCGCCGTACAGCAAGGTCGCACGATCTTTAAAAACATCCAAAAAGGCACGCTCAGCTGCTTTACTTCAAATATGGCTGAGCTGATTGTAAACCTTGTGAGCCTCGCCGTTACAACACTCATGGGCATACCGCTCGCTATATCTATTATGCAAATTTTGGCGATTGATCTTATAGCCGAGTTGTTCCCCATCGCTGCGCTCGGCCGCGACAAAGCCGAAGGCCAACTCATGCACGAAGCGCCGCGCAGACTCGAAAACCACATCTTAAATCGCCGCGCCATCTTGGACCTCCTGTGGTGCGGCGTTCTCATCGGCGGCCTAGCCTTTGGCAATTACCTACTCTACTACTGGCGACGCGGTATCGGCGCAGCACACATAGACGCTCACAGCCTCATCCACGCCCAAGCAACGACGCTCACGTACCTCACTATCGTGCTTTGTCAGCTCGCAAATATACTGCAGAGGCGGAGCGAACACGGCATATTTACCCGCTACCAGCTCCATAACCGTGCGCTCTGGGGGGCTCTGGCTTTTTCACTCATCTGCGTCGGTGTCATCATCTATAGCCCGCTCAATGTGTATTTCGCCAGCGGCCCACTCGGACTCATCGACTGGATCCTCGCTGTCGGCGCGGCGGTCCTTTTCATCCTCGTCCGTGAGCTGCAGCGCCACACCCACCACCACTCTCGCCGAGCACTCTTTGAGCGGCACGGGCACGAAGTCATCCGCCGACATTTGCAGCCCAGCTAACTCATCGCCAATCTAAAATTACGATTTTCCCAGAGATAAAGGGTAGGCCTTAAAAAAGTCTCCCGTGGTCTTACGGTCTGGGCATGACATGCGATAGCTGATGAATGCCGAGAGATCAGGAGTGTCAGTTTTTATGAAAAGCATACGTCCTGTACAATACATCTCATGGTAAAAGTATTGGCGCTTGTGGGGATGCCTGGAGCTGGCAAAGGGCTGTGCGTTGAGTACCTTGAGCAAAAAGGTTGGCCGAGCGTGTATCTGGGCGGCATCACCGTCGATGAGGTTAAAGCACGCGGGCTCGACGTAAACGAGGCAAACGAAAAGATAGTTCGCGAAGAGCTCAGAGCCCAAGAAGGTATGGACGTGATGGCGAAGCGTATTTTGCCCAAGATCGATGCCCTTGTAGAGAGTGGCACTAGCATCGTTATCGCCGACGGCATTTACAGCTGGGCCGAATACAAAATTTTCAAAGAGCGCTACGGTGCAGATGTCATCATCATCGCCGTCGCTAGCGCTCGCAGTACTCGTCATGCGCGCCTGCGTTGTCGCCCCATCCGACCACTCAACGAGGAAGACGCGACAAACCGTGAATATGCCGAAATAGAAAATAGCGACAAAGGCGGCCCGATCGCCAATGCCGACTACACTGTGCTCAATGACGGTACGCCCGCAGAAACCTACGCACAGCTCGAAACAATACTGCATACAAATCATCTCTTGTAGCCCATGAAAGCTCTCCGTCTGCCGCGTTTTGACCCCTACGGTCTCATAATTTTTGCTGCCGGTGTACTCGTGCTCATCGGTTCGCTGGTACGGCACCTCCCCGAGCGTTTGGAAGCCATCCTGTACTTCGTCCCCGAGGGGACAGCCCGCCGAGTTTTGTTCGTACTCGGTTTGCTTCTGCTGTACATGTCTGAGCAGGTGGCGTGGCGCAAAAAAAACGCGTGGCGCCTGACCGTCGCCCTCCTTATCGCCCTCATTATCTTTTCGCTAGCCCGAAGGTTTGAACCAGTCCAGATCTTGACTTACTGCGCCGTGCTCGCTTTGTTCCTAAGCGCTCAGCGGAAGTTTGTGGTCGAAAATGATCTGACGAGTTTCCGCCGTAGTCTTGTGACTGCCACCCTCCAGCTCATCGGTGCATTCACCGTCATTGGGATCATCTTTGTCCTTTTAGATCAGCGTGAATTTGGCCGGCACTTGACGACCCTGCAGACGCTAAGAGTGACAGCCGATGCACTCTTCGGCAACCCGCTACCGTACAATCTTGACCCGACCAGGTACGACCGAGTACTGATAGACCTGCTGCGCCTGACGGTTATCACAAGTTTTGTTTTGCTTTTGATCAATCTGTTTCGGCCGCTCCGTTTTCGGGCTCATACCTCGCGACTGGCCCGCATGCATGCTCAAACCATCCTAGAGGCACACGGCCAAGACTCAGAAGATTTTTTCAAACTATACCCAGAAGACAAACACTACTTTTTCTACGGCGAAAGTTTCGTCCCCTACACCGTCAAAAACGGAGTCGCACTTGTACTCGATGGCGCCAGTGGCAAGAGCGTAGATCTGCACCATGTACGACCGGCTTTTGCAGAGTATTGCCGCATCAATGGCTGGCGAATCGCCGTAATCCACTGCAGCGGCAACGAGGCGAGCGCATGGGAACCTTGGGGCATAGAGACTCTGCAAATTGGCAGCGAAGCTATATTGGAAACTGAGGCTTTTCTAGAAAAAACGATTCGCAACAAACATTTTCGCTATGTAACCAACCGCGCACGCAAGGACGATCTGAGTGTAACTTGGTGGCAGCCACCGCTCTCTGACCCACAGATTGCATCGCTCAAAAACATATCCGATGGATGGATCGCCAGCGGCCGACAGGAATACAGTTTTGTGATGGCTCCGTTTACGGCAGCATACCTGCGCACTTGCCAAGTGGCGGTGCTCACGAGCGGCAAAACGCCTATCGCATACGTCAACGTTCTCCCCACCTATGGCCCTCCCGACACCGCGAGCATAGATCACATGCGTTCCGTGCCAGACACTTCCAGCGTCGCCATGCACTATCTGTTTGCAGAAATTATTCGGCATGTCCACACTCAAGGATTTACACGTTTTAATCTCGGCTTTGTACCGCTCGCCAAACTCGAAACAGACTCGCTCAAACTCACAAACCGTTTGCTGACAGTACTCCGGCGCGTCGGCAGCCGGTTTTACTCATCGGCCGGACTCGAACAATTCAAGGGAAAATTTGAACCACAGTGGTCGCCCCGATTTCTCGCCTACCAAGGAGGCATACGTCAGCTGCCTCTCACCGCAAATGCCATTCGCCAAGCCATAGCCTACAAAGACACCGCATATACTGCCGGACGATCACATATCGTACCTATCGTACTCATTGCACTTGCGGGCCTGTGTTATGCCTCGTTTCCTTTTGCGTGGTTTCTCAACCGACCCTATGCATTCCATGGACTCACGAGTGCGCTCGGCGGCGAAGGCCAACCATACGCGTGGCTTTTCAATATCTCAGACATAGTATCTGGGGCTCTGACTATCGCCATCTTGTCGTGGTTACGATTCCGACGGAGGCCGCATCAGAGTAGCTTACTCCGACTCACGCTTGATCTGGCACTCGTCAGCAGCCTCTGCACTGCCTTTGCTGCGCTCGTGCCCATGCCTCATCAATTTGCAAGTCTTGATGGTCAGCTCAAACTCAGCCTACTGAGAGACCCGGTCATTGTACTGCATGGTCTCATCAGCTTTATCAATAGCGCCGCATTCGTCGCGGCCGCCGTCCTATGGGCAATCTATTGGCGTCGGAGAGACGGGCATCTGTGGCGCCGGCTATTTACGGCGCTCGTCATCTTCCTCAGTACGGTGGGCTTTGTAATTGGTCAGGTCATCCCGGGACTCGCAGATACAATTCAGCGGTCCTTCATCACAATGTACGCAGTCTGGTTTGTGCTTTTTGTCGTCGATATACTGACCGTACACCAGAGGTCTACTGATCCCCAGTAAACGTGCACCCCTGTTATGCGTGCCCTCCCCGGTGAACTGCTCTCGGTAAATACGTAGCGGTATATGCACACACGCTACGCAGTGTTTGAGCGAAGGGCGTACAGCACAACCACGCCAATCAGCGTAACACACACCGCTCCAGCGATCGACCACGCGCGGCGATAGCTTTTTATGGGTTTTGCGTCCGCTGCTTCGAGGCGCTTCAGCACCAGCGATGACGCCATGCTGCGGTAAAACCAGCCGCTTGCTCTGCTCGGTACCCCGAGTAGTTTTTTGACTTTTTTCAGACCAAAGAAAAGATTGCCCAAAAAGCTAAAGGCCGAGTGATAATCCATAAAAATCAATCCCGTCTTATCCTGTAGCATCATGTCCTCACCAAAGACGTAGCCTGGGACGCCCTTGCCGACCACCTGCCCTTGCACAGCGATGGGTTTACCCCGTAGCGGTGAGGCGTAGGGATTACGCATTTCGGTTAGCACCGTCGTGTCTGCAGCGGCCGCGTTCGGGAATCTGTAGAAAGTCTTTAGGAGCAGGCCAACGCCAAAGGCAGCGATACCGAGACCTACATTCCGTGTCGCTACACCAATGCCTACCGCCAAAACAATGGGCAAAAGCATCATGCCGAGATCTTTCCAGAGCACAGTCCATAACCGTCTTTTGTCCAACATAACCGCCTGCGCAACCGCTTCAACATTGTAGCTAAAAACCTTGCCCGCTTTGCTCGGCAACTTGCTCAGGTTTTTGATACGCCGACCTGTAAGTGGATGCGTCGAGTTTAGCTCGATCAGTTTTGCCCACGGGCTATAGGCATCAAAAAGCATCGCTTCGGTTACTGCTTTTGTGTCGTTGTTGGTTATATACGACACGCCGCCAGTATGTTTGGCGTCTTTCACATCCACAAGACCCATGTGCCGCGTGCTTTGCAGCAGCCGCGTCGTTGTCCCCGTGTCTTCCTCGCTCACTATACCGTACGCGATTTTGATGAGTGCATTGCTGAGATCCTCTGGTTCAGTGAGCTCGGCGCCAAATTTGTCTGCGAGGGTCTCGCGGGTCCGACTGAGGAAAAGCAGCAGGTACGAGGCTATGACGTACAGAACATAGGCGATTGCCCCAATGGCCGCTAGGTTACCCTTGCGGTCGCCCTTACCGCGAGTAAGTACCGCGTACATTTCATACAACAGTTGCACGAGCGTACTGGCGATCATCATCACGATGAAATCACGGTTTACGATATGACCCATCTCATGGCCTACCACGGCCCGCTGCTCGTTTTCGTTGAGATACTTGAAGAGTCCTCGCGTAACGATCAGCCGAGAATTGTACCGTCCGCTGCCATAGCAAAAAGCCGTCGGATTATCATCGGGTATGACGCCTATTTTAGGATGCTTGAACCCATACTGTGTGCTGACACTCATCGCTACATCTGCCACTGCCGGATATGCTTGTTTGACCTCTTCGGGCGTCATAAACTGCACTTTATAAAAAAACCTATTGATCCAATCGGTGATCCACGGTCCCACCAGCCACATGATGAAGTTGAAGATGACAGTCAGCCCCATAGCAACCCAGATATTCATATTGTCTGAATACAGCAGCACCATCATGATGATAAAAAACACAAAAGAACAAATCAGCCCCAGTGTTACGAGCGATGCTCCGATCAGTTTCATTCTCTACTCCCTTACGCTAATGTCGTCATCCGTAGTGTAGCACATACGCTAAGCGGGCCAGGCCACGTACCTGACGCGGTAGAAACCTAGCGACAACGCCACTTCCGCACCCATAACGCACCAAACCTATGCTGCTTCACCATCACCATACGATCAACATATTCACATTTTTCCCCAGGGGTAAAGATCTGATCTTTAGTTAACTCCCACTTTCCAACCTGAGTCCGGGGACCAAAAATCCCTCTACGCTTTCCGTCACAATTTTGCACACGAATATTCAATCATAAATGAAATTTCCCTCTGTAAAAACAACTGCTCGGCGAAATTTGCATTTTCCGCATCTGTTACAGGTCCGTCCTGTAGAAGAGAGAAAACCAGCACATTCTTGAAAATAAAGGACTGACCCAGAGACCCAGCTAGTCTGATGTTCCACTCGCTTTACTGCTTAGCTCATTAGCTGAGTGCTGAGCCGACCATTGGCCCAAACAAGCTGCTTCCCTTTGGGCACATTTTTGTTTGCTTGTGCTAGCAAAAGAACTGTATTAAGATCCGGAACAACGATTTGAGCCTCAGTGCCAATAAAGCGCTCCACGGGCATATTTGTTGCGAGCCCAATAGCAAACAGGCCTGCGCCCCTTATTGAGGCCACACCGCCTCTAGAGTCATCCACACCGAATATTCGCTGGCGCTGTTCCCAACCAAAAGTAGTCTCCAGAGACCGAAACGCACGGTCATTGATCTCTCTGTGAGGCTTGTGGTGCTTCACATGGTCACGGTTAAATATTCTTTCGTTGGGTATGAGGTCGTAAAGGTCAAATTTATTAAAAATCACTTCAAGCTCTGCAGGAGAAGCCATACTCGCTACTGCCGCTCCGTGAGCCGTCTCATCTCGGACCCATCGAAGAAGTGCTTCTGCACCAGGGTTTAGCGACATATGATCTTTAAGCATTTTCAAGTGCAGTTCCGAACGCCGTGATGAAAAATCAGCCAAACGCTCATCCCACCTATCATAATCGGTAGAGCTTTTGAATATACCTGCTTTATGCAGTAACCATGCTAGTGATCCTTCCAGTGTGGGCTCTGCAGCTTCAAGATATGATCTTTGGCTTTCCTCGGAAGAGAGTTTCGCCAGATAGTCGTTACCCAGCAGTACCCCCATTTCGTGGGCCGCTAGCACACGGGAAACGTCGTGAAGTCGTGCGCCCTTAAAGGTTCCTTTAGTGATAACCGGGGCTGTAAGCGTATCATCTACGTCAAAACATGCCCCCTCAAAACCATCAGACGGCAGGGCAACATTTGTGTCCAAAGAAAGCACGGGTCTCTTAACCATATTTATATTATAGCACTATTTATGTGAAAATGCTACTTGATGTAGTCGTGGAGTTTGCGGGCGTCTTTGTGCTTGCGGAGTTTGGCGAGGGCCTTGGCCTCTATCTGGCGGATGCGCTCGCGGGTAACGCTAAACTCTTGGCCGACTTCCTCCAGCGTGTGCTGTTTGCCGTCCTCGAGACCAAAACGGAGCTTCAGGATCTTTTGCTCACGCTCAGTGAGCGCACTGAGCATGTCTTTGACCTGTTCTTTGAGCAGCTGGCCAGTAGCTGATTCCTCGGGAGTTATGGTATCTTCGTCCTCAATAAAGTCAGCGAGCACAGACTCTTCCTCGTCATCACGTATGGAGGCGTCGAGCGATGATATGTCCTGCTTGATTTTCATGATATGTTCGACCTTGGCCTCGTCGATCTCCATCTCGCGAGCAATCTCGGCATTGGTTGGTTCACGGTTGTACTCTTGCGTCAGCCGACGCTGAGTGCGAAGCAGCTTGTTGATAGTCTCAACCATGTGCACAGGAATACGGATCGTCCGCGCTTGGTCCGCGATAGCACGCGTAATCGCCTGCCGAATCCACCATGTCGCGTAGGTACTAAATTTGAAGCCTTTGTCGGGGTCAAATTTTTCAACAGCCCGCAGCAAGCCCGTATTGCCCTCTTGGATCAAGTCCAGCAGGTCTAGGCCGCGGCCTACGTAGCGCTTAGCGATCGAAACCACGAGGCGCATATTGGCCTCGGCCATCTGATCTTTGGCTTCTTTGTCGCCTGACACCACGCGCTTTGCGAGTTCCAGCTCCTCCTCGGCGTTGAGCAGTGGGATTTTACCAATTTCACGCAGATAGAGACGCACTGAATCATCAGCGATGTCATCCAGATAGGTCTGATCCTCCAGCATGATTTCTTCATCTTCTTCTTCCTCGATCAGCCATTCATCACTGAGATCTGAGGGTGCAGGCTCTTCGGCTGCCACCACCTCCACATTCGCCTCTGTAAGTTCAGTGTACAAAGCATCCAGCGCTTCAACGTTTTCTGGGACATCCGGCAAAAGTGCCGTTATCTCTTTTGCATCAATACTACCGGCCGCCTTCGCTTTTGCGATCAGATCGGTTTTGGCCTGCTCTAGTTTATCTTTGGGGTCATTCTTCGGCGCCACGGGCATCTCCTTGAGGGGTTCGTAATAAATTGTCGAGGTCACGCGCTTGTTTCAAAAGCTCATCCGCTTCCTCGGCTGTTGCTGTTTGCAGTTTTTGGGTAATACTCTGTTTACACAATCGCACGTAGTGCTTGACCAGGTCGGTTTGGAGCCGCTTGACTTCTGCCCACAGCTCTTCCGTTTCTATACTCTGGTATAACGTCTCGTAGACTAATGATAATATTTTACCATACTCGGCAATTTGTTGCACTTCTTCTGGGTCTGACCCGTCAAAATCGGGATGCTCAGCCAAAAATTCAAACGCTCTACGCGTTTCGTCGTCAGTAAACATATCTGGCTCAAGCCCATACAGGGCGCTCCTAAGATTCGGCTTCATGAGAGTTAGCGCCATGAGGTGCTCTTCGGCCCTTATTTTGTCTCGGATGGCCGAATCGACAGGGGTAGCTTGCACTTGGGAGGCGCGCCGACGCACGGGCGCCGTCTCATCTGGAGTTGCTCGCAGTTTTGCTAGGAGCGCGTCTTTGCTCACGCGTAGCAGCTCAGCCAAACGGCCGACGAAATGCTCCTGCTCTACGGTATCCGGCAGTTGTCGCACCACCCGGAGAACAACATCACTGAGCTCCCTTTTGCCCATCGCTGTTTCGAGATCCAATATGGCGGCGTAATGATCGATCAGCCAGTCTACGGCATACACCGGGCGTTCTATGATTCCCCGCCACTGGGCAGCATTTTGCTTGATCAGCTCATCCGGATCCTTAGCGCTTGGTATGGTAATGACGCTGAGCTCTATACCACCAACTTTGCCCGCGATGGGAATCGCGCGCTCGGTTGCAGCCACCCCCGCCTTGTCGGCGTCAAAACAAAGCCGGATATCTCCCGTAAGCCGCGAGAGAGCTTTGAGATTTTGCTCAGTCAGTGCTGTCCCTGCTGTCGCTACCACCTGTCGCACTCCGACTTGGTGACTTTGTATTACGTCTAGATTACCCTCGGCAAGTACAACATATTTGTTTTTGCGGATGGCTTCTTTTGCCAGATGCAAACCAAATACATGACGACTTTTATCGTAGAGCGGTGTACGGGGGGTATTGATATATTTCGGAGCGTTTGGGTCGTCACTGAGCAACCGAGCGGTGAAACCGATCACCCGACCTTGCGGGTCGCACAGCGGTATCATCAGCCGGCCTCGGAACATATCCTGTTGCCCTCCACGGTATGAACGGCTCGTCAGCCCGGCAAGTTGTATCTCCTTTTCGCTAAATCCTTTGCTGTGCAAAAAATCGCACAGCGCTCTGCCCGTATTCGGCGCATAGCCGATTCGCCACTCCAACGCTGTTTCTTTCGTAAATTCGCGGTTTTTTAGTACATATGTCAGAGCCGTGGTGTTTTTACTAAACTGCGCTTGATAAAATTTGCAGGCCCACTCATTTGCCTCGAACAGCCGCTCCTTGTTGCGGGCAGACGGCCCCCGCGTACTCGCGTGGCGGTATTGATCAAGGTCTATGCCGGCCCGCCGCGCCAAAATTTCTAGCGCTCCCTTAAAATCAACTCCCTCCATCTCTTGTACGAACGAGAAAATATCCCCGCCCCGGCCAGAAGAAAAATCATGCCAAATTTGTTTGTCTGGACTGACAACAAAGCTCGGAGTTTTTTCGCTGGAAAACGGGCTCAGTCCTTTCCACGTCCTTCCGGCACGCTTCAGCTGGACGTATTCACCGATGACATCCTCTATCGCGAGCCGCTCCCGTATCTCCTCTTTTGCATCCATGCCTAGTTTTAGTATCAAGTATTGGGCAGCAACTAGCAAGCAGCAGCTTGACTGTTGCCTCCGAACTCCCGTACCATAAGCATGATGAATCCGAATGATCCACAGTATGGAGCAAACCCGTCTCCCCAGCAGCAGCAATCCTATGGACCGTACAATACACAGCCCAGAACTGCCCCTGTGACAACAGCGGACCAAAACCCATACGATTTCATTTTGAATCCAGAAAATCCGACGCACAGCTCGGTAGCCGCCCCTAACAAATCGCGCGCTTTGCTCATCGCACTTGCTGGCGGTGTTTTTCTGCTGATACTGGTTTTTGTCGTTGCAAGTCAGCTTTTTGCCAACAAAAATACAACCTCACCACTATTACTCGGCATAGCCCAAAGACAGCAAGAAGTTATTCGCCTCGCGACACTCGGGAAACAAAACGTTTCTAATGAGTCGCTCAAAGGTTTTGCGCTCACGACCGAGCTCAGCGTCGGCACAAACCAGACGCAGCTTCTTGGATACTTGTCTACCCATGGCGGTCAACCCAAGCCCGAACTACTTGGCCTCAAAAAAGACAGTGCTAGTGACACACTACTGGAAAAGGCCCAAGCTACGAGCACCTATGATTCAGCATTTCAAACTGTACTGGCAAACGAGCTGCGAGCATACGCCACAGATTTGCAGAGTGCCTACAAACAAACATCCAGTGCAAAAGCCAAGCAGCTTCTTAAAGATAGCTATACATCGGCTGCCATGCTTGTGGCAGAAGCCGAAAAGTCACCAGCAACACCTTAAACCCTCCCGAAATTCGCTTTTTCCTACGCCTCAGTGACGAGGATGTAGGAATGGCGAATGAGCCCTTGGACTTCTTCCCATGGAAGTTGGCCGGATAGTACCAAGGTGTTCCAGTGTTTTTTGTTGAGATGATAGCCGGGCATAACGGTTTCGTACTTTTCTCGGAGCACAACAGCCAATTGGGGGTCGCATTTTAGACTGAGATTAACAGGCTGTTTACCTTCTGCGATCAGTGCAAACATCTTGCTCTCACTGCCCTTTTCGGGCTGCCCCACTTTGTAGACTGCGACGCCTTCACCAAAAGGATAGCTCAAAAAACTATTCGGCATACTCAAAATGTAGCTCTCAACCTCTTTGTGTGTCATACCGCTAGTATAAAAGAAATGAGCGGGACTGTAAAACACCCCGTGTGGTTGATTTCACCTCGGATGCGGTTTTTACAGAGAGGCACATTACGTCATTTATGTTTTTGCACTATAGGGAGCTTGGAGCTGTGTCTTTACCTGCGCCCAGTTGAGTCGCTGCAGTATGCCCGCTTGCACTGCTGCTGAGGCAGGTTTCGTGATGTAGCCGAGGTCGTCAGCGCCCACGATATCTAGGGTGTAGGTATAGGGGAGCTTTTTGAGGCTGGCGGCTTCTATCTGCGCTAGGCAGTCGTCGTGGTACATAGAACACTGCTTGCCCAGTTTGAGCCACGCAGCGAGCTGCGATTTATTTGCATCTATCACCTCAAACCGTACATTGATACCGGCCGAACGAGTCATTTCCGGAGCTACCTGCTGATCAAAAATGAAATTGCCCATCGAGTAAAAAATAGGGTGGCCCTTGTACGCCTCGCTTGGCTGAACCACGTGCGGATGATCGCCTAGGACCATATCGGCGCCGTTATCTATCATGGCTCGGTAGAGCATCGTTTTTATCTCATCTGGTGCTGTTTTGTACTCCACGCCACCATGCGGAAAGGCTAGAACGGGCATGATCTCACTGTATTGCTTCATCACGGCCAGCTCATCTGGTTGCACCATACGGATGAACCAATGGTAGCCGCACATAGCCACCGGCAAGGCGCCCTTTTGCGTCTTGCCGTCGCTGGTCGTTACCTGTACAGGCAAGGATATGACATTGCAGAGGTCTTTGGTATTTCTCGGGTCTGGATCGCCAAAATACTGTATGTGGTTTTCGTCGAGGTGCCGGCGCGTTTCGGCAAGGCCCTCATCTCCTTGGTTATCGGTGTGATTATTGGCGAGTGTCACCACGGTGAACCATTTGGCGAGCTCGGGCAAGTACTGCGGGTTGCAGTTAAAGCTGAGTGTGGCATCTTCTTGAGCTGAAGTTTGTTGCAACCCGGCAACTGTGGGGCATTCTAGGCCTGTCATAGTCGCGTCGTACTGGTTCCAACCAAATTCGTTAAGCCGCGAAAATGGGTAGGCAAACTTGAGCTCGCTCTGCATGGCATGATCGTTGATGTAGCGGCTAAAGTACGAATTGCCCGTAAAAAGCGCGTTTGAGCTCGCTGAGACTGCGTATGGTTTTGGCGCTGCTTGAATAACCTTAACGGTTTTGGTGACAACTGGCTTTTGCTGCGCAGCACGATAGGCCGCCGCACAGCCTAGTACGCCCAAAACCAGCACTAAGCACACAATAGGGATAAGCCGCGACGTCTGATGCCGCTTCCGTATCACTCGCTCCATATGTCCACAGTATAGCACTAGCATTCTTCAAGCACGGCCGGAAATTCTGCTAAAGAATCGATGATATAGTCCGCGCCGGCGGCGACTAGTTCCTCCCGCGAGGCAAAGCCGTGCGTAATCCCCACAAATGGCAAGCCCGCAGCCTGCGCTGCTTGCGCATCGGTGATCATATCGCCGATGGTTATTGCATCGCTAGCAGGGCAGCCCAACTGCCACAAAGCTTCTAGCATCATGTCTGGCGCCGGTTTTGGCCGGAACCCTTCTCTCATCGCCACAATGACTTCAAAAAACTGGTCTATGTTTCGATAGCTAAGGTACTCAAGTGTGCGGTCATAGTCCGCCGAAGTCACCACTGCCAGCCGATAGCCTGCCATGACGAGCTGCCCGAGGATCTGCTCGGCATCTGCAAAAAACGGTGCGTCTTTCCAGGCCATATCGATCCTTGTGCGGTAAGTTTGTAGCCATGCATCATAATCGGCATGCGCCGACAGGCCTCTATGCACCTCGGTGTGATGATGCATATACGGCTGCAGCTCCTCCAGCGTGGGCCGCCGTTTGCCATGCGTCTCTACGGCATGCATGTAGCCATCGATGATGATGTCTTTGGTGTCCCTGATCGTCCCGTCTAGGTCAAACAGAATCGCTTTAATCTTCCTCATCACGATAGTCTTTCTACGAGCTCGCTAAAATGGGCGAGGGTATCAATGACATAGTCCGCTCCGGCCGCCGCTAGACTCTCGCGCGTGCCAAATCCGTGTGTAATGCCGACCGTATACCCCGCACCAGCGTTTTTGCCGACTGCAATATCCACGGGCAGGTCGCCAACCATCATCAGACTACTTTCTGGCAGGTCGAGTTTGCCGGCGATGATATGCATACCCTCAGGATCGGGCTTGCCCGCGCGCACATCTTCCGGCGTAATGATGACGTCGAATTCCCTTGCTAGGTCCAGCTTGCTAAAAATTAGGTCGACACCTCGTCGCCAACGGTTAGTGAATATCGCAGCTCGAATGCCTTGGTCGTGCAATGCCCTCAGCATATCCCGGAGACCTGCATATTCTGTAATCAGCTGCATAAACTCATCTGTTTGCTGAAAGGCATGGTGCTTATCTGCCGCAACGCTCGCATCGTGCGCTGGTAGCAGCAGGCGGTAACAATCCGCCAGCGGAGGGCCAATTGCCGCGATGATCTGCTCCCGACTAGCTGGCTCACCGTACTCTGCCGTTACCCGCTCAAACGCGCGCGCCACATGCTCGAGCGTATCGAGCAAGGTACCATCGAGGTCAAAAACCACCGCCCGCAGCTGCCAAGGATTAGTCACCGTGTCTAAACCATTCGAGATAATACTGGAGCTCAGCTATGGAGGCCCGGATATCGTCAAAGGCACGGTGTACTTCATTTTTTTCGAAATTTACTTCGTACGCACCTTGCATAAACACCTTCCAAGCACTTACATCCAGCATTCGGTAATGCAGTTTCTGGTCAAGCCGTGGCCACCAGCGAGCGATAAACTTGCGGTCATTATATATACTATTGCCCGCCAGAACTGCCGGTTCATTGCCAAAATGCTGCTCGACAAGTTCTAGTAACTCGCGCTCCACCTGAAAGCCCGGCTTCGCTACGCTCGCATCGCTCGTCTTACGGATAAACTCATCCCGGTTTTCCGGATATCCCTGCCACCAAGCGTTTTCCTGCATCCGCTCGGCCACAACCTCACTCGGCTGCGCCACAATTGCCTCGTAGCTCGCAAGCGTGTTGAAATGAAAATCCGTTACTTCTGCTGCTACCTCCAAGATCACATCTTGTGTCGCATCAAGCCCGGTCATCTCTAAGTCGACCCATAAAATCCGGGTAGGCAGAGCTTTTTTGTCTATCTCACTCATCAGCTAGCAGTATACAGAATGAACCAAGAAGAATGAAGCTGCTCTCTTAGACGGCACGAGGTCACTCTTGCCTGCCGTACAAGAACTCTGCGGCGCGGGAACACCCTCTCTGCTTACGATCGCCAGATGGTAGGCGTTTTGTGCAGCCACGTAGCATCAGTCAACTGATCGACCAGTGCCTGTGCTACTGCCTGCCGGTGGATGGTAGCAGTAGTACCCGAAAGATTGCTACGGAGTTGGTACGTTTCTTTACCGAGTTTGTTCATGACCGGGGAGCGGATAACCGTCCAATCTAGGCTGGACGTTGCGAGCACCGCCATGTGTTTCTCGCCGTCAGCGAGTACGTTTGGTGCAATTTTTGCGAGGGCGGCTCTGTTGGCTTTTTGAAACACCGTCGGATGATCTCGCGGGGTAAAAGCAGCGTTGCCAGTCAGCGAGACTATACGTCGCACTCCGGCCTGTTGCATGGCGGGCACGACTGCTTGCATAGCACTGGTGAGCACATCGCCGCTTTCAGATTTCCAACTACTCACCGTCGAAATAACCGCTTGGGATCCCGAAATAACTTCGGCGACTTTCACTTGGTCATGAACATCGAGTGTCACAACATGGAGTCTTGCGTGCGTCTCAAAAGGGTTATGCGAATGGACGCATGCCACTACCGTATGACCCTGTCCCAGCAGGGCAGCCACCACTTTTGAACCAACACGCCCCGACGCTCCGACTACGACAACTTTCATGTGGTCAGTATAGCGCCTGCCACCCGATCAGTACAGGGATATTTCGCACACCCGGCAGCACGCCCTTCTATGATCGGAGCGTGGCGAGCGCTTGAGCGTAGCCTAGAACTTCCTCGACAAGAGTCTGCAGTGTTTGCTCGTACATGGCGAGATCTGCGACTTTGGCACCCGTATCATCAAATGAGCCATACGGGATACCGAGCATTTTTGGTGTCGAGATAGCCCCCAGTTCCGGAATAATATTTCGCAGATTTGCGAGTGCAAACGCTCCGTTGTACGAACCGTGGCTGGCGATTGCCATGGCTTTACCGGCTAGTTGATAGTCTATGTGATCAAACGCATTTTTGAGTACGCCAGATATAGATCGGTTATATTCTGGAGTCACAACGATGAAAGCATCAGTGCTGCTCAGCGTGTCAAGCCACTGTTTGACAGCGCCTGTCGGCTGGCGATCTGGGTTGTATTTGGGTGATATGGCCTCGTCAAACATTGGCAGTTCAAAATCACGCAGATCGATCAGATCTACCTCGACGTCCTCATGCTTTTTTGCTTCTGCGGCAACCCAAGCTGCCATACCCTGACTCATTCGGCCCTGTCGTGTGCTACCGATGATAATACCGAGTTTCATTGTGATTTCTCCCTCCTTATAGTATACTTTATATAGTAAGTATACATTTGTAACTATACAAAGTAAAGCATTACTGCCCACCTTGTCATCCTGAACTTGTTTTAGGATCCATGCAGGGCTAAAACGCTCCGTCACGGGCGGGAATATTGCAATGAAATCAGCATGGCAAATCTAACACAATCTACTCCCATAGAACCCAAAATCGGTTGCATCGCCTCGGCGCTTCGAGTCGTCGGCCAGAAATGGACCGCTCTCATCATCCGTGACCTCTGCACTGGCCCCAAGCGCTTTGGCGAGCTCGAACGATCTGTCGGCTCTATCAATCCCCGCACTCTCACGCAACGTCTCGAGACTCTAGAAGCACACGGTGTCATCACCAAACAAACCTTCGCCGAAGTCCCGCCGCGCACTGTTTATACTCTGACCGACAAAGGCCAAGACCTCGTCCCCATCCTTCGGAGCATGGCCGCTTGGGGCAATAAGCACCACGAGGAGTGCTAGCCTCTTTCGTTACGACAGCCCTACTTCTGACTCCTTTTCCTTAAAGCTACTAGAACGTATTACCTTGAGTGAGTCTCCCAGCGGATTGGTTGAGAGGCTGAAAAATCCGCAGAAAGTACAGCATTGGCAAGGTCGTGCAGTGCCTGGGTTTCTATGGGATACCCAGCAAATTCAGCCCTTTCCTTGTTATGCTCAAACTTCACTCGGAACTCAATTTCACCCCGTGCTCCAAGTAGAATCACTTCAATCGAGAGCCCCTCATCACTGCCCGAAAAAGCTTTGCAGGCAAATCTTACTGATCGTTTCGATTCAAAAGGAAATGCCAGCAAATCTTTGGCGAAGCGCTGAAACTAATCAGAATTTGCGTAAAATTCGCTGTACCCCTTGTATGTTTCTGTTTCAGCGGACACGCAGTGAAAGACCATGTCGCACCTATCGTCTACACATTCAGCATCGATCTCTAGCTTCATACCACAGATAATAATCCCATAGGTGGCTGTATTCTTAGCCCTTTGACCAAGTTTTTATACGGTTGGCAAGAGATTCATCAAAGCAAGCCAAGTACGTCCAATTACACCGGTGATAATCGACAAGTTCAAGCGCAATAACCTGACGAGCATGGAGCGTAAAGAAGTAGGTAGCGCGTGGGAGATACAGAAAGCCCTTACCCTTTGAGCCACCGTAGAACCACCCTGCTACCAGCACGCCCGGAAATGCAGTACCAAACCGCCAGCCGACTTCGGTGACCGGGAGCGCCAACTTTTCGCGCCACTGAACTGACTTCACTGCGGCGCGTGGGATCCGCAACTCATGGCAGAGTGCCCAGAGTCTTTCCTGCCCTTGCAAACGAATAACCAGCTCGTCACTTTCAATCGTTATAGTTATGGCTTTTCTCCTAACCCTTCCTCATTTCACCGCAGATATCATTTTTTCTTCTTACGTTTTACCGCTTTTGGCTGGTCGAGCTTGTCGAGTTTGAAAACTTTGATGATGACATAGATGGCAAAAAGCACGACGATAAAGTTGACAAACGTATACGCAAACTTACCCCATGTGAACTTCTCTCCTGCCACCACTGTCATTCTGTCCTGCAGCTTTGAACCGACAACGAGGTTGATCCACGGGTTTATGAAACTATCGACGAGCTGTTTTATGAGGCCCTGCGCTTGCTGGCCGATGATAAAGCCCACCGCTAGTCCTACGACAGCCTTTTCGCGCAAAAACTGCACAAACCCACCCACCTGCTGCCGCACTGCTTCCTGCGGATCCTCAAGCATAACGGTGATATGCGGGTGGCTCGGACTTTCTGCCTGAATTTTGCTCTGTCGTATGGTGACTTTCGCCCCATCCATATCGTGCGTTTCGACTAGTTTATTTTCCATTTTCCTGTTCTCCCTCGATTTCATGTACCTGTTCCTCATCATAGTCTCACCATTTCCGCCTAGCCCGCAACCCCAAAACTATCAGCACGTTTTATTGTCGATGGCTGTCTGACTACAGACCCTGCCCAAACAACTGCCTTACATCCGTTCCGGGGCTTGGATTCCTAACAGCTGCAGCCCAGTTTTTAGAGTTTTGGCATAGGTCTCAACCAGCCCAAGGCGGAGCGCCTCGCGGTCGTCGCCGATGACCCGGTTTTTTTCGTAAAACCGGTTGAACTCTTGGGCGAGTTCATAGAGATATGTGCAGATGTGATGCGGCATGAGCTCGGTAGTGGCCTTTGCGATGACCTCTGGATACTCGGTGAGCTTGCGGACGAGGAGGCGCTCGTCTGGTTGCAATACAACTTCGCCTCCTGTTTCATCCTGAACTCGTTTCAGGATCTCAGCGATCTGGCTATGAGATTCCGGATCAAGTCCAGAATGACGGGAGAGGATGCTCCGAGCGCGGGCGTGGGCGTACTGCAGGTACGGACCGCTATTGCCCTCGAGTGCGATCGATTCCACAGGATCATACGCAATATCACCACCAATACGATTTTTGGCAAAAGCATATTTCACCGCAGCGAGCATGTTTTCCTCTGTCACTTTCGCTTGGGATTGCTGGCCTGCCTCGCGAGCTGCTTCCAAAATCTCAAGAGCTGTCACGATATTACCCTTGCGGGAGCTCATTTTGACTCCCCCGGCCAATTTGACCACGCCGTGCGTAATATGTCGCGTCCGACGAGCCGGCTCCGGTGCAAACTGCTCAATGCTCTTTAAAACAACCTGCATATACTGCTCCTGCTCATTGGCAGTAATGATGATTGACTCGTCAAATTGGTAGTCCTGCCATTTGGTCAGGCTGAGTCCAACGTCTTTTGTTTCGTAGGTTGGCAAGCCCTCGGAGTTGATAAATACTCGTGTATGTAACCCATGGGGGGCACCATCAAAAACGACCGCTCCGTTGCTTTCGGTGTAGACGCCTTGCTGCAGTTGTTCGCGCACCGTGGCCACACCCAGCGGCGTCACTTCACTTTCGGGTATAAATCGATCGAACGGCACTACTTGCAACTGCCGATACAGCTCAGGAAAATAGTCGTAGCTCCACTGCCGGCACGTCCAGTATATCTGAGCAAAGGGCGATTCGTGATCATCCTGCTCATGGACTTCATACACCCGCTTGTTGCAGGCAAGGATGTCATGCTTTACCGATTCGTCATCTTCAAAAGCGGTCGTTCCCTCAACATACCGAGCGCCAAGCCAAGCTGGTCGATCCGCTTCGGACACCTCAGCAAGTTTTTCGGGTAACTCCCCGCCTAGATACTGAACAATTGACCACATGCTAATACCGACATGACGGCCGACATCACCATTGTAATTCAGCCGGATCGTTTCGGCGCCAGCGCGCTCAACCAGCCGAGCGATGGTATCGCCGACAAGTGTCGTATACAGATGGCCAGCGTGGAGGGGTTTGAACGGATTTGGGTCAGAATATTCAACGAGCACTCTTTTGCCGGCCAAGGGTTTGGTTTCATCTTGTTTCGCAGCCGCATAGAGCGCCTCATCAGTCAGCGTTATATTCAGAAATCCTGGCCCTGCGATATCTATGCTGCGAATGGGAGAAATCCGGTGCCGGACGCTGCCAGCAATGGCTTCTGCAATCTCGCGGGGATTTTTGCCGACTTGTTTCGCGATTTGCAAGGCTACGTTCGTCGCGTAATCGCCAAATTGTGGCTCTGGGCGCGCAAGCTCAATCTGAATCTCCTGCCCATATAACTCACGGACCACCTGAGCGATCGCTTCTTGTAGTTTCTCTCGCATGGGTAGTAGTATAGCAGTGGCCGCACTCTGGCCCAACCTGTTAGTCTGCTGTATAGTAGATCATTATACGATAAACTAAGGAGTGTTAGATTGGATAAAGCTCATAACTACGCTGTAATTGTTGCCGGTGGCTCTGGCACCCGGCTCTGGCCGCTCAGTCGTAAAGATCTACCTAAACAGATGCAAAGTCTTGTCGGTGAGCATTCACTGCTTGAAGACACGATCGAGCGACTTGATACCTTATTTGAGCCAAGCCATATATATGTTTCCACCACGGCGAACTATGTCGAAAAGATCAAAAGCATACTGCCGCGCATACCCGCCGAAAACTTTGTCGTCGAGCCAGAAGCCAAAGGGCCCGCACTGGCCTTCGCTCTTTTTGCAGAAGTTATCCTTAGGCGCGATCCAGACGCAGTAATATTTTCGATGGCGTCCGATCACGTTATCGTGGAAAAAGATCAGTTCCAAGAAGCTCTTTGCACTGCTCAAGAATACGTGCATGGACATCCCGGCGCCATTGCTCTTGTGGGCGTCCAACCCACACGACCAGATACGGGTCTCGGCTACATAAAAGTCGATGCCGAGATTCAAACTGATCCGCTTGTTTTTTCAGTCGAAAAATTTGTCGAAAAGCCTGCCTACTCGGTTGCAAAACGCTACGTCCAGAACGGGGGGTTCTACTGGAATGTCGCCTATTATTGCTTCAAGGCAAAGACGTTGCTCGAAGCCTATCTGGAGGCGAGCCCCGAAAGTATCAAGGGCGTACGCGCGTACTTGGATCAGAATGACGTCGATGCTTTCGCTACTGCGCCGGTCATGCCACATGAAATTGAGATCGTCAACACCAAAAAATTTCCCTTAGCACTTATCCCAGCTAATTTCACCTGGGATGACATAG
>CAZNLV010000003.1:0-2142 GCA_964574245.1 uncultured Candidatus Saccharibacteria bacterium
TTTGGTGACCCCTGCGGGGTTCGAACCCGCGATTTTCTGGATGAGAACCAGATGTCCTGGACCACTAGACGAAGGGGCCATGGTCATTGCAACCCATTAACTGATACTGTAAGTTTCAAGCATCAATTGATCTACAACACAGTAGCATATCTGTTAGATATTGTCTACGCAGTGCAGGATTGCCTGTCGGCCTGTACCGGTGGAGGCTGTGCGACTTGCTTCGTAGTGCTGCCTGACCGTGGATCATCGAGCTCATAAGGGTACACTGCAAGCCGACAGACAGAGCCCATAAATACGACCCAAAGTCTCGAGGGCCGATGCGCAAAGGCGCGTTTCTTGACACGGGGCTGATATCATACGCAGCAAAGCTATTTGAGCTGCGTCTGACCCCATATCTATAGATACTTACGAAACCCTGAGGGAAAATATTACTGGTCATGCGCATAGAATAAACTGCGACGCTGTATATCCATTCTCCGGCTCGCAAGTCGCCTTGGAAATAGCTTTCCGCACCCAATCCCCCACGGTTGTGAAGACATAGACTGACAGGCGATTTGCACTGCCTTATGTGTTGTCTGCTGAGTACATCTGCGGGGCATATTCATGTTTCCGGGAACGCCCCTTCCCCAGCCAGTAAACGTAACCACTACTTTGTTTTTGGGAATTTCAATGTGTCTGGCCTGACCCAGGCCTCAATGCTCAGTGCGCCGGTCTTCGCTACCGATAGCATAGGATCATGGGGTGTCTAAAGAAACTGGTCCAGACCATTAAATGCAAGCGTTATGTCGATGTCCTAGGTGCTGTTAACAGTACTCTCGACAAAACATAGTCCTTTGCTGTGCGTCTTTGCTGGTCGCATAGTATCAGTGATGTCCGCAAATCCGTAGGGCCGCTCTAAGGGCCAAAAGACGCTAGGAGAAGATTCCAGCACTGTACGGTGATAATTATTCCTCTAGAGCGTATTATCTTACTATTATCAAAATTTCTACTTGTGATACGGGAGCTTGGCGTTGATCGTACTGGCACGGTAGAGCGCTTCGAGCGTGACGACCATGGCAAGGTCGTGCGGCAGCGTCAGACGTCCGAGGGACCATTGGTAGTCGGCGGCTTCTCGCACTGCCTGTGGCAGCCCTGTCGGGCCACCGATGATGAAACTCACCTCTTTACTTTCAAGTTCCCTTGTGCGGAGAAATTCGGCCAATTTCTCGGAAGTATATTCCACCGCATATATTTCTAGGACTACCGTTGTTGAGCCCTCAATTTTCCTCAAGATGCGAGCGGTGTCATCAGCGTGTGTATCGTTCAGATGGGTAACTCGGACTTGATGCATCCGCTTTAGGCGCTTCAAGTACTCCTCAAATCCGTCTTGCGCATACGACAGTTTCGGCTTGCCAATCGTAAGGATATGGATTTTTATACTGTGCTCCTTTGTCGACTGGGAACCAAAAAGCATAGCCCAAATATGAGCGCCGGTATTGAATCCCACCGTTCGTTTGGGCTACGGCTATTCAGATTGATGATGACGCCGATAATCCCAAAGTACACCGTGAGCAGGACGCAGCACGCACGGAGTAATTTCTGATTTTGGATAACTGGCCATATTCCTGAGCGACTGAGTGGAACGACGAGGATGCAAGCATGCACCAAGGCTGCAACGCCGCTGGCCACACGAAGCCCGGACGGCAATACTGTGTATTGACCGCCCCAAGCATATTTCCCGAGGGGTGCGCTGAGGGCGAGCAGCAGCTCAAATAGACAGTAGGCACTGAGGAGTAGGGCCGAAACCCATCCTGCGCCGGGGAGTGTTTTTGTTGTCCACATATACGTATGATAACCTCAACCCGATATAATCACCACAGCTAGCATCGTCAGGTGCGAGCGAGTGGGAGAGAATCTTCACCTGCAAGCTTGTTTGCAAGGCAGAAGTTCTGAGCCCACGGGACGTGGGCGAGCCCCCACTAAAAACCCGAGGTTTATGTTGGGTTCGGGTTACAGTAGTATTGCAGTCGCACCGGATCACCACTCATCGTCTTAAGTGTCGGCACGCACGACGCGTGTACTCATCGCTGCCTCCCCGCCTCTTAACCCGCTATTTACTCTATATCGCTTAACGTTTCATCCTAGTTCCAGATGCTATAGCAT
>CAZNLV010000003.1:2242-23764 GCA_964574245.1 uncultured Candidatus Saccharibacteria bacterium
ATGCTATAGCATCTGGAACTAGGATGGGGGTAGGAGGGTGAAAATGGGTTGGGGGTGGAGGTTTTTTTGGGGGGTTGAAGTGGGGTGGAGTGAGGGTGGAGGCTCAAGATGGGGGTATTGGTGGGGGTGAAGATCGAGGGGTTAGGAGTGGATGACGGCGAGATTGTGGCGGGTGGTGATGGTCTCGGGGCCGAAATGCTCATGAACGGCGCGGGCGACACCGGGGAGGGCTTCACGGGAGTAGTCATCGACGATGATAGTGCCACCGGGCTGCAGCCTCGGGAGCACGAGCCGGAGCGAATCGCGGATGCTTTCGTAGAAATCGCCGTCAAGGAAGGCGAAAGCTATTTTGTCTGGGACGTCTCCTGCCGTCAGGTCTTTGAACCAGCCTTTGTGGACTACGGGCGGGTGCAGGTGGGCTCTGTGGAACTCGCGGAGAAAGAGCTTTTTGCTCACGGCCAGCTCACCCGCGGTGAAGGCCTCCCCTGTTGCGGACGCGTCCCAAGTGGACTTGGCCGGCAACCCCTCGAAACTATCATAGACATGAAACGCGCGGGCAGGGCTATGCGTATCAAGGAGGCGTCGGATAAAAAGGCTTGTGGTACCGGTATAGCAACCAAACTCTACGACTGCTCCTTCGGCGCCGTAAATACAGACTTTCTCTAACTCACGGAGGATTACCTCTACCTGCTGCTTGTCAACTTGGTCGGAAATAAGCGGATAGCGCGAAAGCAACCCTGTTACAATGTCTGCCATAGCTGGTCAAAAAGGTCTTTTTGGAGGCTGGCGACGCCGGAATTGTCGATGACGATAGCCGAAAGCACATTGGTTTCGCCAAGTGTAATCAGAGCAGTTTTGTCGCCGTAAATAAGCGTGTAGCAATTTGGTGCTTCGCCGCGTGACGAGGAAAGGGTTTTGCGCTCACTGAGTGCGTCGGGCATACCGCCGCTACCGACACCGATCACCTGCACCGTAATTTTTTCGGCAATTCGGCGCTGGGTGAAGTTGGGAAAATTGTGGTACATATACTGACGCACCTGCCCTGTTGAGATGACTCGGTACGAGGGTTGGGTTTGTGCTCGACACGTCGCGAGTACGTCGCGGAGTATGGCGGCTACGCCCTCGTGGTCTTCGTAAAACGTGGCGAAAGAAGCTTTCTCGGTGGTCTCACCCGGTTTGGGCAAGTTTGCTATATATACTTCGGCGAGCGTTTGAGCGGTGGCGGCCTGCTGCTGGCGCTCCCTCAGGAGCTCGATGATAGTCCGGGGGTCAGAGGCGGTGTAGCGCCGTTGTTTGCCGACTTCGATGGAGCCGACCAATCCTTGCTCGGCGAGTTTTTTGATGCTTTCGTAGACGCTGCCGCGGTTGATACCCGTGTCGGCGGCGATCTTTCGCAAGCTACTCTGGGGGCTCGCTACCAGCGCTTCGTACACTCTTCTGTCACGGGTTTCTAAGCCAATTTCTTCAAAGCGAAATGTCTCTGCCATTAACTCAGATTATATCACCAAAACGCACATGCATATATTGTCAAATAATGTTAGCCAAATATGATGTCTTTTTTGCACCCCCTTTGCTATGATTTGGGTATTGAATACTAGGAGATCACATGACCCGTTCTACCAGAAAAACCTCACTGCATGTCAAGCCTGGCGTTTTATCAACAAAAGTACGCTTGACTGGTGCTGGGGGCGGCCCAGACGTCAGTGCTGAAGTGCTCTGGAAGTCTCGGGAGATTAGCTCTGGTACTGTAGCGTCGTGTGGCCCCTGGACTGAAGTGATGCCGGCTTTTAATGACCCGAATGCTATCGTGCAGTTGGCTCATGCATTGGGAGCAGAAGCAATCACGTTTCAGTCCCCAAACTGGGATTCGGTGCAGCCAGATTGGGCTGATGGGCTGCGAGTTTACCGAGACCAAGAGAGTACGCAACCCATTGGGCGTGCATCCGCGTGGCGTCATATGAAGCCACGCGAAATCGGAGTCCTCGCCTGTGACTTGGTTGGGCATGAGGGTGGCGGACTATCCAAAGCGGCTTGAAAAAGGGCGGTTTGAGCTGGGGGATCTCTACGGTACGCGAGTCTCCCGCTAGCTAGCCTGCCGTCTAGCAAAAGCTGGTCATACCGCTGGCTGTTTTCCGTCCCCATGAAACAGGTTTCGGGGAATCCTATTTGGCTCCGTAGAGTAGTTTTTATCTCCAATACTCATTTACTGTACTCTAGTACGGCTCCTTCTGTGCTTTAGAGGAGAAGATATACATGAGGTCAGGGCGCGAGGCTCGTGCGGTATTTGTATGCTTGGCAACTCGCGCCAGCTGCTGGTGTAGCGGGGGCTGCGCATATGGCTGCGGGGTTGCCATGCGCTACTCAGGGTTTCTGCGGCGGGACGGAGGGCGTGCGGGCCGTATTTGGCCGTGATGGCATCGACCGCGTGCATCAGGGCTGTGCTGCGAGTGTGATCGGCGATACTGACCATACCAAAAACATCGGTCTGTAGGCTGCTGCTCGGTGACAGATCGTAGAGCACTACGTCGGCTTTGTGGTAGCTGAGACCGCGGTGAAACTCGCGGTGGAGTGTTCGGATGAGCTGGCTACAGATGGTGCCGGTGTTGGCGGTGGGTGTGTAAAATCTGACGGCGTGAGAGACGCGGGTATAGCCGGGTTTGTGATAATTTGTCCGGAGAATGACGGCTGCTTGGGCAGCGAGTTGTCCTTCACGTCGCAGTTCACGCGCAGCTCTGGTGGCGAGAGTAGTTATGGCGGCCTCTACGACGGACTCTTCACTGGTATCGGCACCAAACTGACGGCCGCGACCTATTATGTGCTGGGCCTTTGTAGCGGGCTGGAGTGGCAGGCAGCGAGTACCGCCCAGCTCGTACACCATATGACGGCCGTGTATGCCCATGAGCTGTCCAGCCCGCTGGGGGCGCATGCGAGCGAGATCGAGTGCGGTGAAAATGCCCTCAGCACGCAGGCGCGGCGCGAGACGCCAGCCGACGCCCCAGACGTCAGCTATACTGGTAGAACCAAGAGCTACGAGATAAGAGTTATGAGTGAAAGTTGTGTCGCCTGCGGCGACTGTTTTATTGCCTTGGAGCAGTTTAGCTGCCCTTGCCTCTTGGCTTGTGACTCGTGGTTCTACCACGAAGACACCGAAGGTATCTTCGTGGGTTTTGGCCCAATGATTGGCGAGTTTGCAGAGGGTTTTAGTAGGTGCAATACCGACGCTCACGGGTATGCCGATGTTTTTTAAGATGGCTGCGCGGACGCTTTTGCCCCACGTGCTGTAGTCGGGTATATCCAGCTTGTCGAGATCTAGGAACGCCTCGTCTATGCTGTAGAGCTCTATGTGCGGCGTGATGCTGGTCAGTAGTGTTGCAATGCGCTCAGATATATCACCGTAGAGCTCGAAATTGGCCGAAAAAACTACGAGGGGCGGTTTCCCAGAGGTAGCAGTGGTGAAATACGGGGGGCGAGCAGAGGGCATACCCTGCCCTAGCCGCGCTGTCCTAGCGTCACAAAAGCGCTTGACCATTTTTCTTGACTCCTGACTCATGTCTCTTGACTCTATGACTTGAAAGCGCCCGCGGAGTTTAAAGATGGGTTCACCCATAGCAACGCCGAGGGCTTTGGCCTCGTGGCTACGCGATACGGCGCAGCCGTCGTTACTGCTGAGTACGATGACCGGCACACCCTCGAGATCGGGGCGAAAGAGGCGCTCGCAGGCGACAAAAAAGTTGTTGGAATCTATCAGTGCGTACATTTTTCCTCCGTTTTGCCTCCAAAACCCATAAAGACGCTGCTGCGGGCAGCGGGGTTCATTTCTAAGGAGGGGCTCGCCTCTCATCAGGGAGAAGTATCGCTGAGGCTCACTTATCGCCCTGTTCCACCCCAGCTCGCCTCTTTTCAAACCGGCGGGCCGGCCCGCGCGAGGCGCGGTCTATGCGGGTATGGAAGCGATGCGCCCACTCATTGCCGCCTAACTTAATATTCGTGGATGATGCTGGTGACGATGCCCCAGAGCTCGGGGAGGCGGATTTCACCCCATTTTGCGAGGATGAGCTCACCGGTATCTGTGCTAGCGATGACTAGTTTACCTGGAGCCGGTGTGCGTGCTCGGTCCACCACGGCAATATCGCCGTCACATATGCCAAAGCGCTGCCAGTGGTGCCCCCTCAGTCGAAAGAAATATGTGCTGCTGGGTGAGCGAATGAGGAGGCGGTCCAAGCTGAGCGGCGTGCGTCCCCGCTCTGCCGCCGGGTTTGGAAAGCCTTTGTGTGTGGCGACGGCCGTCCCTATTCGGTCGGCCGTTTCGTCGAGTAGGTTGACGACTACATCGTCCATCGCAGCCCTCCCGTCCAGTGCTTGACCGGTTGCTCGGCCCTAAATACATCAACAATCAGGCGCTGTCGCGGCGGTGTCAGATCAAAAGGTGTGCGCAGTGACACGGGCCGGGCGCCCGGGAAATACCGCTGAATTTGGGCGAGGTCTTCGTGCAGGTACTGGCGGCGTTTCATAGGGCGCCTCCTTCCTGCTGAGTGAGACCGAGCAGGAGCCACCGCTCGCCCTCTTGGCGCAGGCGGTACGTCGTGCCTTCTGCGGTACTCATGTCAAAAAGTCGCACGGCTTCGGCGCCGCGCTGTACGAGATAGCGTAGTCCGTTTAGGAAGGTAATTGCCCTGCCCTCTAGCTCGATTTCGCGCGGAAAAGTTTTGAGGTCGGGGCCGGCAAAGTAGACGGCGTTCACGTGGACTTCTTGGTTAATCATGTGTGTCATAGTAGATGCCTCCATTACAGTTACAAGTGTCGGTCATATGTGAGAACGACAAAAAGCCGATAAGATCTATCTCTTTCGGCAACGGATTTTGTGAGTGAGGTGCCTCTCACGCCTGCGACCGTTTGACGCGAGGAGTGGGTGCAAGGAACCTGTCGATGTAATGGGGGCGCACAGTGACCGAAGTGTGATTGCCATATATAAAGTCTGTGGGGTAAATCTGGCTCGGGTGCCGGGAAGTCCTCACATGGCTGGACTACCCACTATACGCTCGTGCTTGACGGCTGCATAGTGTAGTTTTGGCGACGAAATCTACGGGATTCTCTAGTCCCGTCACGGCCGATGTCTACTGAGACTTGAGATTTGCGAGAAACTCGACGAGCTGACGGGGGGTTATATTTGCTTTTACGAGATAGCCGTCGGCTTGGCTCTCTATGTCTTCACGGATATCTTCGCGTTGTTCGAGGTTTGTGGTAACGATGACGAGGGCATGTAGGCGTGGTGTCTGCGCTGGGTCGCGCAAGGTACGCAGGATCTCTATGCCTGTCAGATTCGGCACCATGAGGTCGAGGAGGACAATATCGTATGCATCGGTTTGGGCGGCGGCGAGTCCGGCCTGTCCGTCTTGCTCAACATGCACATCGTACCCCGCTCGCGTGAGGGCCCGAGTGTATAGTTCGCTACTAAAATGTTCATCTTCTGTACAGAGGATGTTGCGGAGTTTTGGTTGCATAATCATATTGTAGCAGAATGTCACAACGGCTTAAACTGGGATAGCCCTACGGTTATTCGCGGTAGAGTGAGTGGTTTTTTATCCAGCCGTGGGCATTTCTGGTGATGTTTTTTGGGGTGGTGTCTTTGTGCGCTGCATGCTCCATGACGGCGTCAAAAGGCTGTACGGTAAACGTAAAACTACTGCCCTCGTTGGCTTACTCCGTACGGTGATCTGTCCTTCGTGGGCTTGGACGATTGCCCTACTCAGGAACAACCCCAGCCCGGTCCCGCCGATCTGGGCGCGGTTGCGGTGATTGCGGTAAAATTTATCAAAAATATGAGGCAATATGCTGGTGTCTATGCCAACGCCGTAGTCTTTGACCGTAGTCTCTACGAGCCCTTCATCGTTGACGTGAGCCTCTATCTCAACTTTTTTGGATTGACGTGAGTATTTTATGGCGTTGTCGAGCAGGTTGGCGATGACTTCATAGATACTGTAGCGGTCGACGGCGACTGGCGGCAGGTTGGGTGCGATCGTGGTTTCGATGGTGATACCGCGGACGCCCGCCCGGAGCTGCATGTCTTTGGCAACAGCGGCGACGACGTCAGCCCAGTTTTCTTTGTGGAGCTGGAGAGAGAGCTGGTTGTCCTCGATTTTTGCAACGTTTAAGATGTTATCGACAAAAGCGCTGAGCTGTTCGGCGGCGACATCCATTTTTTTCATGAAATCTTTCATGTCGTCGTCGAGCTGTGGGCCGATTTCTTCGTCAAAGACTTCGATATACCCTCGCAGGAGCGTGAGGGGTGTCCGGAGCTCATGTACGGTGAGAGCGACAAAACTCATCGCTTGATCATCTTGGCTGTATACCTCGGTGTGGTCAAAAAGAACGAGCATCACCTCGTAGCCGAGCGGGTTTTCGCGGTTATAGTGCGCCGCAAGATCAAAAAGTTTGGTGTCTTTTTGTCCGACCAGACCGACACGGACACGCTCCCACCGCTCGTTTGAGGTGGCACTGCTGCTACGGGCTTTTTTCAGCCACGCGTGGAGTGTCTGGCTGTTTTCAAAAGACATGTCGAGCGACGTGTAGATATTTGTGCCGGTTAAATCGTCAGTCGTTGTGTTGAAATAGGCCCGAGCTGGGTCGTTGGCAAAAACGATGGCATCTGATTTATCGAGGACGAGGAGCGGTAGCGGCAGAGCGTTTGCCACAAAACTCGTGTGGATGTCCTGCGTTTTTTTGCTGGTTGTCGACTCAACCCCGTCCACGACACTGGCTAGTTGGTACATATGGCTGGTGATGATAGAGACAACTTCGCGGCCGTCGGTGAGTTTTTTGAGATTGGGGGCAGCGACGTTTTCTCCTTCCGGCGCGATGTGTTGTATGGCTTGCCAGACGGCTTCTAGCGGTGCGGTGCAGGCTCTGCCGAGCCATGAACCGACGATCACGATGCCTGTCAGCCAGACTGCAGATATGGCAGAAACGAGGGCTATGGGATCGGTTGTATTGTATGAGACGAGCGCCCAAGCGACACCGAGCGTGATCAGCATCATCGCCAGCAGGCTAAAAAGCGCCTTGAGCGTCATGCGATATCGATAGGTGTTGAAAAAATCCATGGATTATTTGTACGTGACTTGATTTGCGGCGGAGAGAGCGGTGAGCCACGTCTGTCCGGGATTAAGGGGGATATCTTTGCCGGTCGCATCTGTAAAGCGCAGCGGTGCAGTCGTATCGGCCTTGCTCCACGAGGCTTTGGTGACTGTACCGTCTTGAAATATGGTTGCTTCCCCGCTGCCGACGACAGTGTAGAAACTGTGCAGATCGTCTGATTCTATACCGTATTGCATGACCATGGCGATGACTACCTTGGGTCGTATCTGCGACTGGTTACCCGAGCCGTCTACCGCCATGTGTGGCGCGCCAGCCTGCGAGCGGTTGTAACTATTGGTTGTTGCATCGTAGTCAAAATGGCTATTGAAGAGGGGCGTCGAAATGGTGAAATCGATACTCGTGGCTGCCGTACGGGCATCAACCGGAGCAGTTTGCTGGGTAGTTTTCCCGGCCGGAGGCGCGGCAGCAGCTTTGTACGGCTGGTCGTTTTTGCGGGAAAAACCGGTGAAATTTGGCGCGTTGTAGCCCCGAGAGGTTTCATATTCGTTGAGCTTCGCGGTTGAAGTGTACAGATTGTGAGGAGCATACCGAGACGAAATGCGCCAAAAATAGCCAGTTGCGTCATCGAGGTCTTTGGTGCCCCATGTGCGGATGTTCTGTAAGGCTGTCGGGCTGCCACCAGCGTGGGCGAGAGCGCAGTCAAAACCCATGCACCACTGCACGTAGTAGGGCCGTGCGCTGCGTACGGGGCCAATATAGTCAGGTTGCGTGTCTTGGTAGAGCGTCAGAAACCTCGTGATGCCACCTTCGGCGATTGCCTCAAAAACGACTCCTGCTTGATCGATACCGCTCTGAGGACGGGCGTCTTGGCTGTTTTCTATCATAACTCCGGTGACTGGCCGTTGATTTACCTCGGGGTCAACGAGCATACCACTGAGTGTGCTTCGTACCCGAGTATCTTTCGGGGTATATGTGCCCCGCTTGCTTTTGTAGGTGCCACCTTGGTTGTTTGGTTGTTGAGAAAGGGCAAAAAACACGCCTGCGCCGAGGAGCAAGAGCGCGAGGCTGGATGATACGATGGTTTGTTTTTTGCTGAGCGGCCAGTGCCACGATAGAAAATTCTTTTTGTGCCGAGACGTAACCGTCTGACCGTTGCTGACAGATAAATTATCATCGGGTTGCGGTGTTGTCTGGAGGTGGTCAACTATCTCGGCAGGTGTATCCTCAGCCGCTGCCGTTTCCGGAGTGACAAAGGCTGGTTCGGCCGCAGGTTCAGCGTCTTGCTGCGCCGTATCGTCCTGCTCTGCAGCAAGCTCAAGGACCGATTTTTGCGTTGGTTTTTCGAGTGGTTCGATGCGTTTTGGTTTGCGACCCGAAGGCCCTTGCCCGCTAATATCGTCAAGCATAAGCACTATTATAACAAAGAAACCCAAGCAGCCGTATCAGCCGTTTCAACTATTCAACTCTAAAATACTATTTGTATTATATAAAAAGCATGTTTATACTATTTTTTTATGAATAAACCGGGTATTGCTATGGATAAAAGTGGTTTTACTACACAAACCAATGGACGTCGCTATGAAGGTCATTTTTGTTCTCTGCCGGATAGTGATATGGCGAAAACCGCTATAGGACCGGGCTCCCTATTTATAATAGTGAATATACTCCTGAGAGTCTAGCACGCGAAACACTTGCTGCGATACTGGCTGCAAACAGGGATCGTCCTCGTAGGACTTGAGCCACTACTCATTCCTAACGCCCTCGCTAAAACTTCCATGAGAACGAGCTATTAGGCCCCAGAAATCTAGGGTCTCTAAGACATGATTAACCCGAGCTCGACGTAAGCGTCGAGCTCTTTTAGGGAAGAGCTCGCCCTTCCCGCTATACCAAACGGGATACATCCGTTTGGTATAGCCCCCCTACCCGTTAGAGGCTGCGCTGTCCACTTGCTAGTCGCATTCAGCTCCCTTGCGGTGGTGCGTATGTCGAGTTGGGGGTTAATTAGGAATAAGCTATGAAAATGGAAGTATTGATTAGCTGTCGAGTAACATGAGCTGACGATAAGGCCGTCGAATATTCATCCTGTGGCTTGCTGCTAGGGAGCTAGTGAAGCGGAGATTGAGAAGAAAGACGGTCAAGTGTGGCGGTCTGACCGAGAAGGGTCAATGTGGCGGGGAGCTCGGGACTAAACGGTGCCCATGTTGTGTAGATGCGAATGAGGCTAAAAAGGATGCCCGGTTTTTGGCCGGTTTCTTCGAGCAATTCGTTGAGGGCTGTTTGGATAGTTTCTGCATCCCACTGCCCTGCTGCCACCGCGGCGAGTTTGGCGTAGGCAGCGCGCATCAGATCATCAATTTCACTTAGAGCAAGTTTTTTGAGCTGCTTGTTATCTGTTATCAGCGCAGGGTTTTCACTGGGAGGGGCAAAAAAGTACGTAAATTGACGGAGGTCTGCGAGTGTTTTCAGTCGGTCCTGAGCGAGCGCCAAGACTTGCTTTTTGTAGTCTTCGGTGGCGGTAGCAGCTTCGGCTGGCCAAAAGTCGGCAGTACGCGCGTAGAGTTTTTCGAGAGGAAGCGACCGAATAAATTGACCGTTGACCCAGAGTAGGCGCTTTTCATCAAAACGTGCACTGCTGCGCTGTACTTTGCCGAGACTGAAGCGCTCGATGAGTTCGTCTCGGGTATATGTTTCCTGCTCCGTGCCATCATTCCAGCCCATGGTGGCGATGAAGCTCATTAGGGCTTCGCCGAGGTACCCATCTCGTGTGTAGTCGAGTACATCTTTGGCGCCGTCACGTTTGCCGAGTTTTTTGTTGCCCTGCTCGTTCAAGATGTGTGGCAGATGCGCGAATGTTGGCAATTTGAGGCCGAGGGCCTCGTAGAGATTGAGGTAGTTGGGCATGCTGGAGAGAAACTCTTGGCCGCGCATGATGTGTGTAATCTCCATGTCGCGGTCATCTATGACGTGAGCGAAGTTGTAGGTCGGGTAACCATCTGATTTTATGAGAATAAAGTCGTCGACTACCTCTGGGCCAGTCTGGATGTCACCCATAACTTCGTCGTGCCATGTGTAGGCTCTGGGGTCTGATTTGAATCTGAGCGGCATGCTGCCGTCCCAGACGGGCGGATTCTCTGGTCTATGATCGCGGTATAGAAAGGGCTTTTTGGCGGCCATAGCCTCGGCTCGGAAGCGCTCCATATCACGAGCTGTGTAGGGGTCAGCGTATGCTCTACCCTCGGCGACAAGCTGCTCTGCGACAGCCCGATAGCGGTCAAGACGCTGACTCTGGATGTACGGGACATATGGGCCGCCTATGTCAGGGCCTTCGTCGTAATCGAGTCCGATGGCGCGAAGGCTGGTGATGAGGTGTTCGGCGCTGCCAGCAACCTCCCGCTTTTTATCCGTATCTTCGAAGCGCAATACGAACTGCCCACCGGCTTGACGAGCTACAAGGTACGCAAATAGTGCCGTACGAATACCGCCGACGTGCAAATAACCTGTTGGACTGGGTGCAAAACGCGTACGAATAGGTGTCATGACACTAGTATACAGAGTCGTACGAGAGTTCTCTAGCCAAAAGAGGAACTAACTATTGCGCACGAGCGAACGGAGCTGGTTGTCGGTCAGGGGGTCGGCGCCGTGTACATGGTACCATGTACCGTCTTTGACCCAAGTCGCTTGAGTTTTACCGAGTCGATATACTGTTTGGGCATCGGCTGAGACGGTTTGATAATCTTGAGTGCCATCGGCATTGAGAGCGGCCACGTGCTGTATCATGTCTTGGCTGTCCCAGTTGGTCGGCTGCTCAGTTAGGCGGTACTGGGATTGTTTGTCGTGAAACCCATAGGTCAGGCGAGCATTTCGTGACTCAATACCGCTGAGCGAAAATCCTGCGGCTGAGAAATTTGGTGCCGCTGCAACCACGCCCGCTCGCAGACCGGCCACTTTCGCCTGTATGTTCGGCATGTGCAAATAGGCTGCAAAGCCCATCAGGAGCAAGAGAGCAAGCGTGCCTGCGCCCATGCTTACGGCGTGTCGCCGAGCTTTTTTCTTGAACACTGCTTTATGAGCGGCGATATCAACATAATGTGTTGCGTTTGCAATTGCCTGTTCAAAAATATCCGGCGCCGTAATGGGTGCAGGTGTGGCGGCTGGGCTCTCAACGGCTGGTTTCGGGGCGGTTTTCACAGGAGTGCGGGTGAAGATTATTGGGATAGGCTTGGGTGCATGAAAGCGGTTGACCGCACTGTTTTTTGGTACGTTTGACGCACGCTGTAAGCGGGCGTGATCGATCCGATGTGCGGCACTCGGATGGGTGCGGCTGGGCTGCGGGGATGGATGCAGAAGCTCCTCTGCGACAGCAACGCGCTTTCGAGCCTGCGCATCGGGTTTTTTTACGGCACGGCGCATGAGTGTGCTCGGAGCTTGCTGTTTGTGGCGTTTGACGGCTTGTGCGGCACTCGCTGGTGACTTGCGTGCCTCGGGAGATTGTAATGGGGCGGATTTTTTGGCCGTCACATTGGTCGAACGGACTGTATGGTTTTTTGAAGGAGGTGCGACGACATCACTAATAGTTCGGCGCAGAACCGTTGATTTTTGGGGCTTTTGTTTCGCAACCTGTATGTTCATTTTCAGTCTCTTTCGTGGTTGATGCACCACTGCTAATGCTTAGCATACCGCTTTTGCGTCGGAAGCGCAAGCGGAAAGGTGCTCCATGCTATACTATCCCGAGAGTATGGATTTTCTCGATCCCAAAAAAGAACGTCGAAACCGCGTCGCGCTCCGTGTCGGATATGCCCTGGTTGGTTTTGCTATCGCCATCGCCAGCACGGTGCTGCTCTACCAGACTGACGGCTATTGCGTGAGCGGCAAGGGAGCGGTCGATAGGTGCGGCCTGCTTTTTGTCTCCACACACCCAACCGGGGCGGATATGTATGTAGATGGCAAAAAGCAAAAAGCACAGACCAACACCAAGCTCAACCTTCGGAGCGGTACGTACGACATTCGTCTTACAAAAACCGGCTACCATGACTGGCAGCGGCCCGTGACCATCGCCGGAGGCGATGTCCAGCGCATGGATTATCCTCTGCTCGTCCCGCAAAATCTCACGACATCGAGTGTAGCCACCCTATCGGAGACCGTCAATTTGATGACCCAGAGCCCTGATCGACGTTGGTTGCTCGCGATTGAGGGTTCCCCGTCAGAGCAATATCATTTGTATGACCTCAGACCGACAACAAAGCCGATCGGCACAGTGCTGACGGTTCCGGCGGGCGTGGTGACCGCTAGCGAGGGTGTAGGTACGTGGAAAACAGTCGAGTGGTCAAACGATAATCGGCACGTGTTGCTCCAGCATGAGTACAAGCCGGTCGCACTACCTGCCGCCTCGAGTACCCCAGCCTCAGACACGCAGGCAACAACCGAGCAGGAATATATACTTTTTGATCGTCAGACCCCAGCTGAAACCAAAAACCTCACTCGCGATCTTGCATTATCCGCCCAAGAACAGATATCACTCTACAACAAAAAACCGACGCAGTTTTATGCCTACAACACCGAATCAAAAACCCTGCGCACTCTCGGCCTATCGACAGGAGCGCCGACACAAAATCAGCTCACGCACGTGCTAGCCTACAAAACGTACGGCAATGGCACGGTGCTATATGTGACCGATACCCCTCCGAGTGGCAAAACCACTGACGGCAAAGTACACGTTGTCCTTTTGCAGGAAAATCAAACGCGCGTGCTGAGGCAGCTTCCGGCTGACCCGGCCGGTTATCTGCTGGATATCGCGCGGTACGATGGCGAGTGGTACGTCTATCTGGGTGCTAGCAGCCAACGAGGAGTATATATTTACAAAAATCCGCTCGAACAGGCGCTCATGAAATCGACAGACTTCCCTGTCCCAATGCGATTTCTGAAGCTGGCATCACCGCAGTATGCTGCTTTTTCGTCGACCGCACAGTACGTACTGGTCGAAAACGGCCAGCAATGTATGGTCTATGACATTGAGCATGACCAATCATATGGGTATGCCACCGCTATGGGACTGGACGAGCCGCAAACGCATGTTTCGTGGATGGACGGCAACAGACTGGCCTATGTGAGTGGTGGCAAAGTCTACGTCGTAGATTATGATAACCTCAATGGAAGGACCCTCGTCGAAACCGACGCTCGATGGGGAGGGTTTTTTACTCCAGATTATGAGCGACTCATCACACTCTCGTCACTTTCGGGCGAAGGCTCACGTTTGAGTACGACGAGTCTCGTTGTTGTCCCGTAGGGTTTCCGTGGTCCGAAAAGCGCCCCATTGTGGGTATATGGTTTCTCTCATTCGCTGACCGTGTGGTGCGTGGCAGGATGATTTCTAGCGCCAGAACTGTATATTTCGCCACAGTCTCGTCCAGAGTGTTGGACCGTTGCTGCTGATCTCTGTTGGGTGAGTGGCGACCGTTGGCGCGGCGTTGCCGTTGAGCGCGGGGCTTGGGCTGATCTGCTCGCCCCAGACGACGAGCCTGTTGGTGCTGAAGCCCGGTGGGTCACAGGTGACGAGTACCACAGTTGCCTGTTTGCCTTTGGTGTCATTGAGCACGCTGACCTGAGTAGGTGGTACAACTTCTCGGGCAAAAACCTCATAGGAATAAACCTTGCCTTGGTACAGAATACTAAAAACATCACCCGTTGCTAGATCGCGTAGTCGTACAAAGGCAAACTTGGCCTTGCCGTTGTTGAGTATATTTTGCGCGGAGTGGCCGAAATACGCACCATTGCCATTTTGCCCAGGAAAAACCGTGCTTGGATAGTGAACAACTCCGTTCTCGAGTGAGTTTTGGATAATGTCCTCGCTATTGCTCGTCAGTGCAAAATCTATGGGGATCTGTATACCGATTTTGGGCACGATTATCGTAGGGCTTGCAGCCTGCTCGGCCGTGATGTTGCTAGCTATCATCGGGATATTCGTGTCATTGCGGCTCGGCTGTATGAAGGGAGCGATAATAAATTCGTTAAAAAAGCTAAAAAGCAGTATGAGCAGCACCATCCCCCCTATGCCAAAACCAAAGAGCAGCGACTGTACGTGGTCTTTTGCTTGGAGCTTGCCGCCGGCACTGACCTTTTGATGGATGCGTTTCTTGATGACGCGTACTTTTTCGGCTGATTCAGAGTCTAGGGCTCGCCGCGTGACGGCTGATTTCCGGGCTAGTGCTGATACTTTGGCTCGACGAACGCCTTTTTTATGTTTTGGGCGGGTTCGGCGTGGTTCGTCCGGGTTTGCCGCAAATTCTAAAGAATGATCACTCACCGTGACGCCTGACGTACTCGTCATGGGCGTGCCGGAGGGTGCATTCGCCAAAGATTGCCGAGTGGCAACCGGTTGTTGTTTTTGGAACATTTTTTGGTAAGGCGTGTACTGATTGGCACTGTAAAACTCTTCCCATACCGCGCGTTTCTCCGAGTCGGGCAGGGCTGCGTAGTAGGCGTGCCATTCGGTTTGCACCGCTGCGAGGTCTTTGCCAGATTGAGCGAGACTCAGCATAAACTGCTGGTGTCTGCTGGGGTTTTGGTCTTGTTTTGCCGCCTTGAGCTCTGTCTCGGCAGCGGGCTCGGATCCGTAGGCACGAGAAACTTTGGCCCTGATGAGTTGTACAGCCGCATCATCGGCCGGCTCTGGCCGCAGAGGGTTATCGGGGAAAAGAGGATTCGTGCTCATAGTATATTTTGAACGGCTCAGCACGCGGATACTAGCGCCCACTCGCGTTTCTAGTTCTAGTATAGTACAATACACCCCTGATAGCCATTATTATTGTTATGGTTATTTTGTTCTTTTGGGCGTTATCAGCGTAACAGGCATAGTTACTCCAAATACAAGAAAACTATAGTATGCTGAGGTAAAATCGGTATGGATTGTGCTGCTGGCAACATTAAATATTTTGGTTCTTGGGTCGGTGGTGGAATTGGTAGACACGCTAGACTCAAAATCTTGTGAGCGCAAGCTCGTGGGGGTTCAAGTCCCCCCCGACCCACCAACCAAAATATTGAGTGCTCGACTATCCGTGCTGTGCGTGACTCACCCAAATGAAACTCCGCGGACTTTAGCCCGCGGTTTCTTTCCCTGCGCTCGACGGAGGCTAAAAGCCACGGTTTGCGTGCAGGAACTAATCATGCGTCTGTACGGGCGCACCTCGTGCACCGCCTGCGATAGGTCTGCGGGGCGACTATCTGACGTGGACTGAGTGTGCGATCGTGAGGTGATGGCTCTATGAGGGTATATCACATGCATCGTTTTGGTACTGCGTCTCTTTTGCGTAGAAAAATTGTGGGGGGGGCATCTACTATCGGTACAGCGCTAGGCGCCCGGGTAGACGCTGCTCACGAGGGCTTCAAATGGTTTGGTGGGGTTTTGGAGCCACCACGTCGCAGCGGCTGCTGCCGTGCCGACTCGCCACATTGGTTTTTGGGGGTTGGCGGTAGAGGTGCACACCCTGCCCTGAGTGGCCACAACACAGTGATTTTGATGGAGTGTCACGAGGTAAATGCGATGGTATGTAGTCGTGAAATCATGGAGTAACTCAACGAGTTGTAACATACCGAGATCGCTCGTAAATGCATAGGGCAGCTTGAGTGCGCCTGCGAGCTTTTGGAGCTGCCCCATGCTCACTACGAGTAGGGTCGCTCCCCTGTCAAGTAGGGCGCTCGGCTGTTTGCAGAAAAAGTCCCCCGCATCTTTTGTGATAGTCAGCCGACCGTCGTATCGCCCGGCGAAGTTTTCGAGCATTGCGAGGCTTTCGCTGTTGCGTCCTAGGTCGCCTGCGAGCAGGACCCCGTCCGCCCACTTCCCTTCGACCATGAGTTCGGCGAGTGCTTGCGCCGCGAAGCCGCCGCTCGGGTTGCTCGGAGCATATTCGGCTGGCGTGAAGAGTTGGCTGACGGTTTTTTGTAAACTATCCGGCAGTAGGACGCGCACTACTCCAATGCCGGCTCTCTCAGCCACCGCATAGGCTTCGGCGGTGGCGGCAAAACTTTGAACATGACCGCCGACTACGAGCAGCTTGCCTGCACTACTTTTTACCTCGGGTCGCGCCCACAACAGATCCGGAAAGAGCGCCTTTTCACCTTGCTTTACCCAATAATCTTGACTCATAGTATATATTTTGCTATAATTTATATATTATGACAAGTAGTGAAGCTCCAAAAAATCCGAATGAAACTCCCTTTACCGTAAACAAAGAGGGCGCAGATGGTGTGGGTGGTTTTGTGTTGTACGGCTTGCGCCTAGAGGGCGGGATATTTCATGATAATAAAGGCAATCGCTACGATCCAGCACTCATGGGGTGTCCTGATCATCCAAGGCAAGTCGTAGGTTCGGAAAGCTTGCAAGTTGGCGATATACGATGAAAGGTAGTCAAGAGGGCTAGAGCTCGTACACGACATTTTTGCGTTCGACGACTATGGCCCAACCTTTGGCTTTGGCAATGTTGTAGAGGCTTTGGTCGGGACTAAAGGCTATAGGGTGTGTAACGGCTTCGAGCATGGCAGCGTCTGAGGCGCTATCACCGACAGCGTAGCTTTCTTGATAGGTGGCTCCGAACTTTTGTACCAGCATTTCGAGTGCAGCTTTTTTATCGAATATCGGAGTTTTTGCCTCGCCAGTGAAAACATTTCCTTTTCGCACAAACTCCCCGCCGATTGCCGCATCGAACCCATGATGAGCTGCCAGCAGCTCGATAACTTCCTGAGGCGACCCGGATATGGCAAAAAGCAAATACCCTTCCTCTTTCAGCTTGGCGACCAGATCGCGGGTGTAGGTAAAAATCTGGTCTTTGTATTCCTCGTAGACTTCACGAATAACACGGTCGTAGGTCTTTGGATTGATATGTGGCAGCGTGGCTTTAAAGCGCTCGACGAGTAGTTCTTCGTAGGCATGGAATCCTTCATTGGTTCGGCGGTTTTTCCACTCCATGCGCGCATGATTGATCGCTTCAAAATCTCCGGGAGCAAACAGCCCGGCCTTTCCGAGTTTGTGTGCGACGGCGTGGTACAGCTGCCAGCGTATAAGTGTGCCGTCGATGTCAAAGACGGCGAAAGATCGACTCATCCGAGGAGCTCCTGGGCACGCTTTTTGCAGGCTTCGGCTAGTGCTCGGGCTTCGACCTGCCCGGGGGGTTTGTTACCGCGGATGATGCTGTCCACAGATGCAGTGGCCGTCTCGATGTGTGCGGGTGGGTTGACGACCCATGCATGGTCAGCCGAGTTTTGGGCGAGTGACCACGCGAGGCTATCAACTGCTTCTCGCAGACGGGCTTCACGGTGAGGGCTGCCGGCTGGGAAGCGTTCCTCGATGCGCGCGGCCCATGTATCGGGATCGGTAACGACTGAAAACACCCACAATTTACCAAAACTGAGCTGGCGAAAACCATCGATGGAGCTCGCAAAAATGTCGCCCATATTGATGAGGTGCGGGTAGTCGCTGAGCTCGCTCCCGTACATGATGAGCGTGTAGGGGTTGATGTTGTGCTGTAGGTTTTGCCTGGCTGCAATACGCTCCAACACCGGTGCTAGGCCGGCGTCGCTGTGCTCATAGTAATAGTAGCGCTTTGGGTCATCGTCGGTTCGGGGTGGCCGACTGGTAAAGTTACGGGTTTTACCGTAGCGCTTCGAGTCAAAAGCGACGAGTCCATCCATGAGCGTCGTTTTGCCCATGCAACTGGCTCCGACAAAGCATGCGAAGTGGATGTGGCCGAGCTGACTCACGATAGCTGTCTCTGGCCTGTACATCGGCTGCCCAGCCAGCAGTTTTCGCAGTAGCGCTTCTGTCTGTGGTGAAATCACACCCCCATTTTACCCCTCCACCCCTGTTCCCCACAACCTAATTTTAAATTGTACGGCCGGACAATTTAAAATTCGGGGTATTTTGCATGCTTAAATGACACAGGGGGCGCTTGTAACTGCGCGATGAATCTAAGTAGATGAGTCGTTAAGTAAACTCAAAAGGTCGAGATAGCGGTCAGGGTGGTTCCAGCAGTCATCATGGTGGGAGCGGATGTAGTGGACGTGGAGCTTCTGCGAGTCGGCGAGGCGCAGGAGAGTTTGCTCGTCAAACCATGCTCGGTTATCGCTCTGGGTGATGATGAGCTTAGGGTGCCGCAAAACCGCTGTGATATTTGGCCTATAAAAATGACGGACGATTTCTCTGTTGCGCCTGAACGAAACGAGTATGTAAAACAGGTTGTGGCACATACGGCGCAGGAAATTCCCGGCCTCACGTGAAAGCAGCGTGTGCCGCATTTCCCAGCCGATAAATCTCAGAGCGTGTCGCGCGCCAGCCCTGTCGGCCGTACAGGTCGGGTCAATCAAAAGCAGTTGTTGGTCGGCCCGTGGCAGCGGTATGAAAAATACACCTCCAGAGTGTGCCACGACAATATCTGCCTCACTGGGGTTTGCCACCAGCTCCCAGCCGCGTCTCGCAAAAGCCGCGCGCATAGCCCGGCCGTGCCACGGTCCTTCGGTAATTCCGTAGATTAAACATACCCGTCGAGGCATCACCTACCTTCGGTTAGATGCTTGTAGATGAGGCGTTTTGCGGTGGTGTTTTCGTGTTCGTTTTTGTGGCCAGCTATTGTCCATGTAATATGGGCGTTCGGAGCGGTTTGAGCTAGATCATAAGCCGTACGAGGTGGACACACGAAGTCATATCTCCCTTGCACGATGTAGATTGGCATTTTGAGTTTTGAGGCATTTTTGAGTATGAAACGATCGGGCAAAAAGCAGCGTTTGCTGAGGTAGCGCATCTCTATGACTGTACTCGTTGGATCAAAGTCGGTAGGATTTGACGGCAAGTAGTTGTCATCGAGACTCATAATATTGCCCTCGAGTTCAGCATAGGCAAGTGCTGAGGATTTGGCTTTTTCGGTGTCGGTACCGAGTATTTGAGATGTGTGATATGCAGTAGGGTCGCCAAGGTGTGCTTTTGGTGTCGCCGCGAGGTATCGGTCCCATGCGTCCGGAAAATGCATTTGGAACAAGCCCTTGTCAATCCAGTCTATTTCTGTTTGTGAGCCGGTAAACACACCGCCGATGACGAGCGCTTTTACTCGGCCGGGTTCGCACAGCGCGTAATACAGTGCGAGGCAGGATCCCCAAGAATCGCCAGTGAGGATAAACGTGTCGATTTGCAGGGAGCCAGCGACCTTCGTAATGTCGGCGGCCAGTTCTTGGGTATTGTTATGATGCCAGCGACCGAAGGGCGTGCTTTTGCCGGCTCCGCGCTGGTCGTGGAAGATGACGCGCTGAGTTTTAGGATCAAACGGTAGCTTGTACTTGTCTTTACACTGGCTGCCCGGCCCGCCGTGCAGGAAAAGTATCGGTGTCTTGGATTTTTTATTGCCCCAGTCTTGGACATACAGCGTGTGCCCGCGCCCGACTGGAATCATGTGCTCGGCAAGAGTGTATTCGTCTGGATTCATAAGAGAAGTGTACCAATTATCCTGTCACCTGTCACATAGGATTACCCTGTAGCCATGAAGTGGCAATCGTTACAGGATAATTGATAATCCAAGGCGACACGTTACAGGTCACAGGGAATAATGTCTAAAAAAGCTATGCTTTTTCTGGTTTCCAGTCGCCGCCGTTTACACGGTTTTTGGGCGAGCCGGCGTGCCAATGGTCTGGGTCGGTGCTCTGGATTTCATCCCACATGTGACGAGCGGTTTTGGTGTACAGCTTGGTGTCGGCCACGAGGCGGCGGTTAAACTGCCACGTTTTGCGCAGTGCATTGCCCTGCATGGCTTGCTCGCACAGCTCCATGTCGACATCAAGGTTATCGGCGTCTTTGACGATTTTGGCTTCTAGGCACTCGCGCTTTTCGTATTCCTCGAGCAGCGCAATAAATTCTTTGCCCACACTTGTTTCGTCAAACATGTCGCGGACTGCCGCTGCCTCGTCACGTGTCACATACTGGCGTGAGAGGTAGTCGACGTCTCCGGTACGGCTCTCGGCGAGGTCATGGACGAGTGCCATTTTGACCAGTTTGCCGGTGTCGATTTTGCCGCCTTCGCGAGCGGCGATCACTAGCGCAATCCACGCCACGCGGAAATGGTGGTCAGCGAGATTCGCAAAGTTCTGGCTGTGAAAGCGCCGCCACTGCCGGTCGATGAGCCGTATCGCTCCCAGCTCGTACAAAAAATCCACATCCCTGTTCATAGGTAAAAGTGTACCACTTTCTTGATCATTTCGCATTGATCATTAATCATTTCTTTTTCACGTGGCATTTATTCATTTTCAAATGCATACATGAAAAATGTATGCCGTAATGCTCAATGATCAAGGTATCAAAGTTCAATGCTGACTGGGCAGTGGTCGGAGCCGAGGACGTCGGGATGGATCTGAGTGTTTTTGACGCGGTCGGCGATGTCGGCGCTAGCGAGCCAGTAGTCGATACGCCAGCCAACGTTGCGAGCTCTCGCGTTTGCCCAGTGTGTCCACCAAGTGTAGGCACCGGCTAGTTCGGGGTTGTCACGGCGGAAAACATCGACGAAACCCGCTGTCAGATAGTCGCCGAAACGTTCGCGTTCCTCGTCAGTAAAACCATGTTTGCCTACGTTGGCTTTTGGGTTCGCGAGATCGATTTCAGAGTGCGCGACATTCATATCCCCGCAGTAGAGCACAGGTTTAGTCTTTTCCAGCTGCTTGAGGTATGCCAGACAAGCTTTGTCCCAGTGATCGTAGCGAAGATTTAGCCGAGAAAGGTCGCCTTTGCTGTTTGGTGTGTAGCACGTCACGACCCAGTAGTCTGGATATTCGGCGGCGATGATGCGCCCCTCTGCGTTTGGGTCGCCGTACGAGTCGCCTGTCACATCAAATTGCTTGATGATTTCGTCGGGGAATCCATCGACGTATCTGATGGGTTTCACCTTGGATAAGATCGCGGTGCCGCTGTAGCCTTTTTTGGCCGCGCTGAAAAAGTGCTCGTCATACTGCGGCAGGTCAAAGACTATTTGGCCACGCTCGGCTTTGGTCTCCTGCAGACATAGCACATCCGGGTCGTGTTCCACGATAAACTTCTGCAGCAGCCCCTTCCCCAGTACCGCGCGGATCCCATTGACGTTCCAGCTATATAGCTTCATGCGCTAGGCTCTGACCTCCAAAACGGTTAGTCTTTCGTCGAATTCTCGTAGGTCCCGGTTTGTTTCAGTCACGGCCTTTTTAATAACCTGACTATCTGAGGCTACATTTGTAATTTGATTTTCGATGGCTGGAATCTTTGCGGTCTGGTGTGCGACGTCGCTCAAGACCTCGAGGGCACCATCGAGTCTGTCTGTCTCGGACTCCAGTAACACCTCGACCCTGTCTAGGCGCTCTAAAATCTTTGTCTGCCCCTGCTCTAAGGCTGCCACCGACCCCTGCAGCTGAGCCTGACCCTGCTCTAGGGCTTCC
>CAZNLV010000003.1:23864-41641 GCA_964574245.1 uncultured Candidatus Saccharibacteria bacterium
CTCTAAGGCTGCCACCGACCCCTGCAGCTGAGCCTGACCCTGCTCTAGGGCTTCCTGACCTTTCTCTAGACGCTTGAGGATGGTCAGAATAGTCGAGAGTGCAACGGAATCGTTTTGCATAGTGAGGTTGAGTATACTCTCTTTACAAATACGCGTCGAGGCCGGGAGCGGGGATGAAGCGTGCAGCGAAGGCGGTTTGGTTGGCAGCGCGGAGCTCGGTGTCGGTAATGATGCCGTTCTCTAGCAGGAGCGCATACTGTCTGTAGAGGCTCCTGTCTTCAATAACTTCCGGCCAGCCAGTGTGTATGCAAAACTTTACCCCATTTTGGATGAACGTGCGCAAAACACGCTGTATTTCGTCTAGGTCTTTCACGGCGATTGTCACGACATTGCTGAGCAGGTCGAGTATGCGGTGATAGATCCTGTCAAAATATTTGCCCGGCGGCATCGCTCGATTGGGGATGAGCGTACTGTACTCCCGGAAGTTATAGTAATCACTGTTGGATAGTTTGATACCACGGTCATGTGCGATTTGCCAGAGGACTCCGGGTGGAATGGGCGTGGAGTTTGGCGAGCTGATAGGCTGGATATACGCGTGAAGCCGTTTTCATGTGTTTTGTACTATAGAAAAAAGGGATTTTCCTGTCACCTGTAACGTGTCACGTATGATGAGCGAAGCCATGTGACGATATGAGCTTCAATGAAAAGGCGTGTTACACAGTAATCCTGCAGCTTTCATCCGCATCCCCTTTGTTCATATCTCTTGACTCTGGACTCTTGCAAAAGCTATGCTTCTTACCATGTACAAACGAATTTTACTCAAACTTTCAGGAGAACAACTTCAGGGCGATAAAGATGGCGGTTTTGACGCCGATCGGGCCAAGTGGATCGCTGGACAGATCAAGCCAGCTGTAGACGCGGGGACGCAGGTGGCGATCATCGTGGGTGGGGGCAACTATGCGCGCGGTGCGCAGTTGATGGGAAATGGTATCGTCGATGTCACCGCTCACAACGCCGGTATGCTAGCAACCATCATCAATGCCATCACACTGGCCGATGTTTTTAATGCCGACGGTTTGCGCACAAGAGCGCTGAGCAACATTGAGGTGAACCAGTTCATTGATTCATACACCTATCGCCGCGCGGTCAATCACCTGCGCAAAAACCGTGTCGTGATCATCGGTGGCTGTACGGGGCGGCCCTTTGTCACGACCGACACGGCGGCCGTGAACCTAGCGCTCGAACTTAAGTGCGATGCGATCATCAAAACGACCAAAGTCGATGGTGTGTACGACAAAGACCCCATGAAATACCCCGATGCGGTGAAGTTTGACACCTTGACCTACGATGAAGCGCTTGCCAATGATGACATTCAGGTTATGGACAAAGCGGCACTCGGCATGGCCCTCGAGGACAAAAAGACGCTCATCGTCTGCGATCTGCTGACCGAGGGAAATATCGCCCGTGCAGCTGCGGGCGAGCCCGTCGGCACAACCATACGGTAGTTGGCAGAAATGACGCGCCCTCCCGAAAATCCCGAGCCGCACTATCCGGACTCAGAGTTGCCGGACATTGATGATTCGGGTGGTGAAGATTTTTGGTACAGCGAGCAAAGACCTCCTACCGCTCGGGCGCTGGGCATAGTTGTGGTTGGTGTAATCGCTGCGACAGTTTGGGCGTTTCCCGAGGCCGCACAAACTGTACAGAATTTTGCTCGTTTTGTATACGAAAATTTTGGCGCGCCGTAAAAACCAGTGCTGTTTGCATGATATCTTCTCAGATAATAAGTTCGAAAGAGCTATCTGGCGGAGGGAGAGGGATTCGACCTACCTTCGGCAGGCCCGTCGCCACATCTTTGAAAGCATAGCTTTCAAGAGTGGGCTCCCTTGCGAGCCGCCACTGGCGACTCTCACCTCGATAATCGCGGGTTTGGAGCCTTCCCTAGCAAGAAGTAGAGCCTAACCTTTCGGCTAGGCTCTACTTCTTGGCGGAGGGAGAGGGATTCGAACCCTCGATACCGTTGCCAGTAAACCGCCTTTCCAAGGCGGCGCCATAGACCACTAGGCGACCCCTCCGTCAGAGCCAGTATAGCCGAAACGAAGTGAAGATTATAGATGTGTTTTTGCCCTACCAGGCGAAAAGTCCCCAGCCTCACTCTTTTTAAATTGTACGGCCGTACAATTTAAAAAGAGTGAGGATCAATGACGAGGCTATCATGTGAATATGATGATACGTTCCATATTGCAAAAAATACCACACTAAATATTCCGCCTGTGGTTGCGGGCCACTCGTCGAGGAGGGTACACTAGGTAGTAGTTTATGCCTCTCATAGAACTCAAAGACGTCAGTAAACTGTACGGCTTCGGCGATGCCACAAGTGTGGCGCTCGACGAAGTCAGTCTCACGATCGAAAAAGGCGAGTGTATTGCCGTCATGGGTCCGAGCGGTAGCGGTAAAAGCACGCTCATGAACATGATTGGTCTGCTCGATCATCCGACACACGGTGATTATCACTTCGGCGGCAAGCGTGTTAGCAGGCTGTCGACCAATCGTCGGGCAAAAATACGTCGTGATCAGATCGGCTTCATATTCCAGTCGTTTAACCTGCTGGGTCGACTGACCGTTTTGGAAAACGCTTCGCTGCCACTTATCTACAAAGGACACTCAACGCACAGTCGTCACATGAAGGCGCGGGCGATGCTGGAGCGTGTGGGACTCCATGACCGCTGCTACTACTACCCGAGGCAGCTTTCGGGAGGGCAAATGCAGTGTGTTGCCATCGCGAGAGCGCTCGTCAATGAACCAAAGGTTATCATCGCCGATGAACCTACCGGCAATCTTGATACCGAAAGCTCGCGGTTGGTTATGGAGCTGCTGAGCGAGATTCACAAAGCGGGCAACACGATCGTTTTTGTGACCCATAACCCCGAACTGACTCGGTACGCTACGCGAGTGGTATACATGCAGGACGGCATGATCAAGCATGACGAAAAAACCAAGCTCGGACAGGTGGGCGCCTATGTCCATAGCATCATGTATAGTTTGCCGCAGACTACTGCCGACGACGACCTCGCTGGTGTATCGGCACTCATGAAAGCTCGCGGAGAGAGCGAGGCTTTGCCTCCAGCACGCAAAGTCACGAAAAAGAAGACAAAATCTCCCCGGCGTAGTATCAAACGAAAGGCGAAAAAATGAGGGCTTTCAGAAAAGGCTATCTGCGTGTAGCCCTCCAGAGTATCCGTATGGCGCGGACACGAAGCTTTATGACGATGCTCGGGATTATCATCGGCATCGTTTCGGTGGTGGTCATCGTCGCAGTGAGTGAAGGTATCAAACAGCAGGTCGGTAATCAAGTGAGCCGCTACGGCAAAGACGTCATACTTGTGCGACCGACTGCCGCCGGAGAAGTGGCGGGCGTAGGCCTGAGTGCCGCCGGATCACCTTTTGCGGCAGCAGACATGACGATGATCAAACAAGTCCAGGGCGTCTTGACGGCCGTACCGATCGCGACCATACAGGGTTCGGTAAAGGGCGACAAAACGGTCGATAGCCCGCTCGTGATCGCAACTGCGCCGGAACTAGAAACGGTCCTCAACCAAAAGATTGACTACGGTGGGTTTTTTACGGCTGCTGATGCGGGCCGAGCAGCGGTGCTCGGGAGCGACATGGTAGCAAAAATGTATACCGACGACGCTCCACTGGGACAAAATTTTACATTTCGAGGCCATGATTTTATGGTCTCTGGTGTGTACAAACCGTTTTTGGCAACGGCCTTTTCTCTCGAGGCCAATTACAACAACGCGGTCTTTATACCCTATGATGTTGCCCAGAGTATGCTCGGTACGCCTCCTGCTATACAAGAGGTGTTTGTAAAAGTTGCTCCCGGTAAGGACGTGCAAAAAGTGGCCACGCAGGTGCATGAAAAACTCGTCCAAGCGCATGGCGGCACGGACGATGTCGTGACAATTATCTCTGGTTCAAAATCGCTTGCCAAAAATCCGACGCTCAGTCTATTGACTCGGATGATTGTGATTACGGCACTGGTTGCGCTGATAGTCGGTGGTGTCGGTATTATGAATATGATGCTCGTGAGCGTGACGGAGCGCATACATGAAATAGGCCTACGCAAGGCTGTCGGTGCGACCAATAAACAAATATTGCGACAGTTTATGACTGAAGCGGCAGTCCTGTGTGGAATTGGTGCCGTGCTCGGTTTTGTCATAGCTCTTGCATCCATCGGTTTAATGGCGGTGTTTACGAGCCTAGAGCCGGTTATTATCTGGCCGGTCGCCATCGGGATGCCTTTCGTAGCGTTTGCGACGGGTGTACTTTTTGGGACCATCCCTGCCCTCAAGGCTGCCCGGATGGATCCTATCGAGGCGCTGCGCCATGAATAGACGTAGTATTTCTTTCGTATGAATTTTTATCCTGTATATTTGAGGGGTCGACCACATGGGATGGCCTATTATCGGTATGACCCTATTGGCCAAACAAAAGATCCACAACACAATTCAGCAGATGCACACGTGCAGAGAGTTACACTCGTTGGATCTGGGGAGCGCGCTATCGCAGGAAATATTGCTCGTATGATTTCGGCATTTGAAGTCAATCCTGACCACAGACGGCGACTTGGTCATGACTGTGCGGTCTTCGTCCTTGCCTGCCAAACCGGGGATGACTATAGCGCAACGGCATTCGGCAAAAGTCGAAACTCGCCGCGTATCGCTCCGGCTCTTTTAGAGTCTATACGTCGAAACGATGTTGAACAGCAACCTGTCGGAACTATCATTCGCACCTCTGCTGCCGCTCCAGGAACTCATCATTTTTCTATTCTTGCCAGCGTTGATTCTGACGGTGCTACACCCGCTCTGTTTGCTTGGAAGGCGGGTGTTGATGGGGCGGTTGCAATCGGTACGTTTAAGCAGTTGGCATTGCAATATCCTGTGCCTATCCTGCACACGGTCGGGCGTATGACGATTTCGCAAATTGGCTAGTAGAATTATGGTTTGGCCCTACCATAACCTCAACCCGACATACCCACCGCACTTGGGAACCGGAGGCGACTAGCAAACGACAGTATAGTCCTTGGGGTGGGTTAAAATAGCGACCAAATTGCGGCCGCACCGGCGACTGCCATTAGTGCGGTTGTGATCCATCCGATCCAAGTGATGGAACGCTTGTTTACCCAGTGCCCCATGACTCGTTTGCTAGCGGCCAGCTTGACGATGAAAAACAAGACGAATGGTGCTACGATGCCATTTGCGGCCGCGGAATAGATGAGCGCTTTGATAGGATCAATGCCGACAAAGTTAAGGCCCAAGCCGACGAGCATGGAAATAATGATCATGCCGTAAAACGCGTGAGCTTGTTTGAGCGAGCTATGTAGGCTGCCTTTCCACCGCAAGCTTTCAGATACTGCATAACTCGAGGAACCAGCGAGAACTGGGATAGCTAGCATGCCAGTGCCGATAATGCCGAGTGCAAAAAGATAGTAGGTCGCATCACCGGCAAATGGTCGCAGGGCTTCGGCTGCTTGTGCGGCGCTCTCAATGTTTGTCACACCGTGGGGGAAAAGTACCCAACCGCACGCGGCAATGATGAAAAACATGACGAGATTACTGAGGAGCATACCCGTCCAGACATCAATGCGCATTTTTTTGATCTGTTCAGGAGCGGTCGCGCTCCGTCGAAGCCGCAAAGTGGTTTTGCCCTCAAGGATTTTTTCCTCAACCTCTTGTGAGGTTTGCCAAAAAAACAGGTACGGTGAGATCGTCGTACCGAGTATAGCGCAAATGAGCAGAAGGCTGTCTCTGTTAATCTGTATGTCCGGGACGAAAGCAGCATGGAGGGCTTTGCCCCAATTGACATGTGCGAGCAGGGCTGAAACAACGTAGCTGAGCAGGACGAGCGCCAGCCATTTGAGATAGCGTGCATAGCGTGCGTAGGGCGTCAAGACTTGGAGGAGGAGGCAGACTATCGTAAACCCAACCACAAGCCAACCAAATGACAGCGACGGCCGCAGTAGCTGAACGGCTTTTGCCATTGCTCCGAGGTCGGCGCCGATGTTAAACGCGTTGGCGGCAAAGAGCAGCAAAGTCACAAACCGAAGCATGCGGCGAGAGTAGTACGCGCGAATATTGGCCGCCAGTCCCCTGCCCGTCACCATGCCGATCCGGGCGCACATTTCTTGGACAACGCTCATGAGCGGGAAGGTCCAGAGACTCAACCACAAAAAACCAAAACCATGCTGCGCTCCTGCTTGGCTGTAGGTGGCGATACCAGATGGGTCGTCATCACTGGCACCGGTTGTTAACCCGGGACCTAGGGCATGCCAGTAGTTTTTGGCTCGCTGTACGCTCACGCCAGCCTGTTGCAGCGGTTTTTGGGTGACTTTGGTGCCAAAATCGAGTGTTTTTTCGAGCATCACGGCAGGTACTTCGACGCTGCGTTCGAGTAATTTGTCTGAGTCAAACTTTTGTGAGTTGTCTAGCATGATAAAAAGCGTAAGCTGGTTACCGGTATTGTATCACACTAGTTTCATACGCTGACCTCATGTGCATGCGCTCTTCAAAGCACGTGAGGATCCGTACTCGGTGCGGAGAGGATAGAGTGATTACGCGCAGATGACGCTTTGGCATATAGATCCCTAGAGGCAGCCATTTTTCATGGGATGTAGCAAAACAAGCCGTAGCGCTCCCTTTGTTTACTTTACTTTGTATAGTATAATTCGGGCTGTAATGAAAACAAGGATAATCATAGATGTTCGGGAGCCCTCCGAATACAGTATGGGCCATGTTGCGGGAGCGCTCAACCTTCCGCCCGCCCGCTTGCTAGCAAACCCACCCGAGCTCATGGATATTCCGCGTGACGCCGAGATTATTGTCTATTGTCTGAGTGGCAGCCGGAGTAATGCCGCAATTCCCTATCTACAGCAGATGGGATTTACCAATGTCACCAATGGTATCAACAGACACCATGTCGAAAAGCATCACTCGTGATGCTGAAATGTGCGTTCATTGTTGATTGTGCAGGCCAGTGAGCAGCGTGCTCTATGCCCTAGGTTTGCGGCTAATGACGTAACGATTTTGAATATAGAGGAGTTCTCGAACTACTTCCTCTAGGTGACTGGCGGTCGTGCCATCCGCAGCGTGAGCAATATCGTCGATACGAGTAGCGAGTTCGGCGCAGTAGTCACCGGAACGGATAAGCGCATCGAGGTGCAAGCGTACAATGTCGTCAGCATCTTCTCCGTCTCCAACAAACATCGTACCAAATGAAGGTGACTTTGCCTGATAGCCCAATGAGTCCGATAGTTTTAGAGTATACGTCGTCTGTGTCATAGTGCGCTTGCCTCCAATATGCTATAAAATTTTGTTGACGAAATGATGAGATGATCGAGCAACTCTATGCCGAGAAGTGCTCCAGCTGCGCGCAGCTGCTGTGTAACTGCATCGTCTGCTTCTGTCGGTGTCACGTCTCCCGAAGGGTGATTGTGTGCAATGATCACTGCCGCGGCTCAAAATTCGATGGCTGGCTGGAAAACCTCGCGCGGATGAATAATGCTGGCTGTCAAGCTGCCGACAGAAATTATCTCGTCGCGAATAACTTGGTAGCGGCTGTTAAGGTATAGCCCGCGCAGGACTTCCTTTTGTGACAGAGCAAGAGGTTTGAGGTATTCGTAGGCCTGCGGTGCGGTGCGAACATACGCGGGATGTCCAGGAGGATCGCTGCTAAAAAAATCGACGTCCAAGCTCTAGGGCTGCAATAACTTGGCTCGCTTTTCCGATTGGTATATCGAGAGCGCTCGCAAGTCGTCTCGGGTTTGTCTCTTGCAAGATGGCTTTCTCGCCGTATTCTCGCAGCAGTCAATGTGACATCGCGAGGACATCTTCGCGCCGTCTGCCAACATTCAATATGATCGCGACGAGCTCGGCCATCGTTAGGCTTGGGGTACCGTGCGCAAGGAGTTTTTTCCTTGGCTTTTAGTCGTTCTGCATGTCACGTACACGCAAAAGGTATCGCGGTGATTGATCGGTATGCAAAATATCTGCGTCGGTAATTGTGTAGTTGCTCGACATGTGCGTCCTCTTTCCTGCTTTAGAATATACGCTCGTGCTATATAAGTGCGAGAGTGACTTTTACAACGGAGAGCGGCAAAACTCAATATCCGGTGTCGATGAGCAATTACGGGCGTGTATTCATCGCTAGCCCGTCTCTAAAGTAGCGTCTGCCAATAGTACCAAAAACGCCATAGTATCAAACCCATGATGACGAGGTACATACTCACCAAAATGTCTGCATGATGTTTTTGGATAAAATGATTAGCCCGGTTTAGATTGCCGTGCAGACGGAGATGTTCGGCGCGTATGCAGTATAGGGTGGTGTACCAAAAGGCGGGCAAAATTGCTGCCCATGTAACCATACAGTACGGACAGAGATGTCTGAGTACAAAAATACTTTGAACCATGAACCAGAGTATAAAAACGAGGCCAAGGAGCATCCCGACTTGTAGTCCTATCCAAAACCAGCGTTTTAAACGAGCGCCAGCAAGAATAGCGAAACCTATAGTAATAACGACCGCAAAAGCTGCTACGCTCCAAAACTGGTTCGGCACCCCGAATAGCACATGTCCTTGCCAGGTGTCTAGTATAGAACCGCAGCCAATTATGGGGTTTAAGTCGCAGCCGAGTCGAACGCCGGGGTGTTTAAGGTGGTGGATCTCTTCTATGGAAAGCATCATAGAGGCAAAAAGACCCACTGCTCCCGAGCCAATAAGAATAAACGGTATATGACGTTCTAGCCAGTTAAGGTGGTGTGGATGGGCCTGGGTTTTAACGATTTGTTTGGAACTTGATGCAACAGGTTTTGTGCCGGACTGATTTTTTACAGCGGTATTTTTTACTCGGGATTTATGTACCATACCGGTTGACCTTCTTTCTCTATAGTTTCTAGAGTCTACAAGCTTTACGGACTGCAAGCACTCGTTTCGACTGCGCGTGTTTGTGCCGTGACCGTTTTTAACGTGTCATGGATCTGGCTGATAGTCAGTGCGTATCCGACATTATTGTACGTCGTTGAGGTGGCAAACACAACGCCGACCACCTTGCCATCTATAGCAATAAGAGGGCCACCAGAGTTTCCGCGGACAACTGTTGTCTGTACGCTGTAAACCAATCGATTTGTGCGTGTTTTACCGTATATGTCTTGTCCTATTGCATTAAATGTTTCAAGAATGACGCCAGGACTGGTACCGTACGTGCCTCCTCCCGGAAAGCCAAGTGCAAATACTGAGGTACTAGCACGACTGATTTCGGTTTGTAGCGGAAGGGCTGGAGCTAAAAGAGCGGGTACAGCTAGGACGGCTATGTCGTTTGCGGGGTCAAATAGCACAACAGTCGTGTTGTACGTGCTGCGATCACTACGGACTTTTGGATTTTTTACTCCTGCGACAACATGGGCGTTCGTAAGAACTAGGTTTTTGTCATAGACAAAACCGCTGCCATCGACTATACCTCCACATCCAAAGCCTTCAATTTTTACTATGGAATTTTGCGCGTGGCTAAGAATGGCCTGGTAATTTCGTGGACTCGGCAATGTTTGACGCGCGTCAGGATATGGTTCTCGTCCAACGAAAACTTGTGGCGATTGGCTGGGGTCAATAAACTGAGCGAGTGTTGACAGGCTGCTACTGACTGGAGGTAAACGGCTTATAAGACCACTGAGAATGACTGAGTTTTTAACTTGGTTTTGGAAACTGCTTGAAGGCGCGAGTGCAAACAGTGATGCTGCGATCCATAGACCAAGCAAAAGGGTTACAGCAGAAATAATTGAGCCAAAGGCATTGTCAACTTTATGAAATAGGTTGTTTGTAAGTGCGACTTTGAGCCGGACCGCCAAGCGTTCGCCCACCGACATACCCATAAAACAAATTGAAAGGACAGCCAATAGCCCAGCGAGTGGGCGAACTGGCTCACCTACGTGGGCCATGACAAAACTGGCAAGAAACACACCGGGGTATAGACCCAATAGAAATCCGACTGTCGAAAAGGCTTGGCGTAACAGGCCAATCTGGAATCCCCGGATACATGCGCCCACGAGGAGCAGGACAATACAGATGTCGACTAAATTGAATGGCATATTTATGGTAGTGTAGCGCTCTCGCTTACATTATGCCAGAGGAGGACAATATATTTTGCCATATGATGTTATAGTGAGGCTATGAAGAAAAAAATCGCAGTTGTTACTTGCTACCACCAGCCTGATTATGTTCGGGCAGTGACGCTTCGAGCCGCTCTTCGTGCCCAGCCAGACAGCGAAGTGTACGAAATAAAAAATAACCATCGTAACCTGCTGAGGTATCCTGAAGTACTGTGGAGCGTATGGCGCGTACGCCGCAAGACAAGGCCCGATGCCTACTTACTGACATTTCGCGGTCAAGAACTACTAGCAATGATGCTACTGCTGACTATCGGAAAGCCTTTGTGGTTTGATGAGTTTATTGTTCCTGGGGCCTATGCAAGATTTGAAAAACATCACCGTTCGTTGGCGACGATTACAAAACATACGCTCTCGCGGCTCGGCGGGCCGATCTATAATGTCTGCTTACGCAAATGCGCCAAAATACTTGCCGATACTGAAGCACACGCTGAGCTGAGCGCTAAAATGGCCAAGGTCAATTTAAGCCGATACCTGGCTTTGCCTGTCAGTGCCGATGAAGCTATCTTTAGACCGTCTCAGGACATTAAGGGAGAACCCTTCAAAATTTTTTATTATAGTTCCAATATGCAACCATTGCATGGCGTTTCGACAGTTCTCGCAGCAGCAATTCATTTGCAGAATGATCCAGTACAGTTCGTTTTGGTGGGCGGGAAAGCACCGCTGCGACATGCTGTTGAGGTAGCGAAAAAACAGGGTGCGAACATTCAATACAGCTCATGGATGAAAATTTCTGAACTTGCGCGTACTATGCATGAATCGCAGCTGTGCCTGGGTGGCCCTTTCGGCGGAACTCGCCAAGCGCTCAATGTTGTTACCGGCAAAACATATCAAAGTCTTGCGTGCGGTGTTGCTACGGTTGTCGGCGAGGGGCATGCTACAAACGATCTGTTTATCGACAAAGTTAACTGCTTAAAGGTGCCGCAAAAAGATGTTGTTGCACTCACTGAGGCAGTACGTTGGGCGGTTGCTGCGGGCAGTGATGAGCTTGCTAAACTGGGCGCTCAGGGGCGTCGACTGTATGATAAAGAATTTTCGAACCAAGCTTTGGCGACCAAAATAAGGCCGCTCATTGATAGTATTGGGTAGGTTTATTCGTCGACGCCGAATGGTTTTGTCGACAGCAGTTTTTGTTTGGCATGCAGACTCAGTGTCACTAAGAAAAGAAGAGCTAGGAAAAGCAGATAGCACGCACGGTCGAGCAGGTTTGCTTTGATAATTTCACTTGCCTGAACCCCATGTATATTTTGGCTAAACAACAAAAAAGCTTCACGTATACCGACGCCATCGGGTGTAATCGAGGCAAAGAGTGCAAAGTTTGCAGCTCCTGTGTACGATACTACCTGCCCTACGCCAACCTGTGCTCCGGTAGCTTTGAGTTCAATGTAGTATCGTACAGTGACAAGACAAAGCTGTAGGAACGTTAGGAAACCGAGTGCTACGAGTAGGTGTGGCGAAAAATGCAGGCGAGATACTTCTTTAGTGTTTTTTGTCGTGGCTTTTGTCTTTGCCCATCGAAGGACAAAGAAACACATGGCTGTAGTTAGTACGGTCGCACAGAGTGTCTGCCACCAAGGCCGTGTACCAATAAGTAAAAAAACAGCACTAAAAATAGCAAAAAAAGCATAGTATAAGAGAGTTGCCAGTGTGTACTCTCGCAGACGGACGATGTGTTTTTGTTTTAAGTAGATAGCGCGTACTCCCGGTCCGCTTTGCAATGGGCCAAAAAAGTTAGCAATCGATGAGTAAAAGGTTAATAATACATTTTCTCTAGGAGCTATGACGCCCCCAGCCAATCGAACCGTGTAAGAGTAGACAACCGTTAAAACGGCAATAAGCACAGCATTGACTCCTAAGGTAGCGAAGACGGCCGCCGGACTTGTCTTCCCTAGCTCCGTAAGGTACTGCGGGTGTTTCCGGAAATACCATGCAAACGCAGCTATAGTGAGAATAATTATGCTTATACTGGCAATTTGGCGTACACGGCGCGGACTTTTCATAAATGTATGATAGCATGACGGTAATGAGCCAACTGACGAATAGCCGAGAAGCCCCACGAGTACCTGTTTTCTTCGCTCGTTTTAGGCGACGGTGGAATGGGGGGAGTTTGGCGACACGGGTCTGGTATGCTTTATTAGCTATTTTTATCATTCAGTCATGTGTCCTGGTTTTTGCGACAAAGTTTGGGGTACCCCCCGACGAAACAAATCATATTCATTTCATTAACTACTATACTGATCATTCGCTGAACCCAATTCTGACTGATCAACAGCCGACGTATAATCTGGGAGATAAAACTCGAGAGGTTGACTACCTGTACCACTACACAATGAGTTTGGTTCGACGGGTACTGCCCTTTTCACTGAATACTGAGCTGTATTTGATTCGTCTATTTTCGATTGGGTTTGCAGTACTTACATTTGCTGTGATCGGCAAACTACTCCGGCGTCTTGGGGTGCATGAATGGGCCATAACGTTTAGTCTAGCTCTTGCTTCGCTAATGACCATGGTACTTATGATGAGTTCGGCAATTAATAATGATGTTCTGGTGTGGCTTGGGCTTGTGCTTGGACTTGCGCTACTGGTGCGCTTAACAGAAAAGCCTCGGCTGGTTGATCTTGTATGGCTAGCTTGTCTGGTTTCGTACGGAGGGCTCGTGAAGCGTACGTTGTTGCCGATCGGGCTGGTCTTTGCATTGGTAGGCATTCTTGTTGCAGCTCGGCGTTGGCGTACTGTGCTTGAGCAATTCCGTAAACCCACACCGGTTTTGCTTATTGCGGGCGTATTGTTTGCAATTGGGCTTGGGCTTGCTGTGGAGCGAATCGGTGGCAACATCGTGAATTACGGACACATTACGCCCACCTGTGCTGAGGTGCAAGGCGAAGAGGCGTGCTATGACTTTTGGGCAAATATCCGTGAGCGCGAACTGGCCGCAACTCCTCGAGGGGACCTACTCGCTGCCCCGGTTTTTGCTGGCCGGTGGGTGCAAGAAAGCTTTATTAATATTTTCGATATTCAGACTCAGGGGTGGCGTCATGACGTTAAGCCGGCACCCTGGGTTGAGCCGTTGTTTCTACTTTTTGTTATTGTGGGTCTTGCTTACGGTTTTGTTTCAGAAATACGGAACCGGCAAGGCGATTCTCGAGCTCGGCTACGTATGGGAGTGGTAGCTCTGTGCGTGTTCTACGTGCTGTTCCATATGGTTGTAAATTACGGAGAGTACCGGCATTATCGCGTTTTTGGCCTTGCTCTCAATGGTCGGTACATTTTAGCTGGTTTACTGCCTCTGCTTGGTTTTTTGGCATGGTACTGGGGCGCGCTTCTTCGTCGCCTACCCCTGCAGGCCCGATGGTGTCTGGCTATTACTTTTCTTTTGGCTATTGGCTGGGAAAGCGGTTTGCATGTTTTGCTGCAAAATCCGCAACTTTTCCATGGGTAGGGTAATCAAAAGACAACCATTCCGAGATGCCCTAGCCCGTTTGCCGAGCCGAGCCTACGGCAAGTCTGACATGAAAAATAGCAGTGGTTATATTGCCTTGTGGTACATCTTGACGGCCACAATAATGTGTAGCTTGAAATGAGCATTTCAGAACAGCTGGTCCCTATTTTTTGGTTGTCTCTGCCACGTATTGACGTTTGGTAAGCTCAAGTTCTTTTTCTTGTAGAACACGATTTATACGCACCATATCTGCTATGACCCCCAAGGTAAAACTTATAAGTGAGCCAATAAGAAAGACCATGCCAAAAATTAACGATTGAATGTGACCACCGGGTGTAGCGTCGAAGGCACTCAATAAGAAACGAATAAAGGGAATCAGGCCGACCAGCAGTAATATTCCGGCGAGTGGCAAAAAGAGCATATAGGGGCGATACATAACAAATGCTCGAAAAATGGCCGATCCTGACTTTATGACATGTTCGGCGCTCGAATTGAAAAGGCGAGATTCGCGGGTTTTTGGATTCACGGTAATAGGAACCGAGGCGATTGCAACGCCAGAGTTCCCCGCTTGGATAAGGGTTTCCATGGCATAGCTAAACCGGGTAACGACATTGAGCTTTATTGCTGTTTCACGACTGTAGGCTCGAAAACCACTCGGTGCGTCTGGTACATTGGTGTTTGCAGCTTTGTTAAGCGTCCAGGTACCAATTTTTTGAAACAATTTTTTACCGAGAGAAAAATGTGCGATTTTACTCACCTGGCGATCTGCAATCACCATATCTGCCCGCTTTGCAACAATGGGTGCAATGAGATGTGGAATATCTTGACTAGGGTATTGATTGTCACCGTCAGTATTGACTATGATGTCGGCGCCGAGTTGTAGGCAGTACAGTACGCCATCTTGAAACGATTGAGCCAGCCCCCGCCGCTGGGAGTGACGGACGAAGTGCGTCACGCCGAGCCCTCTTGCGACTTCGACAGTTTTGTCGGATGAACCGTCATCGATTACCACAATGGTAATGTCATCTATGCCCTCAATATGCTTTGGTATGGTGGCAAGTACTGCCGGCAATGTTTGGGCTTCGTTTAAGCACGGTATCTGAACACATAATTTCATAGCTATCTCCTGATGACATCGTAGCATGATTGCACGCCGCTTGGTATACTACGAGTACTATGCAGGGATTTGTAAAACAGCGCGTTACGGTTATAGGAACAGGATACGTCGGGCTTGTTACGGGTACATGCTTATCGCACATTGGCCACACTGTTGTTTGTGTTGATATAGACGAAGCAAAAGTGGCTCGAATGCAACGAGGCAAAGTCCCCATTTACGAACCGGGTCTCGATGAAATGTTCCAAGCAGAGCTTCAGAGCGGTCGATTAACTATCACGACCGATCTTGCGGCTGCTGTCACAAACACGAATATAATTTTTTTGGCTCTTCCAACTCCGCAGGGCGCCGATGGTGCGGCTGATCTTTCGGCAGTTTTGAGCGTGGCGGATACGCTCGGACAATTACTAACCGGTCCAGCAGTCGTTGTCACTAAAAGCACCGTTCCGGTGGGTACCGGCGACAAAATTCGCGAAAAACTAGCAGCACACACGAGTGTAGAGTTTGATGTTGTTTCTAATCCTGAATTTTTACGGGAAGGTCATGCTGTCGCTGACTGTCTTCATCCAGACCGAATAGTTGTTGGTGCAAGCAAGCCGGAATCGTTTGAGCGTATGCGACAGCTCTACGCTCCGTATCTTCAGAGCACCGAACAGATGGTTGAAACTGACGTGCGTTCATCAGAACTTACCAAATACGCTGCCAATTCGTTTCTTGCTATGAAAGTCTCGTTTATAAACGAAATTGCTAATTTGTGCGAAAAGGTTGGAGCCGATGTAGAGTCGGTACGTCGCGGCATTGGGCCAGATGAACGGATTGGTCGACAGTTTTTACAGGCTGGAATTGGATATGGGGGCAGCTGCTTCCCCAAGGACGTCGAGGCATTACTATATACCGCAACTGAAAATGCCTACGATTTTAAATTATTAAAAAGCATAGTCACCGTGAACCAAACGCAAAAATCCCGTCTGTTCGAAAAGGCGCTCGAGTATTTTAATGGCGAGCTTACGGGTAAAAAAATAGCAATGTGGGGGCTTGCATTCAAGCCAGATACTGACGATGTGCGTGAGTCGCCTGCGTTTCACACCATTCCGAAGCTTTTGGAAGCAGGCGCATCGGTGATTGCCTATGACCCACATGCTATAGCGAACACCAAGAAATATTTCGGGGAAAAACCAGGACTTGACTACGCCACTGATCCTATGGAGGCATGCCGAGGTGCCGATGCTTTATTTATAGTGACCGAATGGCAAGAATTCCGTGACACGGACCTTGGGGCATTAAAGCAAACTCTAGCAGCTCCGGTTATTTTTGACGGACGTAATATTTTTGAGCCCGCCGATATGGAATCCCGCGGCTTTCATTATGAATCAATCGGCCGTCCCCATGCCGATTTGCCCTGAGCCGGTTTCTACTCGCCGCCCCGTAAGCGGTTGATAGTTTGAACATTGAACAGCACTAATTTACCGGAGGTAGGTTACTAACAGAGAGTGGTTTAACTCCGTTCCTTTGCGATTGGCTAGGTTTACACTATTTGCAAAAAATCCCCGGTTGTTTGCCCGGGGATTTATAGCGACGTATTTTAGAAGACTAGTCGCGGGGACGAGCTTCGTTGACGACGATAGTGCGACCGTTGAGCTCGCTGTTGTTGAGCTTGTCGATAGCTTTTTTTGCAGCGTCAGCGTCATCGAATTCGACAAAGCCAAAGCCCTTAGAGCGGTTGGTGTCGCGGTCGATGATGACTTTCGCGTACGTGACCTCGCCGAACTCGGCAAATAGGTCTTTAAGTTGCTGATCGTCGACGGCCCATGGAAGTGAGCCGACAAATAGTTTGGTTGCCATTATAAGTAGCTAACCCTTTCTTTCGGTTGTCGCTGGAGGTAATACCGAAAGCCGGTCTTAGCTGCGCCTCAAACATCGAACATAAAATTGTAAATAGTTTCTAGAACCTGATTCTTAGTAAACCTACTGAACCCTTTTTCGCAGCCTTCTAGTATCTGTACAGTAGCACACCTCTGTTGGGATTACAATGCGGTTTTCCCCTGACCAGCAAGCCTTACTGATAAGATCCGAAGTAAAAGTAGCAGAGGCAGGAATGCATTCCCAGGTGTTTTGACCGTCGGTGGGTGTCGTTTACGGATTTGCGATCGTAAGCGACGCCGGGTAGGTGTACCCTATTGTCAATTTCGTAGCGTTTTTTGGTGAGCTGGCAAAGTTGCCCTCGAGGCGCATTACTCGGTTTGCTCCCTTGTCCACCTATGTGCTTACGTGGTCTAGTGCTATGGCTCTGTAGATCGAAGTCGTGCCGAGTTCGGTGGCTGCGAGGTCGTTGACTGCTTTTAGGGATTTTTCGTCTAGCTTGACTGTGTATCGTACGATATCCCTGCCGCGGGTTGTGTAGTGCTTTGTTTTTGAAGCTTCGAGCAAGTAGGGTTTCGGCGCTGCTGTATAGGCCTGCATGATTTTCTTTTGTGCAGTCGGAGTAAATTTGCCCGTGACAAAAATGTGCTGCGCGCCTGCTGCCGCTAGCTCCGCGCTCGTAGCACCATGCTTATGGGCAAATTCGATTGGGGGGGGGTGAAGTGCTCCCATACAAAGGCTGGCCCGCGGTCCATAAAAGCCCACGGACTTCGGGGGTGATTGAACGTCGAGTGGTGCGCAATGTGGCTAGGGTCGGTCATGATGAGCTGCCAGCTGTCGGTTATTTTGTGAGTTTTACTGTTGAAAAAAGTGGCGTGTATGTCGCTGCGCGGGACTGCCGGAACAGACAGGTCGGAGGAGATCGTCGCTCTGTATGTCGAGAGGTTTTTCCCGCTTGTCTGCAGAGTACGTGTGACAAATGGTGTCTGTAGATTATGGGCAATCGCGCTGTACAGCGCGGTTTCGTCCTGTTTTTTGCTGCGCCGCCGCCGGCTCATCGTCAGAATGGTCAGCTGGGCTGCGATGTGTCCAGACGTAGGTAGTAAAAGCCCCGAGTAGCACTATCAAAACTGCGCTGAGTAGCAGGAA
>CAZNLV010000004.1:0-33204 GCA_964574245.1 uncultured Candidatus Saccharibacteria bacterium
AGCTCATCGAGCTATCGGCCGAGTTAGGACTTTCGGCGAGTGTTATTTTCACAGGGCATCTCAACGGTACCGGCAAGCAGTGGCGTGATGCTTTCAGGGTTGGAAATCTTTTTGTTATGCCGAGCGTCTCAGAGCCTTTTGGTCTCACTCCTTTTGAGGCTTTGGCCCAAAAAACGCCAGCACTCATCAGCAAACAAACTGGTGCCAGTGAGATTTTGCAGAGCGTCCTCAAAGTTGACTACTGGGACACTACCGAGATGGCGAACCAAATTATCGCCGTACTTGACCACCGAGAGCTCGAAGAAACGCTCGCCGCCGAGGGTCACGCAGAGCTCTTGAAACAAAGCTGGCAGAAGCCCGTTCAGACCGTACTGCATCACTATCACTGGCACGCAGCTGAGCGAAAGAAGCTCGCCTATGTCTGATGTGGGTAGCAATCAGCGTGCCGTAGTGCTCTATATGCACGTTCACCAGCCATTTCGTATCCGACATTACACGATTTTTGACGCCGGACGCGCTCATGACTATTTCAACGCTCCACAGGGCAGCCGAGAAAATAACGCCGATATTGTGCGCAAAGTTGCCGAGAAATCCTATGTGCCGACCAACGAGCGGCTCATGCGCATGATAGAACATAACCCCAAGTTTAAGTTATCCCTTTCTATCACCGGTACCGTTCTCGAACAGCTTGAGAGCTATGCACCAGAGGTACTCAAAAGCTTTCAGGATTTGGTTGCCACGGGACGCGTCGAAATCGTAGGTGAAACGTACCATCATTCACTGGCGTTCTTCTATGATCGTGGCGAGTTCGAGGCGCAGGTGCAGATGCATCGCAACATCGTGCGGCGACTCTTCGGCGTTACCACCACTGCTTTCAGAAATACCGAACTGAGCTACAATAACGACCTCGCGTACTGGGCGGACCAAGCAGGATACAAAGCCATTCTGAGTGAGGGCTGGGACCCCGTGCTGGGTTGGCGCAGTCCCAACTTTGTTTACAGGCCTGCTCATACCCAACACATTAAGCTGCTGACTAAAAACTACAAACTCAGTGATGACATCGCCTTCCGGTTCAGCAACCGGGACTGGGAATCATACCCTATGACGGTTGATAAATTTATGGATTGGACCAAAGACGCGTGGGATCAACCACTTATCAATTTGTTTATGGACTATGAGACTTTCGGTGAGCACCAGTGGGAAGAAAGTGGGATCTTTGATTTCCTCGAGCATTTGCCCAAAGCTTGGCTGAGCGAAGAGGCCCATACATTTATGACTGTTTCTGAAGCAGCCGAGGCATTTGACGCACAAGACTTTGTGGATTGTCCCCAAACTGTTACATGGGCTGACACCGAACGGGACTTAACGGCTTGGCTCGGCAATACCATGCAGCAAGGAGCAATCGCAAGCTTGTACGGCCTCACAAAATCCATAAAAGACACGGACGATCTTTCGCTCATCGAAGACTGGCGCAAGCTCCAGACTAGCGACCATTTCTATTATATGTGCACGAAATATTTCACCGATGGTGATGTCCATGCATACTTTAGCCCATACGTTTCCCCGTACGAGGCGTATATCGATTTTATGAATGCCTACCATGATCTCAAATATCGTTTGACCGAAAAAGGGCTGGCTGTTTGATGACTACTTGGTGGGTTACGATAGTACCAAAACCACTTCGCAGATCACATGCAGGAGAGTGGCGTGGGTAGACCGGTTATCCTCGGTAACGGTGCGCTGACAGTTGGTCTCAATGAGGCTGGTTTGGTGCATGATTTCTATTACCCCTATGTTGGTCTCGACAACCTCACCACCTCAAGAAGTCTTCAGCATCGGCTTGGGGTCGGTGTCGATGGTATGTTTTCTTGGGTCGATGACGGCACTTGGCGGACAAGCGTTGACTTTGAGAAAGATGCACTTGTTAGTAATGTGCAGATGCAGAGCAGTACCCTCCAGATCGATCTCCGCTGTCAAGACTTCGTAGATTCGGAGGTCAACGCGTTGTGCCGACAGATACATGTAAAAAACAACGCGGGCAGTTCTCGAGTAGTGCGTTTGTTCATGCACCAAGTTTTTGAAATTTCTAGGGGTGGCCGCGGCGATACAGCCCTGTACGTCCCTGATGGTCCGTACATTCTCGACTACAAAGGACGGTGTAGCCTACTCATTTTTGCTCGGAGCGGCGAGGGGACGCCTTTTGACCAATTCTGCGTCGGCAATTATGGCATCGAGGGCAAAGAAGGCAGCTGGCGAGATGCAGAAGACGGCGAACTGAGCGGCAACGCCGTTGAGCACGGTGGGGTGGACTCTGTGCTGTCGTCTGCAATCTCTATAGCACCCGGAGCAGAAGCGATATTTGAGTATTGGGTGGTGGCAGCCGACTCGCAGTATAGCGCCGAGAAGATCCACACACAACTTCTTGACCATGGTGTACTGAACCGGCTCGAAAAAACCCGCCACTACTGGCAAAAATGGCTCAATACGGGCCGCTCATCGCTCGGAAATATGCCAGAAAATGAAATGGTTGCCATCCAAAAATCTCTCATGACCATCAAAGCCCACACAGACAGGCGTGGAGGGATCATCGCAAGCTGCGACTCTTCGATCTACAATTACGGACGCGACTATTATAGCTACGTCTGGCCGAGAGATGGCGCCTACGCCATGTGGCCGCTGATTCGTCTAGGCTATAGTGATGAGCCCAAGAAATTTTTTGAGTTTTGCCGTGATATTATGAACCCTGAAGGCTACATGATGCACAAATACCAGCCCGACAAAGCCATCGGCAGTACGTGGCACCCCCTAGTGCACGGCCAAAAATCAGAACTCGCCATCCAAGAAGACGAAACGGCAATCATCGTCTATATGCTGCGTGAATTTTATGAAGAAACAGAAGATAAAGAGTTTATCTCAAACCTATACAGCACCATGATCCAGCCCATGGCAAATTTCATGGCCGAGTTTCGCGACGATGCGACGCATCTGCCTCATGCGAGCTACGATCTCTGGGAGGAAAAATTCCTGACGAACACCTATACGACCGCGCTTGTCCACGCGGCACTTATAGCTGCCGCAGAGTTTGCTGAACTGTTTGAGTACCCTGATGATGCTGACAAATGGCGCCGAACCGCCGATGATATTGCCGCGCACTGCGAGATATTTGTTGATCCCGAACGGGGTTACTTGCGAAAGGGCTTTTTAGCGCAAGACGACGGTACGCTTGCGTATGATAATACACTGGACGTCTCAAGCGCCTATGGCAGTATGATGTACGCGACAAAAGTTTTTGGTCCGTCGCATATCAGAGCGACATATGGAGGGATAGAAAAAATGCTTCTCAATCAGTCCCCTATCGGCGGTTGCCCCCGCTATGAGCTTGATGCATATTTTAAATCAAACCCCCAGTTCATGGGAAACCCTTGGTTCGTAACGACACTGTGGATTGCTCAGTACTACCTACAGACGAACCGTCCCGAGGAAGCACGAGCGCTGGTATCTTGGACACTCGAGCACGCCCTGCCGAGTGGTGCACTCAGCGAACAGATCAACCCCACAACCGGCGAGCCATTATCAGTTCTGCCCCTTGTCTGGAGCCACGCTGAACTGATCAATACACTGCTGGACTTATACGGATAGAACGGAACGATCCGGCCAAATCTGCCGTCGATGTATCGCCGAGCGTCCCGTAACGTCAAAAGCCCCGTGCACACGGGGGCTACGGAGTTCTATTATTTCTTGGGCTTAACTTCGTTCCGACCAAGGTTTTTCTTGGTCTCAGTAAAGAGAACGTGCTTCCGCAGTTTTTTACTGTACTTACGAAGTGAAAGTTTTTCAGGAGTATTCTGAGTGTTCTTGCTCGTGTAGTATATGCGCTCACCAGACTCTTCACTCACAAGTCCGACAAGTTTACGCTTTTCACCTTTTTTTGCCATATCTGGTACATTCTACCAGAGATACCTCATCGTGTAAACACCTTGAGTGCGAAAGAATACGCTGTTTAACTGCTGGTCGGGCCGGGTTCTTCGGGTATGACCACCCAAAGCACAAAATACAGCAGGATACTTGGACCGCCCGGCAGCGCGAGCAAAAACATGCCAACACGCACCAGCGCTGGGTCGAGATCGAAGTACACAGCTAACCCGCCGCAAACACCAGAGATTTTTCTGTCTGTTCGTGATCGATATAATTTCTTGCCATTCATAGACTATGCAACCCTCATTTATGGAGCCGTCACCGAGATTTGAACTCGGGACCCCTTCCTTACCATGGAAGTGCTCTACCACTGAGCTATGACGGCGTGTATATTCGGAAAAGAAGATTACTGTTCATTCCCGCTTGCAGCGGAAAATAAAAAGTAATGGTGCAGGGTGTAGGATTCGCTTTGCTTGCACGGTATTCGCTTATCGGAGCAAGCTCCTGCACACTCATACCTGTACGAACCTCGGCTTCGCCGTACGGTTCTCATCCTCCAGCCCGCTCAATTACTTTTCATTCCCGCTTGCAGCGGAAAATAAAAAGTAATGGTGCAGGGTGTAGGATTCGAACCTACGAAGGCATAAGCCAACAGATTTACAGTCTGTCGTGTTTGACCGCTTCACTAACCCTGCTCGTCGTCCCGTACGCTGTTACCTTGTTTTTTGGCAAGTGCCGGAAAAGCTTTGGCTTACAGCTACGGTCGTCATCTCAAAATTTCAAACAGTTGACTTCGCTGCTTGGTTTGAAATTTTGTAACTCGCATGTAATGTACTGGAGCCACCTGAGGGATTCGAACCCACGACCCGCTGTTTACAAAACAGCCGCTCTGGCCAACTGAGCTAAGGTGGCATTTCGTCAGGGATAAGTGTACCAAAACAGGGGTTATCTGGCAAATCGTTTCTTCGGATCGCCGGTCCGGAACAGCGTACTCTAGCAATATCCGCGCACCGCTAGACCACAACCCGGCGGGGACGGAGGATACGCTTGGGCCGACCATCCGGTACGATAAGTGTCTTCAGTTTCTCGCCTATCATATCTGCCTCGGCATCCATGTTTCTCTCTCGGTAAGCCTTTTGGAGAAGCGAGTAAGTTTCTTCATTGGGCTCCAGATCCACGGCTCGCTGCAAAGAAGCAAACATGAGCTTTTCGTTGCCCAGTTTTTCATTTACCTTTGCATAGGCAATATGGCGCGTTGCCAAGTTTTCCTCAAGCTTGAGCGCTTGCTCAAAAGCGATACCGGCTTTCTCGTAGTTTTCCGTTTCATAATAAATGAGCCCCAGATTATGGAGGCTCGACGGGGTAGCTTCTATGCTGCTCGCAATCTCAAAGCAATCGATCGCATCGCGGTATTCCTTTTGCTTGGCGTACAAGATACCCAAACGGTTGTAGGCGGCAGCGTTTTTTTCGTCGATTTTGAGTATGGTGAGCAGTGCCTTTTCGGCTCTGAGAAAACGATTCTCACGCATGCCTTGATGGGCAATATCCCACAGCTTGCCTATCCTGTCCCCCACCTTACGGGTAATGTCATTTTCAGTGTCAGGACGAAGGCGTGTTTGCCATAGACCGATCATTCCAAAAGCGCTGACTAAAAGAAGTTCGTACATAACTTGGTTGTTTTAGTATACCACACCCTAAAGACTTACCATAAGCTCTGTGAGAACGAGCTTTTGATTTGCATGTGCCCTAAGCCCTTGCTGCGCTCTGTATGCCGCGTGGAGCACCCGCTGCCAGCGATCAGGCGGCGCGGCCCGGTACAAACTTTCAGAGGCGACTCGGATTAGCATCTCGACAAATGTAGTTGCCATCTGCTTGTCTTTGAGCTCAGTATCAATGATCGCAAGACGGGTAAATACATCAGCCGAGAGGACCATTTTGACCCGGTCAAGTATCGTAGTATCAATGCTCCCTCCTGCCAACAATTGCAAACTCCCGCCGATGCTGCCACCCGAGAGAAGTAGCGCTACATCCACCTGAGAGCTTGCATGCCCCTTTTGGACAAGGAAATCTCTGACTTGAGCTCTCTCAGGCAAACGAACCTGCACCGTTTGCAGTCTCGAATGAATAGTGTTCAGGAGTTTTTTCGGCATGGAGGTAGTGAGGAGGAGTACCGTATTTTCGGGCGGCTCCTCCAGTAGCTTGAGCAGGGCGTTTTGCGCTTCCCGGGTCAATGTATCAGCGTCTTCGATGATGATAGCCCGGGAAATACCCGTCCTGCCGGGCACGATACGGCTCACAAAAGAACCAAGTAGCCGTATGTCTTCCACCGATATTTTTCCCTCCAGCGGCGCAAGTCTGCGTACATATGGAGAAGTGACGGCGCTCAGAGCAGACGGCAAGCGTAGTACTGAGGTTGCCAGCTCGAGAGCTAGCATAGACTTCCCTGACCCCATCTTACCTGTTAGGAGCAGCGCGTGGGCCGGATTGCTGAGGTAGCGGTCTAGGACGCGTTGCGTGTCGTCGTGAATGAGAAGATCTGTTTTCACAGACGAGCCTTCTCGGCAAACTCAGCCGGAACGGCCACTCGAAAAACCTTACGCTCATGGTTCCGAGGTATCGTCACTTCGAGCTCGGTAGCATGCAGAAATAGCCGCTCGGCAATCTCTCCGCCATATATCGTGTCACCGACGATGGGGTGGCCCTGATGTGCTAAGTGCACGCGCAGTTGGTGCGTCCGTCCCGTTTTGGGCTGTAGAGCCAGCAAGCTGTACAGCTCGCTGCTCATCAGTGTCTGATATGTAGTCGTCGCAGATTTCCCCTGTGCCCCCACTCGAAACGTCGCCGGGGCTTTAGGGTTACGCTCTATCGGCATGTCGATGACGGCCGCCTCGGGTTTCATCACGCCTCGAACGACTGCAGTGTAAGTTTTTTTTACCTTACGCTGCGCAAACTGTTTCTGGAGCCAACTGAGTGCCTCAGGTGTTTTGGCACAGATCATCACACCGCTTGTCGCCCTATCGAGCCGATGTACTATCCCGGCCCTACCCCCATTCATATCTTGCAGTCGAGTGCGAAGCCACGTAGCAACCGTGGGTTCGGGGTTAAATGCGCCCTTGCTGTGCGTGAGTAGTCCGACTGGTTTGTGTATAACGACACAGTCGGCATCTTCGTAGATGACTTTTAGCTCTATCTCTGGTATTTCGGCTTCAGTCGTCGGATTATAATCTACGACCACGACATCCTCGGCGCGCAGTTTATACCCCGGTTTCACCTGGGCTGCGCCATTGACAGAGACGCGTTTCGTCTCGATGAGTTTTGCCGCATAGGCGCGGCTCAGCTGCGGGAACAGCTCCACCACCTTCTGATCCAGCCGCTGTGCCCGACTCACCTCTAGATTTGCCATAGGTATATTTTAACAGCGGTGAGCATCATTGTCATTCCAAACTCCAAACAGCGTTGAAGCCCTTTGTCTGTAAGTCATAGGTGTTAGGCGGTAAATGATGTAATGCGGAAAAAAGAGATCCTCCGACTTCGCTCTGGATGGTTGTCAAGCGCTAACGGAGGCCGACGGCTTTTTGGACGCGGAGGAGAGTCTTGCCGGCAATTTCATTCATTTTTGCCTCGGATGCTTGGAGCGCCTCTGTCAGTTTCACTTCATCGACACCTGCAAGCCGCTGCTGAAAATCGGTCAGAAATACTCTAATTTCATCAGCGACCTCTGCCTTGAAATCTCCGTAACGATCACGTCCTTCATGTTTGCGGGCTACTTCCTCGATCGGTCGGTTCTGCAAAAGCGCCAAAATCTGTAGTAGATTTGAGATACCTTGCTGATTCTCATAGTCTAAGCGTATCGAAGCCAACGAATCAGTAGCTGCGCTCATGACTTTACGCGCCGCCTCATCTGGATCGTCGCCGAGGAAGATAATACCCTTGCCCGTCTCGTCCGATTTACTCATTTTTTTGGTGGGGTCTTGCAGATCTTTTATGCGCAGCCCCTGCTCTTTGCCAAAAAACTCATGTTGTCTGCCTACTGGCTCCGGCACGGTAAAAATCTCACCAAACTTGCTATTCATGCGCTCGGCAATATCACGCGTAAACTCGAGGTGCTGTGTCTGATCGTCTCCCACTGGCACGTACCGTGCACCGTAGAGCAGGATATCCGCCGCCATGAGCACCGGATAGTTAAAAAGTCCGACCGTTATAGAATCACTCCCCAAACTAGCCGACTTATCTTTAAACTGCGTCATGCGCTCCATGTAACCCATACCGGTGAAACAGTCGAGAATCCATGCCAGTTCGGAATGGGCCGGGACGTAGCTTTGGCGGTAAATGTGCACATCGGGGTTGTCGATTGGCAAACCCGCGGCCGCGTAGAGCTTCAGGTTGTGCTTGATCTGCGCCTGCAGTTGAGTGTGGTCTATCGGCGTCGTGAAACTGTGTAGATCAGGCACAAACAGATTGATCTGATATTCTCCAGCGTGGCTCCGCGCCATATCTATCATGGGCAGCAGTGCCCCAAAATAGTTACCAATATGCAAGTCATTATTAGCCCTGAGGCCGGTTAGTATCACTGGTTTATTCATGGCCATTAGTATACTATTACTTATCTCCCTCATACAATGAATCTCTCGGCTTCCTCTCGGGGTGGCACGTGGTGGCTAATCACGATTCCACTTGCACATAACGATTGAACACTTCCTCTATGCGGCCGCTACTGAAAACCTCTCGCAGGGCGGGATTCTGTAGCACGGTGTGCTTAGTCGCGTCGGTCCAGTGCATTGCGCGTTCTTCTATCAGAGTGAGGAGCCATTTGCCTGAAGGCGTTAAATCTTTGGTATTGATTCCTCTCAGCTCATCGAGCAGGAGTTCGCAGAGCAACATAGCCGCACCTTGGGTCAAAGCTGCAGTACGGTCGTGCTGCGCCAGCGTCATGACACGTTCTCGTAACCCAACGCTGCCTAGATGGGTGCGGACCACTGGAGACATATAACCACGGGCAGTGTTGACAGTGCCGTATTCATTCATGAGACAATGAACAATATTAAATCCAACATTTGGTAAACGAGTTTTGCTCCTGACTATAGCGTCGTACGACAAGCCCATAACGCTACTGTGCAGTACAAGCTGGCCGCACTTCTTAGTATCCAATTTGACGAGCGCTTCAAGCGGCGCACACCAATGAGTGATTTCGGAGGCCTCAAAAACGGCGTTTGGCGAGTCATGTGTATTTGTATCAACCCATGGGTCATATGTCGCCGTCGGCAGGCCAGCCAATCGAATCCGTTCAACCAGCTGACTTCCTAGGTCGCCTCCCGATCCGACGACGCCGATCATCAAAAGCCTGCTTTCAGCGGCGGGACACCGGCTGCCACATCCTCTGGTGAGAGTCCAAAGCCTTCCAGCAAGGCCAGCCCTGCTACTCGATGGGTCTCATATTGACGAGGTTCACCTCTTTCGGTTGGAGCTTTTCCCCTCGGTACGGTTTCAATATTACTCACTAGTTTTCCTCCATTAATTTGCCTGTGATGATGTCTAGCGGGTCTAGATACCCGTCTGTTTCATCGCCGAATAGAACCGACAACTCCGTGCAGCCGAGCACAATCGCCTGCGCTCCTTGGTGCTCGAGCGTACGGATGATGGGCCTGAGTTTACGGCGTAGTGGCGCCGTCGGCTGGCCAGCGATAACACCACGGATAGCCGCTTCGATCATCGCAATTTGCGCTTGGGATGGCACAATCACCTCTATACCCTTTACCCCGAGTGGGGTTTCGTATATTTTTGTTTGTATAGTCGTGGGCGACCCAAGCAGGCCAATGCTCTTCAGACCTCGCGCCTCTGCTGCGTCCACCGTGTGCTCGATGAGCGACAGGCATTTGATATTCAGGCGCTGCTCTATATCGGGCGCAATCAAATGGATAGTGTTGCAGGCCAACACCACTTTGTCATTTTGGCTCGGCTGTATGCACTCCAGCGCTTCAACTACTGCCCGCTGCGCCTGCTCGGCTTTTGCTCGATCGCTTAGGAAATATTCGTCGTCTACAGGTAGTGACACGTGAACCATCTCTGGATAGTCCCCACCGCTCCGCGCACCGAGCGCGCTAGCACGTTCTAGGATGCGCCGATGCAAGTCCAAACTTGCCTGCGGCCCCATCCCGCCCATGATGATTATCCTCTTTTTCGTAGCCCTTTTCCTGGCCGAGGGACGTAGGCGTACGCGCAGTCGATATGCAACTTGGTTTTCCGTCGAGTTCATAGCACCACCGCCATTTGACCATAGTCGCGTCGTACGATTTGTCGCTCAAATATCTCGGGCGTTATGCCCGTGTCTGCAAAAAGCTCGCTCATTTCGGTCGCGCTACTCACGTCCAATCCCCTAGCAACTGCGACACCCAGTATCCTCCCCTGTTCTCTAAGTAGTGGCGGATTAGGGTACTGGCCGTTCGGCTTGTAGGGCACTCCTCCATGTGAATCGCAGTGCGTTGGCACAAAGCGCTTGCCTTGCTGATGCAGTGTGACGGTTATCTCTGGAGGCAAGTCTTCGCTATGATGCGTCGCTGCCAAACTATTAAAGTAAGTTACGAGCGCTCGCTTGCAGTCGTCCGGGCAAAAGTAGATCACGCTGACCTGATCTAGATATGCGTGTAGTCTCAGCACCTTATGGTTTTTCATGATTGTTCTCCTGGTAAAAATGATAGTGAAATAAAAAGGGCCGCGTCGGCGGCCTCTGGATGAAATGTTTCGTAATCTTTACCACATAGAATAGACCGCCCGAGAGGTGTCGGTATACCAATAGAAGCTGGCCGGAACGGTTTTCATGCTAAGTACCATACATGGTCTATTGCGAAAAAGCAAGCACTTCTTTCCCATCCCGATCTAAGGCTGAACAGATAAAACTAGCATTTATACTGTACGGCCGCACAGTGTAGATGCTACGTATCGCTCGGGTCGTTGGGCTGTTTGCTGTTTTTTGACTTTCTGAGCACTAGCCAATAGTTTGTGGCTATGCCGCCGCGGCCGAGTTTGTGGGTCTGCTTGCGGATCGTACGCAGTTGACATATTGCAAAAGCTTTATAAAACTCACGCAGCTCAACCGCGGTATAATCTTTTTGAAATTTTCCGTTTTGCGGCCATATGGTACTGTTTGGCTCTGGGCCGGGGTGTTTCGCAATGAGTGCTGCTTCCCATTCATCCTCGGCCGAGCACACGGTTACCAGCGCATAACCTCCTGGCTTGAGCGTGCGCAACATCTCGTTCCGATATATTTCACGTCCTGACTTCGTTTCGATGTCAATGGAGGAGAAAGAATCGATGGCGAGATCAAATGTATCGTCTTCGTATGACCACGGTTCATCAATGTTCGCGTCCTGAACGTAGACCATTTCACTCACTCCTGCCGATTTCGCGCGTTTCTCTATGCACTCCCGCGCTAGCGAAATATATTCTAATGCCTCCACTTCGTAGCCAAGCTCCGCCAAAAATATGCTGTTGCGCCCTTTGCCTGCACCGACATCAACTGCCCTGCCTGCTAGAGTGACGCCGCGCTCTTTGAGCCACTCGGTGAAAAGTACCACTCCGCTCGCTGGATGCTCATTTGCCATCCGGTCGAGCGTCGTACCCTTGGCGTGTTCGTCTGCCCATATTCGTTGCTGATTCCGCATGGTGACAGTATAGCAAAAACTCCCCGAGCCAGTGAGAATTTTCCGCTAGGGGAGTAACTAGGCACCATGTAGTTCATTTTGCCCGTGCTTGCTAAAAACCCATACAATGGGCGCCTCATAGACGTTAACGCTTGGTGAATTGGCGTTGTTTGCGGGCACCGCGCAGGCCAAATTTCTTGCGCTCGCGCTCGCGGCTGTCGCGGCCAAGGAGATCGGCGCGTCGAAGCGTCGCCTTGTAGTCTTCTTTGAGCTCGACAAGTGCTTTCGCTATACCGAGTCGGATAGCATCGACCTGACCGGCATGACCACCACCGGTGACTACAACCGTAACGTCGTAATCTTTGAGCGGAAGCTCGAGTACCGTGAAAGGCTTCTGGACTTCGCCGAGCAGCATTTTGCTGCCCGCAAAGTACTCTTCGACTGGTTTGTCATTGACAGTTATTTTGCCTTTGCCATTCATGAGACGCACACGAGCAGTGGCGCTTTTGCGGCGTCCGAGAGCGTAATAGTAGTGGGTTTCTGATTCGGCCATTATTTCGCTCCTTTCAGATTAATGAGACAAACCTTACGGTTTTTCTCATCGCGCAGGGCGAAAAAATGCGATTTTTCACTCTGGCTGCTCTTTTCCCTACTCGCAAACATTATTTCGCTCCTTTCAGGGTGAGTTTTTCGGGCTTTTGGGCAGCATGATTGTGCGCTTCGCCGACATAGACTTTGAGCCGCTTGAGGCGGTCATCGCGGAGTTTGTTGACAGGAAGCATGCCGCGAACGGCTTTTATGATGACCTCTGTTGAGTCATTGCTCATGAGGTCTTTGAGCTGGCGCTCGCGGAGTCCACCCGGGAAGCCGCTGTGGTTATAGTACATTTTTTTCTCTTCTTTGCCGCCCGTGACTTGGAGTTTGTCAGCGTTGACGACGACAACAAAGTCGCCGCAGTCTATATGCTGGGTAAACATAGGTTTGCCCTTGCCCGTGAGCAGCGCCGCGACCTGCGATGCCACGCGCCCCAGAGTTGTCTCTGATGCATCTACCACGTACCACTTGCGAGTCACGTCGGCCGGTTTTGCTGAGTATGTTTTCATGTTAGCGTTCTCCGCTTTTTCTCACCTGAACTGCCGGCTTATGGCTCAAGTGTTTATCGGCTGCCTTTTCGGCGCGGTTTGCGCCTAGGGTAGCACTTTTTACAGAGGTAGATTTTGCCTCATCGAGATCATGGTGTTGCTTTTTGTTAGCCGCTTTTGTCGTGACGGCCTTTGCAATTGGCGCTTCACTGAGGTCATCGACGAAACTGACACGCGCCATATCGGCATTGTCACCACGACGACTGTCGAGCCGCTCGATGCGGAAATGTCCACTTGTACGACCCTCTAGCTTCGGTGCGACCTCATCAAAAAGTTTATGAGCCGACGAAACAGTCTGCAAAGAGGCGATTACCTTTCTCCGGCTATGCAGATCACCCTTTTTGGCTTTGGTGACTAGTTTTTCGACATAGGGCACTATTGCTTTCGCCTTGGGTAGCGTCGTCTTGATAGAGCCGTGCAAGATGAGCGCTTCGGCTAGGCTCTTCATGAGTGCCTCGCGCTGGTCGCGCTCGCGACCAAATTTGGTTCCTTGATATCCGTGACGATGCATGTTAGAGCTCCAATTCCGCCAGTTTATCTTTGACTTCGTCGAGCGCCTTGCTACCAAACCCCTTGAGATCCCGCAGCTCGGTGTCGCTCAGGGCAAACAGATCTTGGATGGTATGGATGTCGTTGTTGACGAGAGCGTTCGTAGTGCGTGCGGTGAGATTGAGGTCTTCAATGCTGGTGCTGAGCATGGCCCCGTCATCTCCGCCTTCACCAACTTCTCCTGCTGGTGCTGCAGCCTCTTGAGCTGCGAGACGTGTCTTGCCCGCAAGCGCAGAGTACTGGTTGACTAAAATCGCAGCAGCCTCTTCAAAGGCGTCGTGCGGAGTAATAGTACCGTCGGTGTCCACCGTCAAGCTCAGTTTATCAAGGTCAGTCATTTGACCAACACGCGTTCTGTCTACTTTGTACCGAACCCGCAGTACCGGGCTAAAGACGGTGTCTAGGGCCACAAAATCGCTGTGCTTTTTTGCTGTACTTTCTTCGACAGTCCGGTAGCCCCGGCCAGTTTCAACCACGAGATCGACAGTCAGGCTCGATTTGTCATCGTCAACTGTTGCGATTAGTTGTTCAGGGTTCATAACTTCAATATCTGCATTGCCTTGGATATCTTTGCCGGTCACAATGCCCTTGCCTTTTTTGGTAATACGTACTGTTTGAGCATCGTCACCGTACACACGGAAACGAAGGCGCTTGAGATTGAGCATGATGGCGACAACATCTTCTTTTACACCTTTGACGGTGGTGAATTCGTGTGTCACGCCCTCAATCTTAAAGCTAGTAACACCTGCGCCACTGATGCTCGAGAGTAAAACGCGCCGCAAGCTATTGCCGAGTGTCATGCCATATCCGCTCTGGAGCGGCTCTATGACAAAAGTGCTGCTCGTGGCGCTATGGTCGTCGACAGCGACGAGTCCTGGAGTGTGAATCAATTTTGACATCTTAGTTCTATAGTCCTTTCCTTAGCGTGAGTAGTACTCAACAATTAACTGTTCGTTGATTTCTGGCTCGGCGTCTTCACGAACAGGTACGCCAGTGACAGTCACCATAATTTTTTTGCGGTCCACAGATTGCCAATTTGGTGTAGCAGTCGGCGCAGGGCTCACGTCATCGAGCTTTTTGAAGTATTCGCTCGATTTGCTGTGTTCGCGAAGCTCAATCACATCGCCTTCACGAACACGGATTGATGGAACATCTACGCGTCTACCGTTCAGCATAAAATGGCCGTGGGTCACTAACTGACGAGCTGCTCGCCGACTTGGCGCAAAACCCGCTCGGTACACTGTGTTGTCCAATCGACGCTCGAGGTACTGTAGCAGTGTTGCGCCAGACTGACCCGGAGTCCGGCTGGCTTCGGCCATGAGATTGCTGAACTGCTTTTCGAGCAGGCCGTACAACCGTTTGACCTTTTGCTTTTCGCGCAGCTGCAGAGCGTATTGACTTGGCTTGTTCCGAGTACGAGCATTGGCAGCCTGTCCGGGCATATTGGTGCGCTTAGCTAGTGCTTTGTGCGCTTTGGGATGGAGCGCGTAGCCCTCTCGGCGCGACATCTTTACAATAGAGTGAGTATCACGTGCCATTAGACTCTCCTAGCTTTCTTGGGCCGCACTCCGCCGTGGGGAACACCAGTAATATCTGTGATGCTTTCGATGGCAATACCGGCCGTTTGCATGGCGCGAATAGCTGCATCACGTCCGAGACCAACGCCTTTGACGAATACGCTAACTTTGCTCAGGCCATAGGTCTGCTTTGCAGCATTACCTGCTTTTTCGGCAGCAACTTGTGCAGCGTAGGCCGTACCTTTTTTAGACCCGCGAAAACCGCAGGCGCCAGCACTGGATGCAGCCAAGGCTCCGCCTTGGGCATCGGTAAGCGTGACGATCGTGTTGTTGAATGTAGCCTGAATGTGCAGCTGTCCATTTGGGACGCTGCGCTTTGTCTTTTTCTTCTTGGCTACAGGAGAAGCTTTTGATGATTCTGCCATATCTACTCCCTTAAGTCTTTGAGGCTACTTTCTTAGCCGTACCACCGACAGTTACTTTTTTGCCGCGACGAGTACGCGCGTTGGTTTTGGTCCGTTGTCCGCGAGAAGGTAGATTGCCTTTGTGACGCAGCCCACGGTAGCTGCCGATGTCTTTCAGGCGTTTGATGTTGCCGCTCACGATGCGCTGCAATTCGCCTTCGACGGTCAAATGCTCGTTGATGTACTCTTGGATTCGGCCGATTTCTGCATCGGTAAGGTCTTTGACTCGAACCGTGCGGTCAACCTTCGCTGCAGCAAGGATATCGTCGGCAGTTTTGGGGCCAATACCATGCACGTAGGTCAATGCGACCCAGACTTGTTTTTCTGTGGGGATGGTAACCCCTGATATTCTAGCCATAGGTTACCCCTGCCTCTGCTTGTGCTTAGGTTTACTTTTATTGATAACGTACAGACGGCCCTTGCGGCGAACTATCTTGTCGTCAGGGCTAATCTTTTTGACACTTGCACGTACTTTCATGTACGGATCATCTCCTTTCCGGACGGTGACTCACTGCATTAAATTGATAGTTTACTAGACATTCTCCTCAGATTGGCCCGTACATCGATCTTCCTAGTGATACCACTAGTGAGATCCGTCCGGATGAACCAGTCCGAAGGAATGTCTAACTTGCTGAATTTTTACAAATAGTGCAGTTAGCGATGCGAGGCGAGCACCGAAGCGCAGTGTACAAAGCTGTACATGAGTATCGGAGCGTAGGCTTGCACGCAAAATGTGCTGTTTGTAAATGGTCAGCTTTTGCGGTAGGTGATCCTACCTTTTGTCAGGTCATACGGCGTTAACTCGACCGTAACCTGGTCTCCAGGGACAATTCGGATAAAATGTTTCCGCATTTTCCCAGCGACGTGCGCTATGATCTGATGGCCGTTTTCAAGCTCGACTCGAAACTGAGTACCCGGTAGGGTCTCGACGATCACGCCGCTCAATTCGATTACTTCCTTATGACTCGCCATAGATTATAACGTCAGTGAAAGTATAGCATTTTTTACGACGTGCTGTAAAGTGTTTTATTTTAGGTTCTCTTTGGGTGTGCGGTGTAATCGACGAGGCAGATGTTTGAGTACGCGGGCGCGGCCGGCCTTGTCCTCTTCATTTGGCTCTCCTGAGTCATAGAAAAAGTCATCCCGACTATATTGATCATAGGTAATCATAAGGGCGCGAGATTCGACTGCACGGAGTGTCTCGAGCGACACCGCTACCAAGATCAATATGCTGGTTCCTCCAAGGCTGATACTGTTTGTGCCGAGTATTATTTCTGCGGCAATCGGCATGATAGCCAGCAAGCCGAGACATATAGCCCCAAAAAGGGTAAGCTTGTTCACGGTTTTTCCGAGGTACCGCTCTGTCTGTAAGCCCGAGCGAACACCTTCGATAAATCCACCCTGTTTTTGCAGGTTTTCGGCAATCTCCTTACTGTTGAATGTGATGCTCGTGTAGAAGAATGTAAACAGGAAGACGAGCAAGAAATACGCTACCGGATAAACATATGAATGCCAGTTGCTTGCGACAAACGTTTGCGCAGTGGGCGTCTGGAACCACGTCACCAAATTGTGGCCCAGGCCTGCAAGCCAAGGGCGTGAATTGGTGCTGAGCAGTTGCCCGACGAAACTCGGTACGCTCAAAAATGCTATGGCAAAAATAATCGGTACAACGCCAGCCGTAATGAGTTTGACGGGCAGTGTAGTCGTGACGCCGCCATAGGCTCTATTGCCTTGGACGCGTTTGGCGTAATTGACGGTTAGTCTACGGGACGCCTCGTTGAGCATCACAACTATCCAGGTCACGAGCAGCACTGCCCCCAAGATAATGAGCGTGTACCAGAAAGCGCGTTCATTTATCGGCAGGTCCTGCCCAAAGACGTTCCATTTGTCCTTTTTGTCATAGATCGCCGATGTTAACTGCGCTATAGTAGTTGGCAAACCACTGACAATTCCAACCGTAATGAGCAAAGAGATGCCATTGCCGACTGACTTTTCGGTGACAAGTTCACCCATCCACATGAGGAGCATCGATCCTCCAGCCAGTGCCGCCACCATAAGAACCCATTGCCACAACGAAGTGTGGGCTGTAATGTCTCCTATACCTCCGATCTGGGAAGCATACTGCCTGACAAGATAGATCGAACCGATAGCCTGTATGATTGCGAGCGGGAATGTCAGGAGTCGAGTATACTGATTGATTTTTTTCTGGCCAGATTCACCGTCTTTGCGCATGTTTTCAAGCTTTGGTATGGCCTTGGTCAGCATCTGCATGATGATCGAAGCGTTGATATACGGGCCGAGACCGGCGAGCATTATGGAGAAATTAGCCAGTGCACCCCCGCTCAGTACATTTATAAAACTCAAAAACTGAGGAGTGTCTTGTGCAGAGAACAGATTTGTCAAAACCTGTTGGAGCGTTTTGGGGTCTGCAAGTGGCACGGGAATATGTGCGAGCACTCTATAGATCAGTAGGATCATGAGAACCCCAAAAATGCGTTTGCGCATATCACCTTGTTTAAATGACGCCCCAATAGCTTTCCAGTTCATACAACCCTTTTCTTATACGTTCCTTAACGACTGTTTGCCTCAGTATACAGTCTTTGACGCGTTCGAGTAAATATTTAAGCCCTGCGGAAGTGGTGCGGCGACTCGATCAGTAGCGTACCATCATATCTGCGGCGCAGGCTTCAGATGGGCTTCTCGGTTCTCATGCCAGAATGAACACTCTGGCATGAGTAAGCCATTGCGGCTATTTCTTGTCGGTCTTTTTCGTGCTCGGACGCATAACGCGTGAGACTTGTTTGAAGTCACCACCGGCCGATTGCACAGCCTCAAGAGCTTTGGCACTGATACCTTGGAGCTCCACCGAAACTTTTTTAGTTACTTCGCCGCGGTAGAGCACCTTTACTGCGACAAACTCTGAGGTCGTTATACCTTTTTCGGCGAGAACTTTATTGTCAACCTTTGCACCAAAGTCGCCGAGCTGATCGGTATAGATGTTCTGGGCCTTAGGTTTCAGACTCCGGAAACCACGGAGCTTGGGCAGCCGCTGCATGAGCGGGTTTTGGCCACCTTCAAAGCCCGGCCGCTTGCTTGAACCAGTGCGGGCACCTTGGCCTTTTGTTCCACGACCAGCCGTTTTGCCTTGGCCGGCTGCAATACCGCGGCCAACGCGTTTCGCTGATTTCTTTGGCGCAGATGTCAACTCATGATATTTCATTATTTAGCCTCCTTTTTGGGAGCGGGTTTTTTGGCAGTCACCGGCTTTTTCACCTCGGACGTCTTTTTGACAGGGGTCGATTTGACTGCTTCTTTAGAGGATTTCTCAGCCTGATCAGTAGCAGCCGAGGTAGTTTTGCCGCTCTTTGCTTGACCGGCGGGCTTGCTTTGGGCCTTGTGCTTTGTGGTTATCCAGTTTTTTGCTGGCTCCAGCATTTGGAGAGCGGAGATGGTTGCATAGGCAATATTGGTTTTGTTGCTGCTACCCAGTGATTTACTGAGCGCATTGCTTACCCCGGCCACTTCTAGCACAGTACGGACAACACCACCAGCGATAAGACCAGTACCAGGCGCGGCAGGCATGACGAGTATCCGTGCGCCGGCCACTTTCGCCTCAACCTCATGCGGGATGGTTCCTTTGTAGAGCACAATAGGCACGAAGTGCTTTTTGGCAACTTCTGTGGCCTTGCTGACGGCAGCCGTAACATCTGCGCCCTTCGCGCTACCGATGCCGACTTTGCCCTTGCGGTCTCCGACCACAACGAGAGCGCGGAAACGAAAACGGCGACCGCCCTTGACGACGCGAGCAACGCGGTCAATGTGGACAACGCGCTCATCAAATTGTTTTTCTTCGGGAGATTCTCGGCGATCACGTGGCGGTCGTCCACCATCACGTCGGTTACCACCCCCTCTCGGTCCACGGTGACCTTGGTTCTGAGCGGCCGCTTCGGCGGCTGCTTGCTGCACTGCTACTTCTTCGGCCATATTAGAACTCCAATCCTTTCTCCCGGGCCGCATCGGCGAGGGCTTTTACGCGGCCATGATACTGCTTGCCGCTTCGGTCAAATACTACTTGTGATACTTTTGCCTTTTTGGCCGCGGCTGCTATTTCCGCTCCGACCCAAGCAGCCTTCTCGGTCAGCGTACCTTTGGCCGCTGTATTGCCGACGGTCGTCACGGCTGCAACTGTGTGGCGTGTGCTATCATCGATGATCTGCGCACTGATATTCGTATTGCTGACATGCACGCTCAGACGAGGACGATCACTACTACCTTTTACGGTAGCCCGGATACGGTTTTTACGCTGAGCGCGTTGAATAAGTTTTTGCTGTACGCTCATGACTATTTGTCCTTTCCTGATTTGCCCGACTTACGCAAAATACGCTCATCGACATATTTGATACCTTTGCCTTTGTACGGTTCTGGCTTTTTGAGGGCGCGAATCTCGGCAGCTACTTGGCCGACTTGCTGTTTGTCTATGCCGCTGACGGTCATTTTATTTTGCTCAACGGCTACCTGAATACCCTGCGGGACTTTGTAGATTACGTCGTGGCTAAAACCGAGGTTGAGCTTTAGGTCTGCGCCCTGCAGTGCAACGCGCATACCGACACCGTTTAGCTCCAGCTGTTTGCTGAAACCTTGGCTGACACCCTGCACCATGTTATTGATCAGCGCACGCATCAGACCGTGAGCGGCCCGGATTTTGGGCATGTCATTTGCACGAGTGACTGTAAGTACTCCGTCCTCGATTTTGACTGTTATCCCCTCTAGCTGAGGGGTCTCCAGATTGCCCTTCGCCCCAGACACCTTCACGGCGTCTGAGTCGACAGTGATTGTCACACCGCTTGGGATTTGGATGGGTAGTTTTCCTACTCGACTCATATCTTTCCTTTCGTGAACGACGAATGATGAATGGTGAACAATGTATTTTTATACTTCATTCGTCATTCTGCATACTTCATTCTTACTATTAATACACTTGGCAGATTAGCTCGCCGCCAACTCCTTGGGCCTTAGCTTCTTCACCGGTCATGAGACCTTTTGAAGTCGAAATAATCAGTACGCCGCGGCCGCGTTTGACTTGGGGCATTTCGCGGGCATTGGTGTAGCTGCGGCGACCGGGTTTGCTGAGGCGCTTGATTTCGGTAATCCGGGCGTTTTCGCCGTCAAGATTGATGACGATGTGCAGGCGTTTGCCAACACTGAGGTCTTCGGTACTGACGTCTTGCAAAAAACCATTATTGCGTAGTGATATAGCGACGTTTTCTTTGATCTTGCTGTGCGGCAAACTCACTTCGTTTTTGCCCACGGCAATCGCATTGCGAATGCGCGTCAACATATCTGATATAGGATCTGTAGTAGTTACACTCATAGGTTATCTCCTTCGGAGCTAACAGTTTGTAGTTTGTAGTTTGTAGTTTGTAGTTGTGAAACTATAAACTGAAAACTATGTACTAAAAACTTTTGCATTACCAGCTCGCTTTCGTTACACCAGGGATCTCTCCCTTGCTTGCATGTTCACGGAAGGCGATGCGACTGAGGCCGAACTGACGCATGTAGGCGTGTGGTCGGCCAGTCTCGACACACCGATTTTTACGACGAGTCGGACTGCTGTTGCGTGGTAGTTTTGCCAAACCGTCAAAATCACCGAGTTCTTTCAGCTCTTTGCGCTTGGCGGCATACTGCTCTATCATCTTGATTCTTTTCTTGTCTCTAGCAAGATTTGACTTTCTAGCCATTATCTATTCTCCTTCTCAAATGGCATGCCAAATTTCTGGAGCAATGCCTTGCTGTGCTCTTTATCCTGACACTTGACGACAAATACTGCCTGTAAACCGTGAGGGGTGGTCGTCTCCTCAAAGGTCAGCTCTGGGAAAACACTCTGGTCAGTGAGGCCAAGGCTGTAATTGCCCTGTTTGTCAAACGCCTTGTTGCTGACGCCGTGAAAGTCGCGCAGGCGCGGCAGTACGATGTTGATGAGACGGTCCATAAACTCATACATCCGCTCACCGCGGAGTGTCAGTTTCAGGCCGATCATGTTACCTTCGCGCAGCTTAAAACCAGCGATCGAATTTTTGGCAACTGTCTCGACGGGCTCTTGACCGGTGACCTTGCGCAGCGTGTTTTTGGCTGCATCGATCGTTTTTTTGTCTTCTTTAGCCTTGCCAAGTCCGACATTGACAACGATTTTTTCGAGTTTCGGTACTTGGTGCGCGTTAGTCAGGCCAAGTTCTTTTTGCAACTCGGCTGCTATACGCTGCTGATACTCGGTCTTTAGACGAGCAACGTACGCAGGTGCGGTCTTTTTGGCGACCGGTTTCTGGGCAGTAGCTTCAGCCATTATAGTACCTTACTCTCTTTCTTCTTGGTTTCAGCCTTTTTGGTGGCTAAAGCCTCGATCTTAATCTCCTTGCCGGAAGCCTTATACACCCGGGTTTTGGCGCCGTCTTTGGCCAGCTTGTAGCCTATACGTGTTGGCTTTTTGGTAGTTGGGTCAACCACTGCGACCTTACTTACCCAGATCGGCTTGGTGATTTCTAGGATGCCGCCCTGTGGATGTGCTTGATTGGGCTTCTGATGCTTTTTGACGATATTGACACCTTCGACGGTCACTTTGTTTTCACGAGCGTGCGTCGCAAGCACTTGGCCCTGACGCCCCTTGTATTTGCCACTCAGGACCTGCACGAGGTCACCTTTCTTCAAACGAATTTTGATTCTCTTGTCTCTTGTCTCTTGTCTCTTGTCTCTCATCTAGAGTACCTCCGGTGCCAAACTTATAATCTTGGCATATCCCATGTCACGCAGTTCTCGCGGCACTGGACCAAATATGCGTGTCCCTTTGGGATTTTTGTCATCACCGATGATGACCGCAGCGTTATCGTCAAATTTGATGGTGCTGCCGTCTTTGCGTTTCAGCTCTTTCTGAGTCCGGACGACTACCGCTTTGACGACGCTTTTCTTCTTGACATTGCCTGTCGGGCTTGCCTGCTTGACGGTTGCTGTGATGATATCGCCGACCTTGGCATAGCGCCGCCGTGTGCCGCCCAAAACTCGTATGACGAGGATTTCTTTGGCGCCACTATTGTCGCAGACGACGAGGCGGCTTTCTTGCTGGACCATCTTATTTCTCCTCGTCTTTCTTGGGCTTGTCGGTCACACCGGGGACCTCAGTGGCTGTTTCGACGTGCTTGACTTCGGCCTTTTCTGCAATCGACTGGAGTGCAAAACTCTTGCGTTTGCTGATAGGACGTGTCTCGACGATAACAACCTTGTCGCCAACATGAGCGTCGTTTTTCTCATCATGAGCAATAAATTTTGTAGTCACGGTGTATTGCTTGCGGTATAGTGGGTGAGTTTTGCGCTCACGTACGGTCACCACGATCGTCTTGTCGGCTTTGTCAGAGCTAACAACACCAGTAATGGTTTTAGCCATTATGCGTTCCTCCCTTTGGTCGTCACAGTTTGTAGTTTGTAGTTTGTAGTTTGTAGTTTTGAAACTATAAACTGAAAACTATGTACTAAAAACTGATGAGCTGCGAAGCGTTTCATTTGGCCTCCTTAACGAGTTGTTCGCTGAGTACAGTTAACATTCGGGCCAGATCTTTTCGCTTACCCCGGACGGCACGGACATTTTGGTTATCACCCATATAAATGTGCCGACGGAGTTCTGCTATTTCTTCGCGGAGTTTAACTGTTTCGGCAGCGAGCTCCTTGGTTGAAAGTTTGCGGATATCTGCAATTTTCATGGGTTTAAGCTCCTTCCTTCACAATAAACTTGGTTTTGACGGGCAGTTTATGGCCGGCCAGTCGCATCGCTTCACGCGCCACCTCTTCGCTGACACCCTGCATTTCAAACAGCACGGTACCGGGTCGCACTTTGGCAACAAAAAACTCTGGTGATCCTTTGCCGCTACCCATTTTGACGTCCAAAGGCTTGCGTGTAACGGGAGTGTGTGGAAACACGCGAATCCAGATTTTGCCGCCGCGCTTGATGTAGCGGGTCATCGCTTGACGGCTGGCCTCGATCTGGCGGCTGGTAATCCGCTCGTGTCCCTGTGCCTGTAGTGCATATTCACCGTAAGCGATGTAGTTTCCGGCGGTTGCAACGCCACGAACGCGGCCTTTGCGGACCTTGCGGAATTTGGTTCTCTTGGGCAATAACATTATGCGTTCCTCCCCTCGATCGCCGCAGTAGTTTGTAGTTTGCAGTTTGTAGTTTGTAGTGACAAACCTATAAACTGAAGACTACTTACTAAAAACTTATGGGATGTGGAGTGTTTCATTATTTGTCCCCCTTGTAGATCCAGACTTTGATACCGATGATGCCGGCGCCAGGCCAGTTGGCACGAGCGCTCGCAAAGTCAATATCAGCACGAATGGTGTGCAGTGGGACTGAACCAACAGCTTCTTTTTCGCGGCGGCTCATTTCGGCTCCGTTCAGGCGGCCGGCCACCTCGATACGAATACCCTTAGCCCCAGCGCGCATGGTTGCCGCAGACGCGCTTTTGATAGCCCGGCGGAAGCTCATACGGCGTTCTAGCTGATGGGCGATGTTTTCGGCAACAAGCTTGGCATAGAGATCGGGTTTTTTCACTTCCTCGATATTGACGCGAGCCGGTACGCCGTAGACTTTCTCAATAGCTGCCTTGAGCTCCTGCGCGCCCTGACCACCGCGGCCGATAACGACACCGGCTTTGGCAGTGGCAATGGTGACCGTCACCAGGTTGGGCGAACGTTCGATATCAACTTTATTGATAGCGCCGCGGGTTCCAAACTTGTCTTGGATAAGCTTACGGACTTTGAGGTCCATAGCAAGATAGTTTGCATACTCACGCTTGCCCACAAACCACTTGCTCCGCCAATCCTTGTTGGCCTGCAGGCGCATAGAAATAGGATTTACCTTTTGTCCCATTAGATTGCTCCTCCGTCACTAATTAGCATGTCACGTGTCACGCCTACCATTGGTGTAGCGTGTGACGTGTCACAACTGGTCATCGTTACAGGACAATCCAAGGTGACAGGTGACAGGGTAATGGATAATCGTTGCATTACTTTGTCTCCTTCCTAGTTGCTGCCTTGGCGGCTGCCGGTTTTTTGGCAGAGCGTTGCTCGCCGTCTACCAGTACGCGGATATGACTGCTGCGCTTCATGTAGGGGAGAGCACGGCCCATAGCAGCCGGGCGAAAACGCTTCATACGAGCGCCGTGGTTGACGGTAATTTCGGTGATGACCAGGGTGTCTGCTTTATAGTTGTGGTTATGGCTAGCATTTGCCTGAGCACTTTTGATAGTCTTGAGGACCGGCAATGCAGCGCGGCGCGGCGTGTGCTCGAGGATAACAAGAGCGTCAGCCACGGTACGACCTCGTACAAGCGCAGCGACTGCTGCGACTTTGCGCGGGCTGAGGCGTACGCCTTTTGATTCTGCTTTCACAGCCATTATGCGATTCTCCCTTCAGTAGTCACAGTAGTTTGTAGTTTGTAGTTTGTAGTTTGTAGTTTTGAAACTATAAACTGAAAACTACGTACTAAAAACTGATGAGATGCGAAGCGTTTCATCTTATTTCCCCTTCGCTAACTTGCCGCCGTGAGAGCGGAACTTACGGGTGGGGCTGAACTCGCCTAGTTTGTGGCCGACCATGTTTTCGGTGACGAAGACTGGTACATGTACCTTGCCGTTGTGTACAGCAAATGTTTTGCCCACAAAATCTGGTGCGATAGTACTCGCGCGGGCCCACGTCTTGATAATCGTGCGATCCTCTGGGCCAAGCGCAGCGACTTTTTTCGCCAGCTTCGGATCGATAAACGGCCCTTTCTTCAAACTTCGACTCATTTATTATTTCCTCTTGGCCGCGTGACGGCTTCTTATGATCATGTTGCTGGTACTCTTACGGCGGCGGGTTTTATAACCAAGCGTCTTCTGACCCCACGGCGTTCGAGGCGCTTTAGCCATGCGGTGACGGCCACCGTCACCACCACCGTGCGGGTGATCTACTGCGTTCATCACCACACCACGTACAGAGGGGCGTTTGCCCAGATGACGCGAGCGGCCAGCCTTACCGATCTTGACGTTTTGATGCTGCTCATTGCCGACGGTACCAATGCTAGCCGTGCAGGTCAGCAAAAACTTACGTACTTCGCCGCTCGGCATACGCACCTGCGCATACTCGCCTTCTTTGGCCATGAGCATCGCGCTGTTGCCAGCACTCCGCACAGCCTGAGCACCCCTTCCGGGCTTAAGCTCGAGTGCATGGATAGTCGTACCGACTGGGATGTTTGCGAGCGGGAGCCGATTACCCGATTCGATAGCAGCCTCTTCGTGGCCGCTTACTTTTTGCCCTTGCTTCATGCCAGAGGTAGCGAGCACGTAATGGTACGCACCCGTGTCGTCCTTGAGGCGGGCAATACGAGCACTGCGTCCCGGATCGTACTCTATGTGCTCAACGGTCGCTTCACCTTGAAAATTGAAGTTCATGATGCGGAGATGCTTGCGCGCACCGCCGCCCTGATGTCGAGTGGTTATACGGCCTTGGTTGTTGCGACCGCTCCCACGTTTGACACTCTTGACCAGCGAGCGAACTGGTTTTTTGGTTGTGAGGCCAGAAAAATCTTGGCTTGACATCCCTCTGCGTCCTGGAGTTGTCGGATTGTACTGTTTAATACTCATGATTTGCTCTCCTTCTTGCCGCGGCCCGTGAGCTTCTTGACGACAGAGGTTTTCTCCTCGGATGCCTTTTTGCTCTCTGTCGCCTTCGTCTTGGATGCTTTACTATCGACTTTTTTGGCTTCGGCTATTTCTTTTTCTTCGGCCACAAAGAAGGGTAAGTGGCTACCAGTAGCGAGCGTTATGTAGGCTTTTTTCACATCACGCTGTGTACCTTGGCGATTACTACTGCGTTTGCCCGTAGTGTTCATGACTCGTTTAACTTTGCCCTTGCGATTGACCACTCGGACGTTTTTGACGGTGACGTCAAACTGTTTGCTGACTTGGGCAGCAATCTCTGCGCTATTCAGCTCAGCTGGGACATCGACGACGTAGGTGTTGTTGCTTTGGCTCAGAGCAAATGACTTTTCGCTTAAGCGGGGTTTTACAAACATTATTATTTTTCCTCCGCTTTCTTGGCTGGCTTCAGCCATGTCTCAACAACCTTCAAGGCATCGGTGGTCAGCACAATGTGGTCAGCGTTCATGATGTCAAAGACATTGAGGTACTGCGCGCTCACCAGCATGACGTTTTGCAGGTTTGCGGTCGCCATCACGAGTTCCGGTGTCTTGCTGTCTACAACTACCAACGCGTCGCGTGTAACACCGACTTTTGCGAGCAGCTGTGCCATCTCGGCCGTTTTGCCTTCTTTGCTCTTTAGGTTTTCCATGACGATCAATTTGCCGCTATCATTTGCAAGGCTGAGCGCCTGACGCAGAGCGACGCGCTTGCTAGTGGTCGAGATTTTGACGCTGTAATTTTCCTGTCCGGTAGGGCCAAAGACGATGCCGCCGCCGCGCCAGATTGGGTTGCGCGAGCTCCCGAAGCGGGCACGCCCGGTACCTTTCTGCTTCCACGGCTTTTTACCGCCGCCGCGTACGAGTCCACGAGTTTTGGTGACTGCGAGATTATCACGACCGTTTGCAAGGTATGCTTCGTAAGCTTGGCGCAGGAGTTGATGGCTTTTTACTTCGACGCCGAAGACGGCTTTGTCTAGTTTGGCGCCCGTCGTGGCTTTGGTGCCGCTTGCGGTATATGTTGAGACTGCCATGATTATTGCTCCTCTCCGCGAATAATAACGATACCTTTGCGCGGGCCAGGCACCGCACCGACGACGCCTATATAGCCTTTCTCAGCGTCTACCAGCGCGATCTTGAGATTGCGCACGGTCACTTGCACGTGCCCCAGCTGTCCGGCCATTTTTTTGCCAGGCAAAATATGCTGAGGATACATAGAGCCGATCGAACCAACACGACGATAGCTGCGACCACCGTGCGTTTTGCGACCACGATGGAAATTGTGGCGGCGGATTGTGCCAGCCCAGCCCTTACCCTTGCTCGTACCAGTGACATGTACTGTGTCGCCAACTGAAAAGACCTCGGCGTTGAGCGTTTCTCCAACTTTGAGGTCTTCGGTGATTTCGGAGACGCGGAATTCGCGCATAATACGCACGATCTGCTTCGCTCCCTTGAGATGTCCAGCTTGCGGCTTTGCTACTTTGGTTTCTTTGACTTCCTCGCAACCGATTTGCACAGCGGTATAGCCGTCTGTGTCAGCAGTCTTGACCTGCGTGATGACGCAGGGACTAGCGGAAAGCAAGGTGACAGCCTGAGTCGTACCATCCTCTGCGATGGTAGAAGTCATGCCAACCTTTCTGGTGATTAATGCTTTCATAGTTTACGCGCACCGATATGCTTGGATTATCATGGGTATCGGCTCCGGAGCCTCCTAGACGCCATGTACTACCGTTCCATCGCATCATTACCCCTACCTAGACCATTTCGCTTCTCGGCACGCTCTCCTTTGATTTGAGAGTTGATATTTTAAACTGGACAAAACGCGAGAACTGTTTATGCCTTACGTATTGACATAAAGAAAATGGTGGTTAGGCGGTTTCATCTTTGAGCCATTCCTCGTGGAACGATTCAAAAAACTGACCTTCCTCACATCACCATATCTGGCGTGTTGTACGTAAACAACAGATTAGCACAAAACCCAAACCCCTGTCAACCCGTTGCGCATATTACTACGTCGAGCCATGCCTCCACGAGTCGCAAGTTTACCGTTCAGTCGTTTTCCTACACGTCATCTCATTTTATAGGCTTGCCACGGCAACCACTGCGCCCCCGAAGATGAAATAGCCTTGCGAAAGCTTCGTGACCGAGGCCCTTCGGGGTCTGCAAGGATATAGTTTCCGATATCTCCAGCCCGTCTATGTATGTTTTTCATCGAAGCTACACTCACTTTAGTCAATGATTCGACCCAGCCCGCCTCCGCGCCGCTTGCGAACTCCTTCATATGTTCGAGTAATTTGTAGAGGCTATGGGCTGCAAGTCCGATCGTGCCCTCAATCCTATCTCTCTCTGTCTGAAACTGTATTTCCGTACGATGCCCCTCATGCTCACAGGTAATCTTCGCCACCATGTAGTGTGATTCACCTTTTGGTGCATCAATATTGTTCCACCAAACGACTTGCTTGCCATCTTCAGATACATTGTCGGGGTGCATCATAAGCGCGCCCGCCATAGCTCGGACGTAGGCGCGTGATCCCTTTGCATGTAATGCTTGCCCCTTGCCCATCCGACTCGGGGACATTGCAAACATCAAATCAGGATCTCTATGTACGCTCATCGTCGCGTGCGCAAACATACTAGCGAGCAAGTCTAGGTCTTCTGTGATTATGGCTATACCATGTTCATCCGCCGGGACTCGCTCAGTATTTTTCAGGCCAGCGATCTGCTTGTCAGATGATGCGTACAGCAGCTCCTTGTGGTCCGTCAGTAGCTTGAGCGCAATCGCCCCCACAGATTTGTCTCGCCAAACAGCTCTCGCCTCACGGTATTCGGACACTCCGCTGACTTCTGCGCTCACGCCCAACGCTGCGGTTCCAACCGTAATTCCATGTCCGGTCGTATCGCGAATCGCCCAGTCAACTTCGACATCTCCCAACCCGAGCTTGCCGAGCAGGCGCTCTGTCGAACGGAGAGATTCCTCGGGGTCACCCGTGCGCTCAACGATTTCTTTTGCCTTGGCAACAAATGGCTCATGTCCTGATTTTTCTAGGCGTGTAATATTTGCCCAGCTCCGAAGCGCGGAAGCTAGGGCTGGCATGCCAATATACTCACAGATCGGCGCATAAAATGATTCGGCATCATGGATATTGCGCAGCATAGATTGTTCGTTTTCGGACGGATACATCAAGGCATCGAGCTTTTCGACAGCTTTGATAACTACTGCCTCTAGGTTTGCTCCTTCGCCCTTAACTTTATCTAGGAGCTTCTCCATGTCGGCTGGAGGCGTTATTGCACTCGGTTCTAGCCAACATGCTTTGTTTGTGACCTTCCCAACTCCATGCGAACGGGTAATAGCTAGAGTTTCATCGCTTTTACCGGGCATTTTTACTCTCCGATTTGCCTCGGCATATTTTTCCACGATATTCAAATCTGCAAGCACACCCTCTTGATATTGCCACCGGGTTAATACCCTGTCATCCTCAGCTCTCGGAAGAATTTGTCGTGCATATTCGGAACGAGAATAAGCACCCAGTAACTTCTGTGTACTCTTAACTTTTACGTAATCCCTAGGGATTTCTTCTCCTGTGGCACGTTGCGCTATATCATGTAGTATAGCTGCACCAAATAGCTCATCATTCATTTGACCGGCCGAAAAGTCATTCGCTAGCCTCGCGACACGTAGGGGATGTTCGATGTCTCGGCCATCGCCCGTGACAGTATTGGCATACCGCTCAATACATGCTATTTCCTCTCCGTATCGTTCATGCAGGGGCACCTCTTGGGGCGGCAAATTTTTCCTCTCGGGACGAAGTAAAATAGTCGGCCCGTTAGTCATTGTATATGATGACACCTCTTGTCTTTACTCAACCTATATACTTCATCGCATATCATTACTCTTGGCTCATTCGACTGACTTTTATTTATCGCAATTCCAGTTTAAACTCATCGTCAAAACCTCTTTCGGATGGAACAAAACCATGTTTACCGAGAAGATAACGCATGTGATGCCGTTGAGGTTCGGTGATCGCTCGTATCGAGCGTGCATTATTAGCTCGGGCGTACGAAATGATAGTGCCAATCAATAAGCTACCGTGCCCTTCACCCCTTTTGTTTGGATCTACGACTCCGAATGGCACGTCAATCTCTCGGCTTCGTTGTGGCAAAAGTATAGCAGCCGCCATGACTGATCTGCCCGACACAACTACCCCGCAGCCGGCACTTTCGAGGCCAAGCATTGCTGTCAGATTGTCGCTCGAAAGGCCAAACTCCCTTCCAAAAAGCGACTCAGTACCACGATAGGTGGCTTCTTGAGACATGAGCATTTTGCCGGGGATTATAAGTGCGCTAGCTGACATAAGCAATATAATATCATATGTTAAGATATAAGTAAATACCCACGTCTTGTCGTTGCTCTCTGAAGGATCTATGGTTACATCTTGATTTCGACGTCGCAGCCGGCAGGGAGAGAGAGATTCATGAGGCTATCGATGGTCTTGGGAGTTGGCTCAAATACGTCGATCAAGCGCTTGTGGATGCGCATCTCAAACTGTTCGCGGCCTTTTTTGTAGACGTGGGGGCTTTTGACGACAGTAAACGTGCTTTTACGCGTGGGCAGTGGGATGGGCCCGGCGAGGGTTGCGCCGGTGCGCAGCGCAGTGTCGACGATCTGCTTTGCTGCCTGATCGATGATCTTATGATCGTATGCCTTGAGACGAATACGAATACGTTGTTTGGTTGATTCTGGCTTGGTATCTGCCATAGGGTACATCCTCCGGATTTAGTAGATTATAGTTGTAGGTTATGGGCAAAACGCCAAAACCCAGTCAATAAACCGCCGGCTTCACCCGGGCTGGGCCTTGTAACACCTTACGCCTTCACCTAGGAACGACGAACGGCTTTTAGTCAAAGCTGATAGTTTATGAGACAAATATATCATAGCCCAGTTTTTTTGCCAAATTTCGGGCGAGTTTAGTCAGAATACTGTGATCATCACGTTTTGGACGTTTTATTGCCGCGGCGGAAACGGAGACGCTCTGAAGCCTGAGTACGTAGTGATGGACGCTGTTTTTTGACGCTATACTCTTTGAACAGATGATCCACGAAATCATCAATCTCTTCTTCCGTCAGGTCATCAATACTATTTCCAGCCGCACCCTCTGCGTCGTAGCGATACTGTGCTGTAGCCGTCCCAGACTGGAACTGATGGATCAAATCATAGGCCTTCCGCTTGGTGTCGTTGCGGAGCGTCGCATACGCTGTATTGAGCAGTTGCATTGTTTCCAGCGAGCCACCGGCATCAGGGTGCTGCCTTTTTGCGAGCTTCATGAATGCACGACGTATATCCTCGCGTACTGCACCCGGATGGATGCCAAGCAGCTCATAATAATCTATGAATCTATCGTTTTTTTCGTATGTCATGCGTATCCAACATAGTATGACAGCAAAAGTGCTTCGGCCCACTCGAACCGAAGCACTTCTCTGTTGCTAGAGTAATCCCAAGTAAAATTACTTGACAACCTTGGTCACCACACCGGCACCAACCGTGCGGCCGCCTTCGCGGATAGCGAAGCGCAGACCCTGCTCCATAGCGATAGGAGCAAGCAGCTTAACTTTGAAGGTGACAGTATCCCCAGGCATAACCATTTCTTTGTCAGCTGGGAGTTCAACCTCACCCGTAACGTCTGTGGTGCGGAAGTAGAACTGTGGCTTGTAGCCTTTGAAAAACGGTGTATGACGACCGCCCTCTTCCTTGTTCAGGATGTAGACTTCAGACTCAAACTCGGTGTGAGGCGTAATCGTGCCGGGCTTTGCAAGCACTTGGCCACGCTCGATGTCGTCACGCTCAATACCGCGCAGTAGCACACCAGCGTTGTCGCCAGCTTGACCTTGGTCAAGGCTCTTTTTGAAAGCCTCAATGCCGGTTACAACAGATTTTTTGGTGTCGCGAATACCCACGATTTCGACTTCGTCGTTGATCTTTACGATACCTTGCTCGATACGACCAGTGGCCACCGTACCACGACCCTTGATACTAAAGACGTCTTCGATAGGCATAATGAATGGCTTATCGAGGTCACGGACTGGCTCTGGAAGGTAATCATCCATAGCCTTGACGAGTTCCATTACTGCATCTTCGTCGGCAGCAGAGCCTTCGAGGGCTTTTGTCGCCGAGCCTTTGATGATCGGGCAGTTGCGGTCGAATTCGTTCTTTTCGAGTAGGTCGCGGATTTCTTCTTCCACGAGCTCGACGAGGTCGGGATCGGCGAGGTCCATTTTGTTCATGAAGACCAAGATCTTTGGTACGCCAACCTGACGTGCGAGTAGAACGTGTTCGCGGGTTTGTGGCATAGGACCATCGGCTGCAGATACAACCAAAATTGCACCGTCAACCTGTGCTGCACCGGTGATCATGTTTTTGACGTAGTCGGCATGGCCTGGCATGTCAACGTGGGCGTAGTGGCGCTTTTCGCTCTCGTACTCTTGGTGAGAAGTTGCGATGGTGATACCACGAGCCTTTTCCTCAGGAGCGTTGTCAATTTCGTCGTATTTAACGGGTTTGTTGGTGTCACTGGGCAGTTTTTTTGCCAGTGTGCTGGTAATCGCAGCTGTTAGTGTTGTTTTACCGTGGTCGACGTGGCCCATAGTACCTACGTTGACGTGCGGCTTGCTACGGTCGAATGTTCCTGCCATAGATTGCGATCGCTTTGGAATGAGACGAACCATTCTGGTTTTCTCATCGCGCCGGGCAAAACATGTGATTTTGCTCGGGCTGCTCTTTCCGGTGCGGAGAAGAGTAAAGCGAAACTCCTTTCTTGATAGAGTTAGGTTTGTAAGTAATGATTAGCGTTCACGCGGTCCATATTGCTACGATACAGAAAGTAAACTCTCCCTACTCGAGCAACGCCCTCACGCGAGATACCCTGCAATTGTACCCTAGACTGAATCTGAAAATCAAGCAGTGCGGAAAAGTTACTCGTACTTTAGTTTGAGATCAAGCTTGTCGGCAATTTGGAAAATCCACTTCTCCATGCGCGCAGCCTGAGCATCCCTTGCGGCGTTTTCCTGCACAATGTCTTCGATGCGTTTCATATGGGCATCAAGAATCTCAAATATCTTGTCGATTTTGCGGTCAATTTCATCAAATCGACGGTCGTGTTCGATGAGTTTCTGCTCGACAGTAAACAGGCGCATGTCGAGGCCATCCATACGTTTGTCGAGGCCATCCATACGTTTGTCGAGGCCATCCATACGTTTGTCGAGGCCATC
>CAZNLV010000004.1:33304-35498 GCA_964574245.1 uncultured Candidatus Saccharibacteria bacterium
TGTCGAGGCCATCCATACGTTTGTCGAGGCCATCCATACGTTTGTCGAGGCCATCAAACCGGTCACTAAACATCGTGGTGAGGTCAGAAATAGCTCCGAGGACATCATCGAGATCGGTTTGTTTGTTACTCATAGATCTCTAACTATACGCCTACTTACTGTTTTTGGCGATGATAGCGTCGGCGACGTTATTTGGTACGTCCGCATAGTGGGCAAGTTCCATGCTTGAGCTAGCGCGTCCTTGGGTCATACTACGAAGATTCGTCGTATAGCCAAACATCTCACCGAGTGGAACGAACGCTGTTATTTCCTTGATCCCAAGTGAAAGGTCTTCCATCGACTCTATGCGGCCACGCTTGCTGTTGAGGTCACCGATGACGTCGCCCATGAATTCTTCTGGAGTCACGACTACGACTTTCATGACGGGTTCGAGCAGTACCGGGCTGGCTTTTTTGAACCCTTCCTGGAAGCCCATAGATCCGGCGATACTAAAGGCCATCTCGCTCGAGTCGACTTCATGGAAGCTACCATCGTAGAGTTCGACTTTGACATCTACGACAGGGTAGCCAGCGATGACACCGTTACTCATGGCTTCCTCTATACCTTTGCGTACTGCTGGGATGTACTCGCTCGGAACAACACCACCTTTGATGGAGTTGATCCATTCAAAGCCAGCTCCCTGCTCGTTTTGGCTGAGGCGCAACCAGACGTCACCGTACTGACCGCGTCCACCCGACTGACGAACAAACTTGCCCTGAGCTTCGACGGCATCTTTACGAATGGTTTCACGGTATGCCACCTGTGGCTGACCGATGTTAGCTTCGACCGAGAACTCTCGTTTCATACGGTCGACGATGATTTCAAGGTGGAGCTCACCCATGCCAGAGATGATAGTCTGACCGGTTTCGTCATCTACCTTCACGCGGAACGTGGGGTCTTCTTCGGCCAAGCGCTGCAGTGCCAGGCTCATCTTTTCCTGGTCGGCTTTGGTTTTTGGCTCGATAGCGATGGACACCGGTGGATCTGGGAAGGTAATGTTTTCGAGCTGGATAGGGTGTGCCGGGTCGCAAAGCGTGTTGCCTGTCGTCGTGCCCTTCAGCCCAACGATAGCAGCGATATCGCCTGCCACCACTTCAGTGACGTCTTCGCGCTTATCGGCCTGCATGCGGACGATACGTCCGACGCGTTCTTTCTCGCCAGTAGAGCTATTGAGCACGTATGAACCAGCTTGTAGTGTCCCAGAGTAGACGCGGAAGTACGCGAGCTTACCCACAAACGGGTCGGTCGTGATTTTGAAAGCGAGTCCTGCGAGTGGCTCACTTGCATCGTGTTTGCGCTCGATTTCTTCACCCGTTTTCGGATGTACACCCCAAGCATTGCTACGATCGTCAGGTGCTGGTAGATAGTCATTGACCATATCGAGAACCTTTTCGACAATGACACCCCGGCCATCACCACCGGTAACAGCATAGAACTTACCGCTGAGAACTGCAGAGCGAATGGCCTGCTTTATCTCATCGACTGAAAGCCCTTCTTCGCCGACTTCGAAGTACTTCTCGAGCATGGCTTCGTCTTCGGCGACAGCATTTTCGATGAGGAGGCTGCGATAGCGCTTCACTTGGTCCATCATGTCAGCCGGGATTTCAGCTTCGGTCAGCTCATGATCATGAAACTCTTTGTAGACAAATGCTTTCATTTCGACGAGATCGACGATGCCGTTGATGCTCTGCTCGAAGCCGATAGGCAAATGTACCGGGAAGGCGCGCTTGCTTAAACGATTGTGGATACTTTCGAGCGACTTGTAGAAGTCGCCGCCGGTTTGGTTGATCTTGTTGATGAAACAGATACGTGGCACACCGTATTTGTCAGCCTGGCGCCAGACGGTCTCGGACTGGCTTTCGACGCCCATTTTGCCATCGAAGACTACACAGGCACCGTCGAGCACACGAAGACTGCGCTCCACCTCTGCGGTGAAGTCGATGTGGCCGGGTGTGTCGATGATATTGATTTGTTTGCCCTTCCAATAGCACGTCACCGCAGCAGACACAATGGTAATACCGCGCTCGCGCTCCTGCGCCATCCAGTCGGTAGTGGTCTCACCCTCATGCACAGCTCCAATCTTGTGCTTCAAACCCGTTCTGTACAGTATTCCTTCCGTAGTAGTGGTTTTGCCGGCATCAATATGCGCAATAAT
>CAZNLV010000005.1:0-34963 GCA_964574245.1 uncultured Candidatus Saccharibacteria bacterium
AAATGTATGGTGACGCTATTTTGCCTGCCAAGCAAATAGGGTGATGAGCAAAACTATCCCAAACAGAACCAACAATCCGATCATGAGCGTCTTAACCATAAAGGCGATTGGGTTATGGCGTGTTACCGTAGCGCCTGTTGCCTCTGCCTCTTTCTCAATATTCGACAGGCCTGATTTACTGAACTGATAGGCACCAACCGCAATACCCGGGCCGGCACTGCCTGTGGATAACAGCCCTGCGGCATATGCGAGATCTGCCGAGCCGCGTGAGTACAGGCGGTATTTCTTGCCCCCGATAGTTACGAGAAGCATATTCATGATATGTTCGTATTTTTGAATTTCTTGTGGAGTAACAGAAAAAACCTGGCGATCATCTTTTCCCAGAAGTGTCAGGCGCTGTTGCGGCCCTGTTGCGGCCCTGTTTTAATGCTAAGCATACCTGCTTCTTGACCAAAACTCCCTATACCTAGGGTGCCTAATAAACCAGTGGAAATAAAGACGGGAATGTTGTTTTGTGTGGTTGCTTGTGGATTGTCGTCATTCATAAGCCCATTGTAACAGACGGGGCATCCTCTGGTGAGACTATCGGTTGAGAACGGCATCGATGCGGGGACGGTCAAATCCAACGATAATTTCGCCGTTGATGTCGAGCACCGGTATACCCATCTGTCCGGATTTCTGGACTGCTTCTTCTGCGGCGCTGCGGTCGCTATCGACGTTTTTTTCGGTGTATTTCACCCCGATTTTATCGAGGTATTGTTTGGCGGCGTGGCAAAACCCGCACCAATCTGCAGAGTAAATGGTGACCTTCGCTGTATCTGACATGGTGGTATCCTTTCGCTTACTATACAAAGTATAGCAAAGTTTCAACCAAAAATCAATCGCATTACCAGTACACCAATATAGTAGGCTCGGACCTTTTTTGGCCGAGAGGACAAGTTCTACCGAGACTGAAAAAGGTTTATTGGTTGACGGGATTCAGGGGTGAATTAGGGGAAAGTGAAGCAATCTCTATGCCGCATTGGTTTGCCAACATAGCTATACGGGCAAGCATTTGTTGTCTGACTTCGTTCTTGTTCGTATCGCGTACGTTGTGATCGTGTCTATCAGAATCGTGGTCGTCACGACTACGTTTTTTCGCGAGTTCCAGAAATAGAAGAGGCTTGGGAGATTGCAGCGAAGTCACACCGGTAGCTACGCCGCTTTGATCGTCGAGCCAAAAGGGCCCATCCCCACTTGTAAGCCACGGTGCAAAACGGGGGTTGGAGCTGGGAACAAGATAGGTTTGTTGCTCAAGGATGTTTCCGTTTGTCGTGAGGACGGAGAGTTCTCTGCGTGAAGGCGAAGGCCCTGCGCCCCGCCGTAGTGTCCGGTCGGTTGCAGCAAGCAGCCATCCTTCACACAGGGCTTGGTCCTGAAAGGACAGAGGATGTCTAATCTGTCCGGTCTTCTGTAATACCCGGCGCGTGATGACTATGTCTGGTTTCATCCCAGCATTCTGAAGGGCTGGGGCTAATCGGCTAGCACCATAGAGTACCAAATCGGCGGAGATAGATCGTCCGGTATGCCCAAATAATCTACTGACGTCGTGAGGTTCCATGCTTGCACCGCTATATCTGACAGCGTGTTGGAGTTGGGAGTAGATTGCTGCATAGGACTCAGATTTTCGTTGATTTGCCATAGTACATATATAAATAGCATATATGTTACCTATTTACAAAAATATGAAATTCTACTCCCACTCGATGGTGCCGGGAGGTTTGGAGGTAATGTCGTAGACGACGCGGTTGATGCCGCGGACCTCGCTGATGATGCGGCTGGATATTTTGGCTAGTAAATCATGCGGCAAGCGCGCCCAGTCGGCAGTCATGCCGTCGCTACTGCTCACGGCTCGCACGGCGCAGACCTGCTCGTACGTGCGACCATCGCCCATAACGCCGACGGATTTGATCGGCAGAAGTACGGCAAAAAATTGCCAGACCTTCTCACGACCTTCGCACCGTCCGTCCTGCTTGCCAGCAGAGCTGTCAACACTGACAGCCTTATCAGCGTCTGCGCGTTTTTCCGCTGCGGTATTCACTTCACCGTATTCTGATACGGCTCGTTCCATTCCTCGCGGAGAAAACGCACATCCACCCGATGCGCAAAGTGCGTGAGATGTCTCGCTCTGGTAATAATCGATTTCCGTGCGCACGATGGCGTCGGCTTTTTGTAGGAGCTCGACACGCTCCTCTGTGACTGCGCCGATGATGCGTATGGCGAGACCCGGTCCTGGGAAGGGCTGCCGTTGCACGATTGAGGGCGGCAGGCCGAGCGCTGCACCGAGTTCACGGACTTCATCCTTGAAGAGGTCTCGGAGCGGTTCGATAAGCTTGAGGTGCATTTTCTCTGGAAGCCCGCCCACGTTATGATGGGATTTGATGGTGACGCTGGGACCGTTGACCGAGACGCTCTCGATCACGTCCGGGTAGAGCGTCCCCTGCACGAGGAAATCGGCGCCGCCAAGTTTTTTGGCTTCCGCTTGGAATATATCGATGAAAAGTCCACCGATGATTTTGCGTTTGGTTTCGGGATCTTCCACGCCGGCCAGTTTGGAGTAGAAGGTGTCGGCGGCGCGCACGGGTTTTACATTTAGGCCAACTTGTTTGTAGGCAGCGAGTACCTCGTCATATTCATCCGCTCTGAGCAAGCCGGTATCGACGAATATGCACGTCTGCTGGTTGCCAATGGCGCGGTCGACGAGCGTGGCAGCAACAGAACTGTCTACGCCGCCGGATAGCGCACAGACCACTTTCGCGTCGCCGACAGTCTCTTGGATCTGGGCGATCTGGGCGTCAATAACGGCATCGGCGGCCCAGTCGCGGTGAAATCCACAGAGGTCAAAAAACCGTCCCAGAATAACTTTGCCCTGCTTGCTATGCGCGACTTCGGGGTGAAACTGCAGCCCAAACAGGCCCATCTCGGGGTCTTCCATGGCGCATATGATACCGCCGCTTCTTGCGGTGACCATAAAACCGTCAGGGACCTTGGCGACATGATCACCGTGGCTCATCCAGATCGTGCTGCCCTCGGCGTCGCTCGCGAGGAGCTGCGAGCCTGCCTCGAGGAGCAGGGTCGCTTCGCCGTACTCGCGGGTTTTGCCTGGCTCAACTGTGCCGCCGAGGTTTAGGGCGAGTAGTTGCATGCCGTAGCAAATGCCGAGAAGTGGCACCTCTAGACTCAGTAGATCGGGGTTCAGCGCGGGCGCATCCTTTTCGTAGACGCTGCTTGGCCCGCCGGAGAGGACGACGCCCGTAGGGTTGTGCGCCTTGATGTCAGCGAGGCTTGCTCGAAACGGCAGGATGATACTATACACGCCCAGCTCGCGGGCTTTGCGTGCAATCAGCTGGGTATACTGGCTCCCGTAGTCGAGGATGACAAGTGTTTCTGGTTGTGATGGAGATGATTGTGGCATTAGCAACTTCTCTCAGGATTGGACCCTAAATTTGAATCTCTACTATCTACACAAACTCGAATATTCAATGGGCCAAATCCATGCAGCCTGCCACCCTGAACTTGTTTCAGGGTCCATGCGCGAAGACGGTTGCTGATCTGAACTGAGGTATTGATTTCGAAGCGATTTCGGAATGACTGCAGTGGAATGTGGCGCTCGGCGCTCGTATTTTTCATCTACTGGTAGTTCCCCCCGTCGTTGGTGATGAAAAGATCATGCGGATGGCTTTCGTTCAGGCTCGCTTGGGTAATTTGCATAAACTGTGCCGTTTGCCAGAGCTCGTCTAGGTTTTTGGCGCCGACATAGTACATGCCGCTCGTCATGCCGCCGACCCACTGGTCTATGAGGTTTTTGACGGTGCCGCTGCAGGGTACAAGCCCCTCGACCCCTTCGGCAATAAGTGTATCGCCACTGTAGTTTTTGCCATGGAATTCGTCCTCGCTACTGACTTCCATGCCTTTTTTCATCGCGGCGAGCGAACCCATGCCGCGGTACGATTTAAACGTATATTCATCTGATCCGTCGAGGATACTGCGGAAACGTGAGGGCACCTGATCGGCCCGAAAACGATGGACTTCACCCGGCGACTCCTCGGTGGCGGCAAACATGCGGCCCATCATGACTGTCGAGGCTCCGGCCGCCAGAGCTTTCAGGGCATCGCCAGAGTTTATGAGCCCGCCGTCGGCGATGACTGGTACTCCGGCTTTTTCTGCGATCGGCTTGATTTCGAGTAGCGCGCTCAGCTGTGGCACGCCCATACCAGAAACGATGCGGGTCGAACAAATAGCGCCCGGGCCCATCCCGACACGCAGGCCATCTGCGCCAGCTTCTATGAGCGCTTTGGCGCCGTCTCCAGTAGCGATGGAGCCGGCGATGACCTCGACTTTGTACTGTTTCTTTATATATGACAGCGTATCAATAACTTTTTTGGCGTAGCCATGGGCCGAATCGACGAGTATGACATCGACACCGGCCGCCATGAGGGCTTCGACGCGGGCTTCGTATCCGGCGCTACTACCGACCGCCGCACCGACGAGGTGCCCGGCATCTTTAACCTGTTTGACCTCTGCGGCCTGCTGCTCTACGGTGAGGTTGCGGTGGATGATACCGACCCCGCCCTGCTCGGCGAGTGCGATCGCCAGTCGGGCTTCGGTGACCGTGTCCATAGGTGACGCAACAAAAGGCGCTTTGAGCGCCAAGTTTTTGGTCAGCTTAGTTTGTAATTGTATTTCTGAGCGGTCAAACCCCGAATATCCCGGTCGGAGCAAGACATCATTGAATGTGAGTGAAAGAGTAAATTGTTCCATGTCTCATTCTACCGCAGGTATATAAAAAGTCAAAATGCTAGGAGGAATTCGAACTTCAGAGAAATCCTAGAGTAAGATAACACACAAACGAAGTTAACTTTCTCTCTGTAAATCTTTCATCCCAAGTGGATATGGTTATCTGCTCGTTACAAGTATACAGAGATCTGAGAGAGACATACGCAGGTATTTAAAGAACATTGCTTCGTGGGCAACAATCCTATAAAATAATTTTTCCATGTTCACACTGTTGCCGCACGAAATATTTACCGTTTCGCTTGGGTCCCCCTCGGACCCCACGCGACAGACGGGGACTCCACACTTTAAGCGGGCGTAAACTTCTAAGTTTGTTGATTTTTTGGTTAACTTTTGTTGAACTTTTGAATATGAAAGTGATTGAATCAAATCCGAAACAGGTGCGTGAAATTGGGTTTCGTGAGCTGAGGCTCAAGGCTGATGATGTGATTGCAGGCGTCAAAGATGGTAATAGTTATATAGTGAAGCGTAACTCGCGGCCGCTGTTTCGGATCGTACCGCTCGAAGAAGAAGTGTGGGACACGGTGATTGATTTTACAGAAATTGACGCAAATGGGGTGGATGTTGATACGGTGTTGACGGCAATGGATGAGCTGAGACACGAAAAGCCCAAGCGTTATGGCAGACAAACTAAAAAAGTTTCTCGCTAGGCTGAGCCGCAAAGAGCTTGAGCTAGTTGAAGCGCTGCTTCTGGATATTCGCAATGGTGAGGTAGCACATCTTGACTACAAGCCGCTCAAAGGCTACAAAGACAGGTTTCGTGTGCGCAAAGGACGGCTGCGGGTTATTTTTACTCGTAGCGCAACTGGCGTGGTGACCATTCGGCAGATTTCTTATCTCGACGAACAAACCTACCGGCAGATGTGATGCGCTGTGAGAAATATTACAAAAAAGTGTGGGTAACTCTTTACACCACTTCGGTCTCTCTGGTACAATATGCAAACGTAATGGCGGATAGCATATCTCCCACGCCCGGGTCTAAGACGACGCGCTCCAAGAGCGCTATTGCTCCTGTGCTGCTCGATATGGCTGACACCACTTGGCGGATGTTTGTGCCGACTATCGGCTTGCTGCTCGTCGGCCGACATTTTGACGTGCAGTATGGCACGAAGCCTTGGCTGATGCTTGCCGGTGCCGTGCTTGGTTCGCTCGTTGCGGCCATGCTCATTCGTAACCAGCTCAAAATGAAACGCGGAGGTGCCAGCACATGACACCTCATTTTTTTGCTATGGAAAAGATCGACATCGTCCTACCGACACAGCCTATCTTGCACCTAGGACCGCTACCTATCACAAACGCTATGCTACTCGGCGGTTTCAGCGTACTCATCGTGCTCGCGCTGTTTTTTTATACGGCAGGGATGGTCAAACGCGGTCGCACGAACCGACTTGTCGGTCTGGTCCAGTGGGCGTTTGAAGGCATGTACAAGGCCGTGTACGACATAGTGCCAGATCGGGCCATGGCCCGCAGTATTGCGCCGCTGGCCCTGACAATATTTTTTACTGTGCTCGTTTCCTACTGGGCAGACATATTGCCCGGTGTGGGGCATGCGGTGACATGGCATGGCCATGAGCTACTCCGCAGTATGCCGACCGACCTCAACTTTACGCTGGCCATCGCCATCATCGCCATGATTGCCGTGCAGTACTACGCCATCAAAACACACGGATTTCTGGGCAACGCTGGACGATATTTTGTAAACCCGCTCAAAAACCCCATCGGTTCGTTTGAGGGTTTTCTAGAATTGATCGGAGAGTTTAGCCGCCTCATTGCGCTCTGTCTGCGACTGTTTGGCAATGCATTTGCTGGGGCGGCTCTGCTAGCTATCGTTGCGGCTCTCGCCTCATATGCGGCTTCAGCGGTACTACCCTTTTTCATGGCATTTGAGCTGTTCATCGGGTTTATTCAGGCCTATGTGTTTTATGTGCTGACGCTCATCTTTGCCAGCCTCGCGGTGTCTATCCACGGAGGCGACCACTCACCTGCTCATGACGGACGTAAGACCACCCAGGAGGTGCCTGCCGTCTAGACATGAGTAAAAGATTGGTCATCCTGAACTTGATTCAGGATCCCGCTCGGAGACATTGAGGTTTTCAAGCGAGATTCCGGGTCAAGCGCGGAATGACATGGCAAGCAAGCGCGAGAGCTGTCATCTCGATCGAAGCTAAAAGGTCTTACGAGGTGAAACCCCTCTCCGTACAATCAATCAACCAAGGTAAACAAGGAGAACTATCAATGGAAAACATCGCATTTGCACTCGCCTATGCACTACCAGCACTCGGTGCCGCTATGGGCGTCGGTTTGATCGGTAAGGGCGCCCTCGGTGCTGCCGGTCGCAACCCCGAAAAAATCGGTGAGCTCCGCACCCTCATGATCACCGCCATCGTCTTTGCTGACTCCCTAGCCATCATCGGTATCATCGTCGGCTTTTTGGCCAAGGGCTAGAAGTAGTAGGTAGTTTATAGTTTTTAGTTTGTAGTAAGGATACATGTGACATATTTATTTACACAATTTGCGAGTGAGGCGGCCAACGCCGAAGCTACAAACCCCGTGAAGGCGCTGGGCATAGACGCTAAACTGCTCGTGTTTCAGATTATTGCTTTTACGATTTTAGTATGGCTGCTCGGCAAATACGTTTTTCCCGTACTCATGAAAGCAGTCGATGAACGCCAGCGAAAGATTGACGAAGGCAATGCTGCAGCACTCGAAGCCGCCAAAAATGCCGCTGAAAGCGAAGCTAAAATGGCCGAGATGCTGAAGAAAGCTCGGTCCGAAGCATCGGACATCGTCACCACGGCCAAGGAAGAAGCAGCAGGTTTGATCGCAAAGAGTGAGGAAAAATCAAAGGTACAAGCCGAACGCATCGTAGCAGCTGCACACGAGTCTATCGAAAAAGACGTGCTGGCCGCTCGAAAAGCCCTGCACAACGAAACCGTCGAGCTGGTCGCCCAAGCGACCGAAAAAGTGGTAGGCAAAAGCGTCTCAGATACGGTGGACAAAAAAATTATCATGGAATCTATAAAAGAGGTGCAGGCATGAGCGTCGCCTCCTGTCATTTCGAACGTGTTTCGGAATCCATACGTCTGCAAAGTCGTCCGGTTGTCGCCTCCGCATGGATCCTGAAACACGTTCAGGATGGCGCAGTGACGAGTCTACGCGGAGGTTTCTGCTAATGCACGGGAAGCTCAGCCGCCGCAAGCTCGCCCAGTACGTGGCCGAAAGGGTCCGCGAGGGTCAGGTTCCTGAAAGCGTTATTCAGGAAGTGGCAGCCTATCTCGTCGAAACAAGGCGTCTGCGTGAAATGCCGCTCGTCGTGCGTTCCATAGAAGATGCCCTAGCTGAGCGCGGCGTCGTGGTCGCAACGGTTACCTCGGCGCGCCCGTTGACCACTACGCTGCGAGATGCCGTCAAAGCACAGGCTGGCGACGAAGAAGTATACTTGAGAGAGGTCGTAGACCCAAGCGTGATTGGTGGTGTGCGTGTGCAAACCCCAGACGCATCGTATGACGGAACAGTGCAACATAAACTGCAGGCCTTACGCGCCGCGAAAGTATAGAAAGGAACGACAGTGGCAGACATAGCAGTCACAGAAGTATCAAAAGGTCTCCGCGATGCGATTGCGCGGCTGGAGAGTGGTGAGAACATGGAATCAACGGGTGTTGTCACTCGTGTGGGTGACGGTGTTGCTTGGATTCATGGCCTGAGAGGCGCCGGATATGCCGAAGTACTCGAGATTCAGACCAAAAAGGGCGTCATCGAAGCGTTTGCCCTCAACCTCATGGAGGACGAAATTGGCGCCGTGCTGCTTGGAGATGACAAGAACGTCGTCGCGGGCGATGCGGTGAAGCTGAAAGGTGTTGTCTTGGACGTCCCAGTTGGACCGGAGCTCCTTGGTAGGGTCGTCAACCCTCTGGGTCAACCACTCGACGGTGGCCCGGCTATCAAAACCAAAGAGACCGGCCTCGTTGAACGGGCCGCCATCGGTGTCATGGGCCGCAAAGGAGTTCATGAACCCCTTATGACGGGCATTGTCTCTATCGACGCTATGTTCCCGATTGGCCGGGGGCAGCGCGAGCTGATCATCGGTGACCGCCAGACGGGCAAAACGGCTATTGCACTTGATACGATGATCAACCAAGGCCGCCAGAAGACTGGCGTCGTCAATATCTACGTTGCCATCGGTCAGAAGCTCAGTAAGGTGGCTCGTCTCGTCGAACGGCTCAAACAAGAAGGCGTCATGGACCAGACTATCGTAGTGGCGACCGGGCCGAGTGATCCGGCCTCCCTGCTCTATCTCGCACCGTATGCCGGTACGGCCATGGGTGAATGGTTCCGCGACAATGGCAAACACGCGCTCATTATCTACGACGATCTGACCAAGCATGCGGTTGCCTACCGCCAGATGTCACTGTTGCTCCGTCGCCCACCGGGGCGAGAAGCTTTCCCGGGTGATGTGTTTTACCTGCATTCGCGCCTGCTCGAGCGGTCAGCTAAGCTGAGCGATGATCTGGGCAATGGCTCATTGACGGCTTTACCTATCATCGAAACACAGGCCGGCGATATTAGCGCCTACATCCCGACGAATGTTATCTCTATCACCGACGGCCAGATTTTCATGGAAACAGACCTGTTTTATCAGGGTATTCGCCCGGCTATTTCAGCAGGCTTATCTGTTTCCCGTGTCGGTGGAGCTGCGCAGACCAAAACGGTCAAATCGGTTGCCGGTGGCCTGAAACTCGGTCTCAGCCAGTTCCGCGAGCTTGCCGCTTTCGCGCAGTTTGGCTCGGACCTCGACGAAGCTACCAAAAAACAGATCGAGCGCGGCCAACGCCTGACCGAACTACTCAAGCAGGCGCAGTACAGCCCACTAAGCATCTGGGAGCAGACTGCCTCGATTTTTGCTGTCAACGAAGGTCATTTCGACAATGTCTCCCGTGAAAAAATCAAAGACGCTCAAGCGGCGTTGCTCGCTCGTCTTGCAAAAGAACACGGAAAAGAAATGGATGCACTGAATACAGGTGACGAAAAAGTTGAAACCGATAGTGCCATTGGCAAACTGCTGGCCAAAGTCGCCGAAGCAACCGCGAAAGGCTTTGAGGGATAAATATGCGAGTCACGAGTCACGAGTCACGAGTCACGAGTAATACGGAATTTATGGTCTGGCGAAGCCAGTCCTATCTCCTATCTCGTATCTCGTATCTCGGCCTGAACGGAGTGCGGCATGGCTAGTACTCGGCAGCTCAAAGGCCGGATTCGTTCGGTCAAAAGTACCAAGCAGATAACAAAAGCCATGCAAATGGTAGCGGCGAGCAAAATGCGCCGTGCGCAAGATGCTACAAAAGCGACGCAGGACTATACGCGTACCGCCAATGAACTGCTCGCTTACCTTTCGAGTCAAGGTGCTACGGACAAGCACCCGCTGTTCCAAAAACGACCGGTAAAAGGTCGACTCATCATCGTCATCGCTGCCGATAAAGGATTGGCTGGCGCTTACAATGCCAACGTCATGAAGGCGTACATCCAAGCCCTGCGTGACGACGACAAAAACGGCGTGCGCAACGAAACGATCGCTGTGGGCCGCAAGGCATCTCAGTTCGTGACCCGGCTCAAAGATACCGAGATTTGCGGGACCTACACTGACCTCCCGGATCATCCGGAGGGGGCGGAGTTTTATGCCATTCTTACCACAGCTTGTGCGATGTTTCAGGAGGGTAAGGTCGACGCGGTTGACATCATTTACACCAAGTTTGTCAGCAGTATGACGCAGGTCGCAGCAACTGACCGGATTTTGCCCGCGGGCTTTGCCAAGGCAGATGTGACTGCTTTTGTGCGTGACGCTGTGTACGAGCCGAGCACTGACGTGGTTCTCGAGGGGGTTGCCCGCCGACTCGTGGGCGCAGAGATATTCCAAGCCCTGTTAGATGCTCGGGCCTCCGAGCACAGCATGCGCATGCTTGCCATGAAAAACGCGACGGATAATGCCGGTGAGTTGGTAGATGATTTGACGCTCGAAATGAACAAGGCTCGTCAAGCAGCCATAACCCAAGAACTGGCGGAAATATCCGGCGGCGCCGAGGCCATGAAGTAATGACTGGAGTCGCGAGCCACGAGCCACGAAGCACGAGTATTAAAAGCTTCACCGACCTTAGAGCTTGGCGAGAAGCACACGTGCTGGCGGTTAAAATATATAAAGTTACTCAAAACTTTCCGAAAAATGAAGTTTTTGGGCTCACCACCCAAATCCGTCGTGCTTCTGTTTCTGTAACTTCAAACATTGCCGAGGGTTTTGGTAGGCGCTCGCAAGCAGATAGACTCCGTTTTTATGATATGGCAAGAGCTTTGCTCGCAGAAGTACAAAGCCAATTGCTTATTGCTCGCGATGTTGACTATATGGATAAGACTATTTTCAATCAGTTAGCCATTATGGCGGTCGATGCACACAAGATTTTAACAGGGCTCATTAATGCTACAAAAGGTCGTGACTCGTAACTCGTGTCTAGTACCTCGAAAGGAAGAAAATATGCCTACAGCAAAAGAAATCAAGTCAAATTCAGCAACCGGTAAGGTTATACAAGTAGTCGGCGTGGTGGTCGACGTGGAGTTTACGGGCAACGAGCTGCCAAATATCTATGATGCACTTGAGATCAAGCGCACGGAGGGTACGTTGACGCTTGAGGTGGCGCAGCACCTTGATGAACATACCGTACGGGCGGTTTCTATGCAGAGCACGGATGGGCTGAAACGAGGTGAAGCGGTTTCGGCAACGGGCGCACCGATATCGGTACCGGTTGGCGATGATACCCAAGGCCGAATGTTTAATGTCGTCGGTGATCCTATTGACGGCCTAGCCGTACCGAAAGGCAGTCGTTCACCAATTCACCGCGATCCACCGGCGTTGGACGAACAGAGCAACAAAACCGAGATTCTTGAGACGGGTATCAAAGTGATCGATCTGATCGCGCCGATCGCCAAAGGCGGCAAGGTTGGGCTGTTTGGCGGTGCTGGCGTGGGTAAAACGGTGCTGATACAGGAGCTCATCAACAACATTGCCAAATTCCACAGCGGTAACTCGGTTTTCGCGGGCGTCGGTGAACGTACCCGTGAAGGAAATGACCTGTACTACGAAATGAAAGAGGCGGGCGTACTCGACAAAACGAGCATGGTCTTTGGCCAGATGAATGAGCCGCCTGGGGCGCGCCTGCGCGTGGCGCTTTCTGGTCTGACTATGGCTGAAAGTTTCCGTGACCAAGGTAAAGACGTTCTGCTTTTTGTCGACAATATCTTCCGTTTCACGCAGGCCGGGAGTGAGGTATCTGCCTTGCTCGGTCGTCTGCCGTCAGCCGTCGGCTACCAGCCAAACTTGCAGCAAGAAATGGGCGCTCTACAGGAACGCATCACCTCGACTAAAAAAGGCTCCATCACCTCCATTCAGGCCGTCTACGTCCCTGCCGACGACTTGACTGACCCGGCTCCGGCGACGACTTTTGCGCACCTCGACAGTACTATCGTGCTGAACCGAGGCCTCACGGAAATCGGCATCTACCCGGCTGTTGACCCATTGGACTCGAACTCGACCATTCTCGACCCTGAAGTTGTGGGTCAAGAACACTATGAGGTTGCCCGCGAGGTACAGCGCGTACTGCAGCAGTACAAGGAGCTACAAGATATTATCGCCATCCTCGGCATGGAAGAGCTCAGCGACGATCAGAAGCAGATCGTGAACCGTGCGCGTCGTCTCCAGCGTTTTATGGCGCAGCCGTTTTTTGTGGCCGAAAAATTCACCGGCAACCCAGGAGCATTCATCAAAGTCGAGGACACGGTCAAGGACTGCCGTGATATCTTACAGGGCAAATACGACAGCAAGCCAGAGAGCTGGTTCTATATGGCCGGCGTGCCACTCAGCGAGAAAAAGGACTAAGGAACATGAAGTATGCATCTAGAATCATGAATCATGACTTGCACCTCATGCTTCAACGCAAAGAAGGGGCATTATGCAGCTCCAATTAGTTACGCTATCTGGCTCCAAGTTTGACGAGGATGTGTATGAAGTTATCATCCCCACGGTTGACGGTGAGATTGGGGTTTTCCCCGGCCATGAGCCACTCGTGACGCTGGCAAAAACCGGGGTTATACAGGTACGACTCAAAGCCACCGATACGTCGGAAATGCTGGAGTATTTTGCCATCAGTGGCGGCGTAGTCGAGGTGAGTGGTGAACACGTAAAGATACTGGTGGACGAAGCTGATCACGGTGACGATATCGTGGAGGCAGAAAGCCAAGCGGCACTGGAGCGTGCGCTGAAACTGCGCGATGAGGCCACAGATCAAGTAGAGCTAGAAAAAGCTCATCAGCTCGTTGACCGCCATCTTGTGCGCATCAAAGTCGCTGACCTCCACCGTCGCCACCGAAGGGGCTAGGCGTAGTACTACGCGGCGTTCGAAAGCGTATCTAATAATTCAGGATGATCATTGGCAAGGTCAAGCAGTAGCATGTCGGTTGCGCAGCGTTCGCTTTGGTCTAAGTCGTCAGGAGCCATACGGGTGCTTTCAATTTGAACTCGTAACCGTTCTGCAGGAGCAAGCAGATACCAGTGCATAGTTGCCACTCGCTTTGCATGTGCAAAACCCCTGTCGTATATTTCACAGACCGTATCAAGAACTGTGTGTACGGGGCCTTGCATTTTTTCGGGCATATTCATAGCCGAACAGTAACAGATTTATGTATCTTGAGCGATGATTATCCTCACAGCATGGCTGTTGCGTGATATATATCACACGCGTATAATGAGTTTTACTACTAAGTCTCTTATAAAGTAATTAAGCAAATGAAAATAGGGTAACTGATGAACATCCCAGCTAAAACAGCTGCGCGGCAAGAAGCGCAGCCTGACAGTATCAACCTAACAGTGATTGAGCGGATTGGCTTCGGTAAGGGCCAACTTCATGCGCTAGACCAATCAGCAGCTGAGCTGGAACAATTTGGCGAAACACTTACATCAAGCTTCCTTAAAAAAGTTACTGCCGGTGCTGCTGGCTGTTGCATGGACGGTCGGATTTGCAATCACACTGTCGCTGGTACGGCCCCTACTCTTGGGCCAAAATGCGCCGGTGGCCCTTTGCAGACAGCTTTCGCTGCTGCAGAGGTAATCGAAGGCTATTACGGGCATAAAAGCGGCGCTAGTTCTTCCGAAAGAATTGTCGAGGTTGGAGAAATATTGACGGTCCAAGGAATTATGATTGGCGGACACACGACGGACGGCGCGGTAGCAAATCACTTTATAAACCCTAAAACTGGCCAAGAACAAACCGGTTGCGGCGCTGAAGAAAAACATCCTGCGTCCACGCAGGCTATCGTGAAAAGAGATACGAACGTTGTAAAAACAGCCGATTTGCTCCTTGGCGCACACCAAGAACTACAAACAGTCACCTCGGAGACTCTAACTGCCAGAAATGCTGACTATAGCCCGAAAGCCATGCTTGAGGTCGTTCGTGCCCAAAATGGTGGCAAAAATACTGAAGTGCTTGAGGGCTCTCACGAAGAATTAGTCATTGTCTGGAATAAAGTACGCGGCTATACCATAGACCGTGATGAGCTGATTAGGCAAAGCGGTAAAGAAGTATTTATTATCGATGCTTGGTATATCGAGGATATTGCAAAAGCAATGGCCATGGGCCGGCCTGACGCTAGTGAAATGTATAAAAAGGTTTTGCGTGCGGCCGTAGAGTACCAACTTGCGACTTACGGTGAACTAGGCGATGGATCTCATCCTGTGCTCGTACTGGAGAGTGCTGCCTAAGGACGCCTCTTTACAAAACAGTGATATCTCTGTAAGCTTGGAGTATCACAAATAAAGTGGAGGAATATAACTATGTTTCGTAAAAATAAGCTCGCCATGGTTGTGAGTGAGTTTTTGGGTACCGGTGCGCTGGCGCTCACGGTGCTCGCAATGAGCCATTCGCAACTCGCAGTGCCGTATTTTGTCGCATCAGCCGCTGGTTTTACCTTGGTGCTGATGGTCGTTGCGCTTGCTGGCATCTCCGGCGCAGTGTTTAACCCGGCGCTCACTATCGGGCTGTGGACTGTCCGCAAACTGCGAACTGTTCAAGCGCTCAGCTACATCGCGGCCCAGTTCGCGGGTGCAGCGGTGGCTTGGTATGTTTTTGCGTACTTTACAAAACTGCAAGACGTCAAAAACACAGGCACGTTCGATATGCGTGTTATGTTTGCAGAGATGCTGGGTACATTCGTATTTGCGTTTTGTGTAGCGGCTGCCGTATACCAACGTTTGAGCCTTGGTCTCAAAGGCTTGATGATCGGCGGCGGCCTTGTAGCCGGCGCACTCGTTGCGTCACTTGGTTCCGCAGGCATCTTAAACCCAGCGGTTGCATTCAGTCTCCATCAGTGGGGCTGGGGAACCTATGTGCTCGGTTCTATCGTGGGTGCTGTGATCGGGTTCTTTGTATACAGCTTGCTTTTTGTCGAGACCGAAGTTGCTGAGCTAGAAGAGGCAGAGACCGAACGACATGAGGTTGTGGAAGTGCCCGCAGAACGCCCTGTCGTTAAGGCAGTTGCTGCTCAGCGCACGAAGGCTGCGGCTCGGACAAAAGCTGCAACAAAATCCGCTCCAAAGAGCAGGACAGTTTCTAGGAAAAAATAACTACTAGAGTAGTTTAGTAGTTTTTAAAAAGCCGCCTGGAGGGGCGGCTTTTTTGCTTGTTGATGCTGCGCTGTTTTCGAAGCGCATTCCCCCTAGTATTGAGTGCTCGACATTCTAAATGTGGACCGCGTGCATGCGCACAACCGCAGCGAAAATGTCGTGATTACTACGGCCTAGCGCCGCCAAAAGAGTACCGTTTCTTGTGCGGCTGACCGGTGTGCGGGCTAGCTACTGGGCGGAGCCGACCAGCGCATTTTCAAAAGCGCGCATGTCTTTGATGGTGTCACCATACGCAGATACGTCAGGTAAGCTGAGCGACATCACGGATTGCCACATGGCGCTGAGTAATGCTTTGACGTGATCCATTTCTTTTTCGGTAAACACTATGCGTATCTCTGTCGACCTGCCCTCGTCATTTGGTTCTACAAAAACGAGCTTGCCTTCCGGAACAGTATAGTCGCTGTACGAGTGCGATCCTTCGACGAGCAGTTTATAGCAGTACAATTGCAGCGTATTGCGACGGAGTTTGGTTGGGTCACTGCCGAGCCGTCCTGTCTTGTAGTCGACTACGCATATCTGTTTGGTGGGCGTATCAATCTGGAGTAGGTCGATCTTGCCTCCCAAGTGAACATCACCACTGAAAACACCCTCATCCCGGAAGGATTTCTCGGCAACATTTCCAGCGACAAACTCATGGCCGTGCGCAAGGAGAAAGCTCTCAAGTGCAGAGTGGGCACGCGCAATCTGTATGCTCAGTTGCTCAGGAGTGAGCGGTTCGCGCATAAGGTAGCTTTCGGCACGCTTGACTACCTGCGCCGTAGGGGGAACGGCGCCGCTCATATTGATACTATCTTGAACCCACTGCAACGCATCATGGATGGCATTGCCGAAACTAGCATCGACCACTGGTGCGCTCGGAAACCGCAAAATCGTACCGAGCAAAAAGCTTTCGGGTCCACCGTATTTTAGGTCAAGAAAATGAGTCAGATGAGTTGGGCTCAGTCGATACTTTTGTAGCCTGCCTTGGAGGAGCTCAGTGAGTGGAGCGGGGAGTGCGGTGTGTCTGTGCCGCCAATTGAGTCTCAGGGTCTCTATGTCTGGTTCCTCTGCTTCGCTCTCTAGAACCTCCCGGTAGCCTTCAGGCAATATACCGATGGACCTCTGCGTACCATCTGCGGCGATAATCTCGTTGAAATATTTTACCGGCTCGGTAGAGCGACCGCTGAATGTTTGGTGGTGGCTGCTGAGGTGTAGACCGTAGCGGGCTCTCGTCAGCGCGACATAGAGTAAACGCAGCCGTTCATCATCGCTGGAGCCAGCATGACGTATGTGAGCGAGGTTTGCGGGCAGAGTTAGTTTGTTGCCTATCCCGGCGGCTTTGCTCCCCCAGACACTGTCATCACAGGCAATCAGAAAGACATGATCAAATTCAAGACCCTTGGCTTTATACACGGTCATGAGCGAGACAGCGTCGCTGGCCTGATTGTACGGGCTGGTATTGAGCATCGGTTGGTCGGCCTGCGCGTACGCTTGGGTGAAATGTATCAGATCAGCAAGCGTCAGTGCCCCACCTTCACTGGCCTGATGCTCGCGTAATTTTGTCCGGAGTACGGTGAGCTGTGTGACGGTTTCGTACATGGTCTGCTCGCCGAGCGAATGAAAGTAATATTCTCGGAGCGGCGAGCGCACATCAGGCAGTGATCGGTCGTGTGTTTCGACATTGCTATTCCCGATGAGTGCGTCCAGCATGTATTCGAGGGGCTCCGTCTCAACTTTGACAGCGAGAGTTAGGATCAGCAGTGCGGCATGGCGAAATTCGCTGTCACCGAGGAGTAGTTCGGACCATGTTGTATGTCCATCGTTCGCTTTCCATGATATGTTCCAGATGTCTGCGGTTGAGAAATCCCAAAAGTCATAGCTGAGAACTTCGGGCCATAGGCTATCGGCGAGCGCATGATTGCTGGCGTGTAGGGCGAGAACGAGCTTGCTCATCGTGATCAGCTGCCGGACGATCGGGGTCTGTAGAATGTCTTCTCGTTTCTCATACCGCACAGGGACATCTAGGTCATGGAGGTATGCGACAAGCGGCTCAAGATATTTATGTTTTGGGGCAAGTACGGCAATTCGACCGGGTGAAACCCCGGCTGCCAGCAAGTCGGCGATCTGACGGGCCGTAGCCGACCGCTCGGCGACGTCACTTTTGTAGCTGCGTCTCGCTAGCTGGACGGGCGGGAGACCAGATGAAACAGCATGAATATTTTTATGGATTTTGTCCAGCTGGTGCACCAGCCGGGCTTGAATCTGATCGCTTATCTGAGCGGCAGTTTCCAGAATTTCCGCCCGGGATCGGTAATTTTCCTCTAGTGATAGCACTTGGACCGCTGTGTACGCGTGGTAGAAATCGAGCATGTTGCTATACTGAGCTCCCTGAAAGGCATAAATGGCCTGATCGTCATCGCCAACCGCGAGAACATTTGGTTTGCCTTCGCTCACGGGATTATTAGTCAGGAGTTGGACAAGTTTGAACTGTGCGGCATTTGTGTCCTGAAATTCGTCGAGGAGTATAAACTGGTATTGTTCTTGGAGGGTAAACCGCAGATCGTCGTTGTGCTCGAGTACATCTATCGCCCGCACTATCATGTCGTCAAAATCGTACAGCCCCTCCGCAGTGAGGCGATTTTGGTAGCGCTCAAGTACATCGGCGAGAGCGGCTATTCGCCTCGACTCGAGTTCGCCAGCCAGTTTATATCGGTTTTCACTGTCTTTGACCAGCCATATATTTTTCCATTTGGTGAGTGGTGTGGTTTTGCCCTCTAGCTCGGCAGTCCCCATGGCACGCTCCAGCTCATCGGCCGCCAGTTTGTTTAGGGCGGTATACGTCGGGTGTACGTAGGTGGCGGTGTCTCCTGTCAAGGCTTCCGCTATGTTCTGGAACAGTGGTAGTGCGACGGTGAGCGTGCGGGGCAATGTTTTTGCGTACGGCTCGAGGATGGCTGCGATATCGTGCTGCGTTCTCCGGATCACTGCTATATTTTCTTTGGATAGTGCTCGGAGATCATCAGCCGTCAGCAGGCCTCGTTTGACTTCCGAAATCGTGCTCACCAAGTCACCTAAGTGGTGTCGAACTTGCTTTAGGGGGCTTCGGTAGTCGGTGCTATCAATAATTTCTGCCAAAATTTGGCGCTTACCTAACTCATCGACAGGGCGTTCTAGCCTCAGATCGGTGAAATATTCCGGGTATCGATTGATGATGGTACTGCCAAACGCGTGATACGTCCCAATCTGCACGTCGTAGGCCGCCTGACCAATGAATGTCCCGAGACGCTCACGCATATTTCTCGCGCCGTTCTCAGTGAAAGTCAGACACAGTATATTGTGTGCGAGAGCATCAGTTACCTGCAGGATATTGGCGACGCGCGCACTGAGGAGCTGCGTCTTTCCGGTGCCCGGCCCGGCGATAACGAGTACGGGACCGTATACGGCATCGACGGCAGCTTTTTGGGCTGCATTTAAACGGTTGTATACGGCAGAAAATGATGTAGCTCTAGATGTCATAGCACTATTGTACCCTGTCTGCTTGGTGCGCGCATGCGTGAGTCTCGTGTAGCAGCCCCTAGAGAACTTAGACCCGAGATCTGCCGGTCGTGGAAGCTGAAGCTGACTCGGGCTGAGTGCGGTGTCGATGTGGGTGGCTTAGGACTCCCGAGCACAGACGGGGCAGAGATCTTCGCGGTCAACTGTCGATGTCCATTGCTCCACACCCTCCCGGACGGACAGCAGCTGGGTAAATGCGCGCAGATCGGCGGCATTACGAAACCACGATGCAATGCGCCCATGGATATGCACGTCTCCCCATAGCATCGACGCCCAGTTTGGTCCAACTGGGGTAATGTAGACTGGCTCCTTGGGTCGATAGGCAAGTTTTGGACGATTTTCGTGTTCGCACAAAAAGTTGTGTGCCACAAATTCAGCGTCGTACAGCGCAGTTTGCGCCATTCCGCTGTAGGGCGTCTCAGCATTGTCGCCTATCACGAAAACGTGTTTATCCCCTTCCATACGCAGAAATTCGTCGACGAGTACTTTTTTACGGCCGCTGAGGGCGAACTGTGAGTCGTTGAAGAAAGGATTATTGGCGACCCCCGCGGTCCAAACGATGGTGTGGCTGACGATCGGCTTGCCGGAAACGGTCAGTGCTTCGGCGCTCGCTCCTTCAACGCGTTTGCCGAGATACAGTTTCACGCCTAATTTCCTGAGGCGTTTTTCGATAGCTTTGCCCACTGCCTTTGGGAGCCGTGGCATAAGGTGTGGCAGACCTTCGACCAGATCGATGTGGATTGCCCGTCGTTTGATACTGTGTCGTTGCATAATATCTCGCATGTATACGCCGAGCGACCCAGCAAGCTCTATACCGGTGGGGCCGCCGCCAACAATGACGTAGTTTAGATCCGGCGCATCTTCGGCAATCAGGCGCGCGTGCAAATGTCGTTTGAAGCGCTCTGCCTCCTCAACGCTTTTGATACCGTAGCTGTTTTCTTGCAGCCCCGGTATACCAAAATAATTCGTCACTGATCCTAGTGCCAAAATGAGCTTGTCATAGGCAAATGGCGCCGCAATCCCATCAACTTTGAGCTCCTTTTTGGCCCGATCAAGCTGAGTGGCTTTGCCAAGTACTACGGTGACAGGGTCGTCGGCAAATATTTGCTCGAGCGGGATGGATGATTGTTCGCTCGTGCCACCTGTCGCTGTTTCGTACAATGTCGGATAGTAGATGAAGTCGGCTTTTTCGGAAATAAGCGTCACCTGTACGCTGTCTTGTTTGCCGAGTTCAAGCGCGGCCTTGACGCCCGCAAACCCGCCACCGACGATGAGTACATTTTGCCTAGGATTGGTTTTTCCATCTGACATATTCACCCCATTGTAGCAACAAGCGTAAGCCGAAACAAATAGATGGTTTGGTGCGCTAGGTTATGTTTCCCTACTCTGAGTAGCAAGGAATTTTTTTCGGTCGAGATTGGAAAATATCGAGAGCCAAAGGCCGAAGAATAGCGGCAGGCCGATCCCAAAAAGCAGGAGGTTCCATGTGAGGCCGCTCATGCTATTTACCCTGTCTGTCGTACCAAAGCCGAACGCTAAGCCAATAATGATCATGCCATATACAACGTAACGAAAAAAGATTTCACGGCGCAATTTGCCCATCGCATACCATACCAGCGTAAGACAGTATCCGACCGTAAAGATCGCAAAGAGTGTAACGTATGCCAGTGGGTTGCCGAATTCGATCATATCGTCGGTTAGGTCACTGGGCAAACGGCAAGCAGCCCAAATAAGCAGCGCGCCTCCTGCTAGATTGGCCATGGCAGTAGCTGCCGTAAGGCATGCTCGAAACTTTTCGTTCAGGCTATTTCTGACGCCCGATGCCCGTGCCTTCCGCCTTGCCCAGCGTCCTATGATATACACCGCAAGCCCAACGCTTAGTATATGCGTGACCATGAGTATGCTGGTATATGGCTCAGGCGTATCGACGTCGTCATTTGTAAGGACTGCATTTACAACATTAAACACGATGTTGCCAGCGGCAATCATGCCATACGAAAAATCGCGGATAGCATCGCGTCGTTCAAAAGCCAAAAAGCAACCTCCGGCCAAGAGTATTGGCACAAGGTATGCCCACTGGTGCGCTGGCGTGTAATAGTACAGCGACACGTAATCGCCGGCTTTTTTTGCCAGAACGGGCGTGAAGGTCAGCCACAAAGAGATGCCTCCAAGCAAAGCGGGCGGCCAAGAATATATACGGTCGTGCAGCCATGTGTCGAGCCGTATCCAAAGATGTCTCGGGTTTGCTGCGCGCAGTCGTTCTTTACGGCGCAACAATGGCAAAAGAGCAGCGTAGCAAAGCGCCGTGAGAACAAGACCAATACCATGCGCGTAACGGAGCACATCGGTATGCAGTACAAAACGGCCAATCGCCCAGGTGCCAATGAGCACCAGTCCGATACACAGCCACAACTCCCAAGATTTATAAAAAAATGACCATTCGGATTCACCGTGTCGTTTGCCTGTGCCGGTAAAACGTCGTTCGCTTTCAATGTACGTATACAGACCTTTTGTCAACGGCTTCAACGGTTCGGAAATATGACGTAGTGTTGTTTGCTCAGATGAATGGAAAAGCAGGCTGTCTTTAGGAAAAATTTTCGGGATAATTGCAAAAGAATTGGCTAGAATATCCGCCGTGTATCCACTGTCATCGGCTTGGCTCCAGTCCCAAGGATAGTCGGTGCTGGCGTATATTGATGCAACATTTTTCTGTGTGCGGTGAAGTAGGAGCTCGCTAGCGCATGGAATATCGTATCGTTTTGTGATTAGTACGGACAACTGGCCGCTCATGAGCATTTGACAATATGTGTATATTTCACCAGCGATATGTTTGGGGTTTGAAAATTCCAAATAATCAAACCAAAACACAAGGGTGTCCGTCAGGTATATAGACACACTTTCATCATCCCAGGTCACAGAAAAAGGCAAGCTACCCTGCCGCTGTGGGTCAAAATGCCATACAACGACTTCGTTGCTGGGGTCATCGTCTTCGGCGCTGAAGTCTTCAACTGACCAATATTTCTGGAGCGTGCTAGCAGCAACATGAGCGCTAAATATTTGGGCATATTTTGCCGCATCTAGGGCGGCGGTAGCCAACGTATCATCGTTCATTTCCTGTAATCGTATGCCTGCAGACATGCGGCGTCAAGCGGCGGCTGATTCGTTCGTCCAAAAACCGCACTTTTTGTCTCACGCCATCATGATGAACAGGTGCATTTAATACATTTCGTGTGATAAGCTATAAGAAATATGGATGGGCTGAAAGAAAAATTGGCAGCGGCAGGTTTTTCAGGCGAACTTGACGACTCAATCGAAACTCGTGATTTGTTTAGCCACGACGCCAGTATGTTTGAGCTGCGACCGCAGCTCGTGGCTTCGCCAAAAGATAGTGCGGACTTGCAGCGTTTGGTGCGCTTCGTAGCTGCCAACAAAAAATCGATGCCCGAGCTGTCACTCACCGGCCGTTCGGCTGGAACAGATATGGCCGGCGGAGCGATTAACGAATCGATTATTGTTGACTTTGCGCGGCATTTTACAAAAATTGGACCCATAACCGGCTTAAGCGGTACGGCCGAGCCCGGAGTTTTTTATAGAGATTTTGAGGCAGCGACCCTGAAGAAAGGTGTGCTCATGCCCTCGTATCCAGCGAGCCGCGATCTGTGTATGATCGGCGGGATCACGGCCAATAATTCGGGGGGCGAAAAATCGCTCGAATACGGCAAAGTGGAAAAATTCGTGACTCATATGAAAGTAGTATTTGCAGACGGCAAAGAGTACGAGGTGCGTCCGCTGACCAAAAAACAACTTGAGTCCAAAATCAGTCAAAACGACTATGAAGGAAAAATCTACAAACGTATCTACCGCTTGTGTGAAGACCACTACGACATAATCAAAGAAGCCCGACCACGAGTGAGCAAAAACAGCATGGGGTATGGGCTTTGGAATGTCTGGGACCGAGAAACAGGCATATTTGATCTCGGACAGCTGATCGTCGGCTCAGAGGGCACGCTCGGAATGGTTACGGAAACGACCTTTCGGCTGGTGCCGCATCGTCCGCATTCTGGTCTATTGGTGCTCTTTCTCAAAAACATCAATCATTTAGGGGAGCTCATTCCGGCTGTTCTCAAACACAAACCAGCAACATTTGAGAGCTTTGATGACCAAACCCTGCTACTTTCACTCCGTTTTATGCCTGCTTTTTACAAGCGGCTGGGTCTCAAGAAATTTGTACATCTGCTCTGGAGTCTTTTGCCAGATGGGTTGCAGCTCCTACGCGGTGTGCCCAAGCTTATTCTCATGGTGGAGTTCAACGGCAATACCGAGGAAGAGGTGCGCGAAAAGGTCCGTGCACTCCACCGTGATCTCGGTAAGTACAAAGCGCGGTACGAGATCAATGGCTACGAGGAAGATGCGAGCGAGGGCAAAAGCGAAAAGTTCTGGATCATGCGTCGATATAGTTTTCAGATACTGCGCAGCAAGGTCAAGGACAAGCATACGGCGCCGTACATCGATGACTTTGCCGTTCCTCCTGAACATCTGGCAAAATTTTTGCCGCAACTGCAAAAAATCATTCGGAAATACAAACTTTTTGCGACAATCGCCGGGCATATGGGAGATGGTAATTTCCATGTCATACCTCTCATGAAAATCGAAGACGAAAAAGAGCGCAAAAAAATCGAGCCCTCCCAGCGAGAGGTTAATAACCTAGTGCTCAAGTACGGCGGCAGTCTCAGCGGTGAGCACAACGATGGTTTGGTGCGAGGTCCGTGGCTGGAGGCGCAGTTTGGTAAGCCCGTGCTTGCACTTTTTAAGGAAGTAAAAAAAACATTCGACCCTGATAATATCTTTAATCCACACAAAAAAACCGACGCTACTTGGGACTATTCTTTTTCACACATCCGCGAACATTTCTAGATCTTCACGCTTCCTTGTGTAGCAAACACTGCCCTCCTAGGCCTGCCGCGTCCCGAGCGTCGTCCTGAAACGCTTCTAGGGCAGAAACAATAACAGCGTACACTGCCTGTGCTTGTTCGGGAGCGTTTAGGGTGGACCAGCGGCTGCCTGCGCGATGACGTGCGACTATTTCAGCCTGTGCGCTATGAACCGAAGCATTTTTATGTCCTGCTCGGTTGTCGTCGTTGATTTTCTCGCCCCAACGGCGGTAGACAGCTTGCAATCTCTCTGTCTGTCCGGGCTGCGAATGCAGGTATGAGACTATCTGGCCTAGATCATTGCCAAACGCTGCCATTTGCGGGATAAGCGACAGTGCCTTTTTGGCCGCGATCTCCGCCGCTCGCAGTTTTACCGTCTCGGCCTCTTCGTCTCGTCCCAGTACCATGAGACCGGCGGATATGTCCCGTGCACTTGTCCACGTGACATCATCGTTGCCGAGCTCTTTCTGCATTAGGGTATAGATTTCGCTCGGATCCGTCGGCGTGGTCGGCTCTATATATACGCGGGAATCAGTGTCACCACTGTCCTCTTCTTTCTCTACCAAGGTTTGGACGATAAAACCGATCGTGAGTCGAAAATCCCCATCATGGCGTAGGCGAATCTCAATAGGTGACTCGGGATCAATTAGTTTCACCACTCCGCGTATATAGGCGTATACCGGCTGCGAAGCGCCGACAGCAGGGTCATCATCGGCAGGTGTGATAGCTGTGAATTTTTCGCGGGCTTGTTCAACGCTGTGTGCAAATCCCGGCAGGGTACTGCGAGCTGCCACTGCTCCAAGCGTCGCAAGTACTGTCTTCGGATCGGCAGTTTCGGCAAAAGTAGCGTAGGCACCGAGCGCATCATGAATAACACCGATGGCCGCGTGCCGTCCCTCGTGGGCTGTTCCCAGCGCCTTCTTTGCTGCGGCTACCGCAAGTTCTTGAGCTCGCAACGTGTCGAACGCCTCTTCCAACTGCGCCGCAGGATCGATTGCTTCAACGTTGGTCATGCTCACTATGATGGCCGGTTTGACCCTAGAGTGCAAGCAGTAGCATGTTCTCGGAGGCTTGTGTACAATAGAACGTACGATGCAGAGAGGGCTACAAAGGCTGCGGGCACGGCAAAGCGGGGTGAAATTACCCTCTGTGCCGCGTGTGTCCCGGACGAATATGACATTGTTGTGGCTGCTCGGTTCGGTGCTGGTCATCGGTGTCCTTGTGTGGCTGTCTTGGGGTCACCCCTTTCCACTCATCCAAACACGCGGTGATATAGCGAATCGCCAGCGCGACCTACTTTTTTTCGCTACGCTACTCGCGCTTCTCGTGCTACTCCCTGTGTATTTTTTGATTTTTACGTTTGCGTGGCGATACCGCGCTGGCCACCGCAAAGAATACAAACCAGAATGGGCCTCTCACAAAGGATATGAGGCGCTTTGGTGGGGCATACCGATCGCCATCATCAGCGTCCTTGCAGTCGTCACTTGGGTGACGTCGCATAGCCTCGATCCCTTTAAACCGATTGCTTCGCAGCAGAAACCGCTGCATATACAGGTGGTGGCACTGCAATGGAAATGGCTGTTTCTATATCCCGAGCAGCACGTCGCGAGCGTCAATGAGTTTGCGTTTCCCGTTGACCGTCCTGTCGAGCTTACCATCACCTCGGATGCACCAATGAACAGTTTCTGGCTGCCACAGCTGGCCGGACAGATCTATGCCATGAGCGGTATGTCTACCCAGCTCCATATACAAGCAAACGCTCGGGGCGACTACAAGGGCGTGTCGTCCAATATTAGTGGTAAGGGATTTGCGGATATGCGGTTTACGGCCCGAGCGATGAGTCGACCCGAGTATGGTGCGTGGCTTCTGCACGCAGTAGATACGGGTAACCGCATGGATATGACAGCGTATGAAAAACTCGCACAGCCGGGTGTTTCAAAAACCATGTTTTTCGGTCTTGATGACACCGGACTCTACGACCGGGTTATACTAAAATACATGGCCGGCAGCACTGAGCACACTCAAAATGGGATGAAACCGACAGATGCAGATCAGCCATCCCCGACGAAGAGTTCAGCGGATGAGGGTATGGACATGACACATATGGAGGGCATGTGAGATGATGCTCGCAAACCTTCTCGGGCAAATGGAATGGAGCTATTTCTGGCATGGCTGGGTGCAGTTCGGCGGTCAAGCTGGAACCGTCGGCGGGGCGCTGCTGGTTGCGGCATTGCTGACTTATTTTAAAAAATGGACGTGGCTATGGCGCGAGTGGTTGACGACACAAGATGCCAAAAAAATTGGGGTCATGTACATCGTTGTCGCGACAGTGATGTTGCTGCGGGGTTTTGGCGACGCGGTGATGATGAAACTGCAACAGGCGATAGCGAGCGGCCATTCCAGTGGTTTTCTGGACTCAGAGCATTTCCAGCAGATTTTTACGGCACACGGCACGATCATGATTTTCTTTGTGGCGATGGGCCTGATGTTTGGCCTCATCAACTTGGTTCTGCCGCTTATGCTGGGGACCCGCGACGTGGCTTTTCCGACACTCAACTCTATCAGCTTTTATCTATATCTCGCGGGGGTGGTGCTGGTGAATCTATCGCTGGTATACGGAGAATTTGGCGCAGTCGGTTGGCTCGCTTACCCGCCGCTGTCAGAGCTGGCGTACAGTCCTGGACCGGGGGTTGACTATTGGCTATGGTCTATCCAGATTGCTGGGATCGGTTCGACGCTTTCGGGCATAAATTTCCTCGTGACCATTTTGAAGCTGCGTTGCAAAGGCATGACATTCATGAAAATGCCGATTTTTGCGTGGAGCGTGCTGGGTACTATGATGCTCGTTGTGGTCGTTTTCCCCATCCTGACAGCGACGCTTTTCATGCTGTCGCTCGACCGCGCGATGGGTATGCACTTTTTTACCGCGGATCTCGGTGGAAACGCCATGATGTATATCAACCTTATCTGGGCATGGGGACACCCTGAGGTGTATATATTGGTGCTCCCAGCCTTTGGTATGTATAGCGAAATCGTGGCGACACTCAGCCGTAAGCGACTGTTTGGCTACACGAGTATGGTGTGGGCACTGATGGCGATAACCGTGTTGTCGTTTTTGGTCTGGGCTCATCATTTCTTTACCATGGGAGCCGGCGGCAATGTCAATGCTTTTTTCGGTATTATGACGATGGTTATCGCTATACCGACCGGTGTCAAAGTCTTTAACTGGCTGTTTACGATGTACAAAGGGCGCATCGAGTTTATGACACCGATGTGGTGGTTCATGGCGTTTGTGACGACATTTCTCATCGGGGGTGCGACGGGCGTGTTGCTCGCTGTGCCGGCCATCGATTTTCAGGTGCATAACAGCCTGTTTTTGGTGGCGCATTTCCACAATACTATCATCAGCGGTGTTGTCTTTGGCTATCTCGGAGGGATTGCGTACTGGTTTCCGAAGATTTTTGGGTTCCGCCTGCACGAGCGCCTTGGTAAAGCCGCGGTGACCTGCTGGGTTGTTGGGTTCCTTGTGACGTTTATCCCTATTTATATCCTCGGTTTTATGGGAGCTACGAGACGGCTAGATCACTATGATCCGTCGCTTGGGTGGCAGGGGCTATTTATCGTCTCAGGAATTGGTACGATGATTATTGGGCTGGGCGTGGTGTTCCAGCTTTTACAGATCGGAGTCAGCATCTGGAAGCGGCATGAACTGCGCGACCAAACCGGCGACCCATGGGACGGCCGGACACTCGAGTGGTCAGTCCCCTCACCTGCCCCGCACTATAACTTCGCTCGTCTGCCTGTCGTCACGACCCGTGACCCCTTCTGGGAGGCAAAACAGCAAGGAACTTCACTATACCCCAGTGAGTATACAGCATTTGAGTTACCCAAAAATACAGGGCTGGGAGTGCTGGTGGGCGGCTTTGCCTGTGTGTTTGGTTTTGCGGTCATTTGGCACCTGTGGTGGCTGGCAGCCGTGGCGGTGGCGGGAGTGGTCTTTGTGCTCGTGCGGCGGACATTTGATGACGTGGTAGAGTATGAGGTGTCGGCGGCCGAAGCGAAGCGGCTCGACGCCCATGCGGGAAAGGCGGTTGTATGAGCCGGCTCAACACAGTGTCTCGGGCTCCCTTGACCCTGCATTCCGAACAAGATTTTAAGCCTCGTCCAGAACCGATACGCCACGCTAGAGAACATCCCCTCGCGGGAACGGGGACAAGCCAAAGCAAGGTTCAGCTCGGTTTTTGGATCTACCTCATGACGGACTGTATACTATTTGCGACGCTGTTCGCGACCTTTATGGTGCTGCGCGGGCAAACGGCGGGTGGCGTGAGTGGTACCGAGATATTTGATCTGCCCTATGTGTTTTTTGAAACGATCCTACTGCTACTAAGCAGTTTTGCGAGTGGCCTCGCACTTTTGTCGGCGCATGCACGCAATAAAGCAGCAACGCTCAGTTGGTTGGCGGTCGTTGGTTTGTTCGGCGCGGCGTTTTTGGGTATGGAACTCTATGAATTTCATGGGTTGGTAGCCGAGGGGCACAACTGGAAGCAGAGTGCGTTTTTGTCCTCGTATTTTGGACTGGTGGGAACGCACGGGTTGCATATTTTCACGGGTCTCGTGTGGCTCGGCGCGAGCGCTCTCTACCTGAAATCGCGAGGGTTTTCACGGCGTTTCATGACCCGGTTACAGCTCTTTACGATGTTTTGGCATTTTCTCGATCTCGTGTGGGTCGGTATATTTACCATAGTGTACCTATTGGGGGTTATGTGATGAGTCGACGTGGACGTATCGATAAGCTTCCTGACTTTCGTACCGCGAGTATCGCAGCGTATACGACTGGTTTTGTGCTGTCACTGACGCTCACCGTAGGGGCATTTGCGCTCGTGCAGGCGACACGGGCAGCAGGCGATATGTTTAGCCGAGGATTTTTGATCGGTGTACTCGCAGTCCTCGCGGCCACTCAGATGATCGTCCAAGTTTTGTTTTTCCTCCATTTGTCTCCCGAGCGCCGACGTCGCTTTGATGGCATCGCTCTGCTGTTTACGATATTTGCTGTTCTGTGCATTGTAGTTGGATCGATTTGGATTATGGAAAACCTCAACTACAATATGATGCCACAGCACCAGACTGAGTATACCGAGCAGCACGAAGGTATTATGCGCCAGTGAAGTTGAAGAACTTTCTCTTGGTCACAAAGCCGGGGATTGTCGTCGGTAATGTACTGGCGGTGTTCGGAGGGTTTTTGTACGCGGCCGGTGATGATGGTGTGCGGCTCGCAGCCCTTTTTGGCGTGACGGTGGGTGTACTCTTTGTGATTGCGGCGTCGTGTGTCGTCAATAACTACCTAGACCGTGGCATCGATAGTCGTATGCGGCGGACTGCCAAAAGGCCATCGGTGACAGGGGTTATCCCCTACCGAACTGCTATACTCTACGCCGCCATCATGTACGTGCTAGGATTTGGGCTTATGCTGTGGCAGACAAATCTACTGACGGTAGCCATCGGTTTGTTTGGGGCGGTTTTTTATACGCTTGTCTATGGACTAGCGAAGCGGCGCACGCACTGGGGTACGTTGGTCGGAGCCCTGCCGGGAGCGACCCCACCACTCGCTGGGTACACGGCCGCAACTGGGCAGCTGGACCTAGCGGCGTGGTTGCTTTTTGCGGTCATGGTTTGCTGGCAGATGCCTCATTTTTATGCCATTGGCGTCTTCCGGCTTGAAGATTACGAGGCGGCGCATGTACCCGTGCTCCCGGCGGTGAGAGGTCTGAGTAGGACAGTCTGGGAAATGCGTCTGTACGGGCTCCTTTTTGTCATCACCTGTTATGCGCTAGCCCGATGGGGCCATGCGGGCTTTATGTTTGGAACAGCCATGGTGCTTCTGGGGCTGTACTGGCTGCAACCGATGTTTAGTCCTCATTGGCGCGGCGAAACGGTAGCGACTGCTCGCACGGTGTTTAAACGTTCACTGCACGTTCTTTTTGGCCTCTGTTTTTTCCTCGCAATGTCACACGTTTTGCTGTAGTACAATGAGGGCTATGGTTTGGCAGAAAAGAAGTTGGCAATGGCTGGCTGCAGCGCTCGTTTTTTCGCTCGTTGTTGTCTGGTATATGGTCCAAAATCTCGGTCAACTACACCGAAGCATTGAGATCATCCAGAGGACACCAGTATCCGGGTATCTATTTGCCGCTCCTCTGTTGCTGCTCACGTTTGTGCTGGCGGCTTTTTCATATGGGTTTCTTGCGTTTCATCCCCTAAAATTTCTTGAACTTTTTACCGTAGAACTAGCGGCTGCAGCCGTGAACCGAGTGGTACCATCTGGACTCGGGGGAGCGGGCCTGCACGGTCTTTACCTGCATAACCGCAGACACACGGTTGCTGAGGCTACGGCGGTCGTGAGTACCAATAACCTACTCGGCGCCCTCGTACATGTGTCTATATTGGGGGCGGTGCTGGCGCCCGTGGCGTCCCGTCATTTTCACTTCAGACTGGGTATAGAACAGAGGTGGTTTTTACTTGGATGTGGTGCGATTTGTATGATGCTGTTCGCTCTCTGGATCTTCCGACGGGTCGTATACCGCTTTGTGCGGAACGTGCTAGCAAGTCTGAGAACATACGAGCAGCAACCACACAGGCTGGTGTATGCGGCATTTTCGCTGCTCGCGCTCACGCTGACAAATTTAGTTATACTGCATCTTGTCGCCAGCAGTTACGGAGTATGGCTGGATGCACCAACACTACTGGTCATATATTCCGTCGGAGTACTGATGGGTGCGGTGGTACCGACGCCCGGCGGTCTTGCGGGAGTTGAGGCGGGACTTACCGGCGGTTTTATGGCATTTGGCGTGGAGAGCACGAACGCTATTGCTCTCGCCCTCACCTTCCGCCTTCTTACGTACTGGCTTCCAATTATCCCCGGTTTGATAGCCCTTGTTGTCGCTCGTGCACACCGCTTACTCTAAAGATTGTTCTACAGATCAAGCTGCCCGCTTCTGAGGCCACTCAGATTACTAGCTTATTCTATTTTGTACGGCTGTCTGTCAAGCTACCTTTTTCAGGCTCGGCTCAACGCATTTGGAAGATCACGAATGTAGATAATCCGACACTCAAATGGTTCGTACTTGCGCCTATAGCCATTTGCCTCATCATGAGTGCGTGGATGCTCGTATTCATGTGGTATATCGTCATTTTCGGGCTGTTTGGTATCTTCGTCATCCCGTTTCGGTTTCTAACCCGTAGCGGCCGCTACAACAGGCGTAGCAAGCTACAACACCGAGAATTGCTTGAAGCTATCCGTGACGGTAAAATGAACAAAACAGCCGAGTAAACTCGTCTGGACTTTGACTTTCTTTTAGAAAATCAAAGTATTTGTCTAGAGCTACGGCTTAAGCATATCAGCGATTTGCTGCTTTGCGGCGTCAACCGTTTTTTGGTCGGGAATCATCACGTAGAGGGGCATTGAACCCATGCTGTAGGTTGGCGAGGTGGCGCCGGTACCATCGACATCTATCGAGGTTATCTGCCAGCCTTTCATATCATCAAGCTGCTTGTTGGCAAGCGTGGTAAGGGAGGCTTCGCTAACATTGGTTTGGACAGAGCCTTGGAGAGTGCTAAGAAGCGAATTGTAATGAACAATGTTACTTGGTTTACTGAGCTTGGCGATGATGGCTTCTATGACGCGTTGTTGGTTGCGACCACGTTCCCGGTCACCCGCTTCAAAGCTATAGCGCTCGCGCGAAAATTCAAGGGCTTGGGTGCTACTAAGAGTGTTGTACCCTTTTTTGTAGGATTTGAAATCATAATCTGAGTAGACGCTAATCGGCCCGATAGTATCGACGATTTTGATCAGTGACGAAAAGTTGAGTCGGATATAATATGGCACCTCAACACCGTACAAGTCCTCAATGGTTTGACGTGACATGTCGATACCATATACGCCGGCATGAGTTAGCTTGTCGCGGATGCCAGTTGTACCATGTAGCTGCACGTAGTAATCGCGTGGCGTATTGACCAGCAAGATACTGCGCCGGTATGGGTTAACGGCTGCCAGGATATTGACGTCGCTGCGTGAGGCGCTGCCGATGTCGCCGTATGTATCGATGCCACTGATGTAAATAGCAAATGGTTTAGCAACGTCAGCGGTCGGCGTAGCGGAGTGCTGTTCTTTAACCATGAATGTCCCTATGACTTCAATGCCCTGGTAAAAGTCGGGGTTATTCTCTTTCACGATACTTAGGCTAGCACTCCGCAAAGCAGCAATCTGTATGTCTTGATTTGTTACCAGAGACTCAAACAAGCTCGTCAGGTTTTTATAGTTCGAGGGTGTGGCGTCGGTTTTGCTAGAAAGTGCTTGTATAACGTCGCTATACTGCTGGTCGGTCTCGACAACGCCGCAGGTTACGGCCGAGTCGAGCGAAGTGCCACTATCTTTTTTGGCGATGACGGAGTATTCGACATAGCTGACGCTGGCTTGTTGGATGCCACTCATGAAAGATGTCGTTTGGCGCATGGCCATATATACACCTACATTTAGGATGGTCGCCAGTAGTAATACAGCAGCGCTCATAAAAGCTACGCTACGGCGGTGAAGTTTCGCGCGCATCATAGCGATGCTCGCCGCTAGTATGATAGCCGTATAGAGTGGCAGCGCTATCCATAAGTAGCGGGATGGTATATAGCCCGCGGCCACTAGTGCGTAGGCAGCGGCTAGCAAAGAAATCAGCGCAAGGGCGCTGATGAAAATACGCAAGGTTGATAGAGCCTGGGGATGTTTCATGACAATATTGTTTAGCTATTCTACAATTTCTCGGACTTTTTGTAAAATTTGGAGGACAGTGCTGCGTACACTACAACCCCTACGGCTGCGCCAGCGGTGTCGATTAGGACGTCACGCACTTCACCACTACGGCCAGGTACAAACATTTGGTGTACCTCGTCTGTGCAGGCATATAGCATGGCTATGGCGATGCTTATGATTATCATTTTCTTTACACCTAGATCATATTCTTTGAGTAAGTTAAAAAGTAGAACCCCGAGTACAAAGTAAGCGCAAATGTGAGCAGCCTTCCGTACTAAAAAGGTCAGTAGGTCGGCTGGAGCACTGACCCCTATGGATTGTATGGTGCGAACGATCTCGTCGCTACGTGCTGAAGAAGTACCTGCGACTTCGCTGGACATAAGGAATATGACTAGCATCCACACGGCTACAAAAATATATTTTATTGCGAGTCGTCGATTCACCATGCTACAACTTCTTCTCCTCGATCTCTTCGAAGATATGTTGCTCAGCCGCGAGAGGGTGTCGACGAGCAAGTAGTTTTGTTTTGATGACCCCGATGGTGGAGCGATTTAGCGCGATAGAGAGTACTAATGCAATGAGCGCATTCAGTATATTGAGCGTAGGATGATTGACATAGTACAAGGTAGACACGAGTACGAACGCAAATGTAAGTATTGCGAATAACATGTAGTCGTACGTAATATTTACATATCTTTTCATGTCATGGTAGCGATAAATTGCCATACCGCCGTAGGCCACGGCGGTAGATATGGCAGCTGCCCATATACCGATGAACCAGATCAGACCGAGATTCACCACCAAGTTAATTACGGCAGCAGCAATTGAAGTGTTCGTAACCTGTTTGGTAAGTTTTTTGGCGATGTAGATTGCTGAATAGAAACTGACAACAGTATTAAATATTGTCCCCAGTATTAAAATTGGCAAATACAATAATGCCTCGCTATATTTTTCATTTACCAAGAAAGGAAAGATTATTGGCGTAGCGCTCATTACCAAAATGCCTAATGTGCTGAAGGCCCGAAGTGTCGTGTTTGCTACACTAGAAAAAAATTCATCCCGGTCGGGGTCATTTATGGCAAGTACAGCAGATTCACTCCAGGATGCATAAAATATGGAGCCGAAACTATTAGCGATGTTGGCAAATTTATTAGTCACGGCGTAGATTCCGTTTGCTGCGACGCCTAGCGCTATTGTAATTATTGTGCGGTCAGAGGCATTAAAGACCCACCATGAGATAGTGTTTGGTATAAGAGGTAAGGAGAACGCAAGAAGTTGCTTCTTAGTAGCACGATCGCGTGCCGTTAATTTAATCGAGTGGTGCGCTCCAATAACTATCGCCAAAACTATAGATGGCACGAGTATACCGAGAGCGATACCGAGCAACATCCCGCCAGCGCCCATCTGCATGTGCAGCATAAAAACTAGATTTAGCACTACAGTCAGCAGTCCTTGCGCAATTCCAGTTATGGCAAAAGCTTTCGTCCGCCCTAGCCCGCGCGCAATTTGCAAAACCAAATCACCGAAAATAAATGAAGCAAAATAGAACGCCATGGTCGCCGCAAGTGGAATATCCATAAAGAGATTTGCAATAAAGTATATTGCCGCTATAGCTAACGATACAATCGCTGTAATTTCCACTGCATTAGTAATGACCTTGCGCTGAGCATCTTGGTCTGAGCGAACATCAATCAGATAACGGAAAATTGCTTGCTGCACATTAAGCATGATTAATGGCGCAAACAAGCCTGCGTAGGTCATGATTAAGTCAGCGGTACCATATTCACCAGTTGACAGTGTCGCAGTATAAAGCGGCAGCATAAAAAACATGACTAATTGTGTAGAGATTCTACTAATTGCAATCAGCAGAGTATTTTTGGCTAGCGCGGCAGTTTTGCTCATCTGCTACTTTCTCTTTATGCCTAGTGCTTCGTCTAGGAATTTGTGCGAGTATTCCTGCTGCCGCTTTAATTCCTTTATAAAACCAGTATAGTTGACTACCTCGTTCATTTTACTTTCAAACTGTGACAGGCTAACGATACGGTCAAACAGACCTAGCCTTTTCAGGAAGCCGGTCATGCGATCATCATTTCCAGCCCGCATACCTTCATTTTCGAGTACTACAAAATTCTTGCGGTAAATAGTTGAGAA
>CAZNLV010000006.1:0-4136 GCA_964574245.1 uncultured Candidatus Saccharibacteria bacterium
GAGAAAACAGGGGTAGAGCGAGCAAGATGAGGGCCAGGGCAAGGCGGGAGTTGCGGAGCCTGAAGCCCGAGAGCCGACGACCGACGGCCAAAACCCGAGGACCGAGGACCCAAGGCTGGAACTCGTGCACCAAAGCAAAACACCCCGAGTCATTCCGACCGAGGCTACTCGCGAAAATCGCCAGCAAGAGACGTTTTGGTTTGGGCATGTGGTTCGGTTAAGGTGTTTGTTTTGGTTTCTCGGGTTCTGTTTCTGTTGAGAGACCAAAGTTTTTGTTTGGATAGCGTTTTTTGTTTTTGCTAATCCTGCACAAAAGTATGCGCTTTTGTGCATTCTGTCGCAAGGATAAAAAACAAAAAATGTATGCAAAATTTTGTGATATTTTTTGGAGTAAAATCTTCGATCACACGTAGTGTTTTTTGCATCATAATTATGTCACCTTTGAAACGATGCTGATTTTACAATTATATCTGAGACTGATTTATTTTAAATTTGTAGTTATATTTACTACTATTACAAATTTTATCAAAAGTTATCCACACCCACAATTGCAAAAACCTTCGCCCAATTTGTCCACAGACATTCACGGTGCGCATCCACACAAAAAAACCTAGGGCATACTGCCCTAGGTTTTAGCCAGCGCGAAAGAGCGAACTCTAGCCGATACTATCGATTTTCACGATAGTTTGCTGCTGACGATGACCATGCATTTTGTGGACACGCTTCTTGGCCTTGTACCGTATGGCGGTGACCTTTTCGGCTTTCGCTTCAGCGTCAACCACTGTTGCTTTGACCACAGCGCCCTTGACGAGCGGTGCACCTACGGTAGTCTTGTCGCCGTCTACAACGAGCAGAGCGTCGAAGCTGACTTTTTTGTCATCCCCGCTCAGCCGCTCGATGGATAGTGTGTCACCTTCGGCTACGACATATTGTTTGCCGCCGGTAGCAATTACTGCTTTTTTCATCTTACTTCCTACCTTCTTAGTCACGAGTTTCGCACCAGCCAACCTGCCGTCCAGCAAAGCTGGTCGCACCGCTGGCTTCTTTGGCTCCTGGTGCATTTTTCCTCTCCAGTACTCATTCGCCGTACCCTAGTACGACTCCTTCCGTGCTTCGAGGAGAAAATGCACATGAGCTCAAAGTGCGAATCTCGTCTTAGTTTGAAATGCCGTTACATACTACCATGGCTACCTCTGTTTTGTAAAGTCGCACTACTCAGTCCCGCCCGCTTTCCGGCATTGCTCGATAAACGCTGCGTACACCCGTGGGCCAGTCGTGTCGGATTCTGGGTGCCACTGCGTACCGTATATGTCCCCGCACTGTATCGCTTCAACAACCCCGTCAGGCGCAGCACCACAGAGTTCATAACCGCTTGGTAGGTTTTGAACCGACTGGTGATGTCTCGAAGCAACCGTCACCGATTCGCCAGCCTGCAAACCTAAAAAGTCCGAGCGTATCAATACCTCATGTTCTCTCGAAACATGGTCAAGACTCCCCGGAAGGTCTCGCGCAATATCAGCATGCAGCGTACCCCCAAAATGCATTGCGATCAGCTGCATGCCGTAGCACACGCCCAGCAAGGGCAAACTATCTTTTTGACAACGATCGATGAGCAGCAGCTCCCACATAACCCGCTCCATCGGCTCTACAACATCTCGAGTATTTTCGCCGCCGTATACTTCTGCGGGGATATCCTCCCCGCCCGATATCACGATTCCTGCACATGTTTCCATGATATAGCTGAGCGGCATATCCGCCGTCAGTATCAACGGGACCACCCCGAGCTCAGCAAGCAGTTTCGTATATTCGCGACGCAAATACAGAGTAGAGCGAGACGCGGGCAACTTATATCCCTCGTCCAATGCGGGCGTAACGCCTATGACCAACCAATCATGTTTCACGCACCCTCCTTACGCCTTCTGGAGTGCAATTGCTAGCTCGGCCCCATCAATGGTCGTTTCCGTACAAAATGCATCCTCACCGGCTTCTGCGTATGTCTGCGTGAGCGTTTCTGCCTGTATGACCTCACGATGCTCATCAATCGCTTTTTGCAGTTCCGTGTCACCCGCCAGTAAATGCAATACGATCCGATCATCGACCTGCAAGCCAGCTTGCTTTCGTGCATTTTGGACCGCACGTATCACCTCACGCATCATGCCTTCACGCCGTAATGCCCGTGTTATATTTTTGTCAACACTCACGGCCAGTTTTACTCCGGATTGCCATGTTACTTCTTTGACATTCACCTCATCGGCAATGATCGATTCGTAGAAGTCGACCAAACGTTGTTCTGAAGTGTACGTGAGAGAAGCCAGCGGTTGACGCACCTTCACCTGTACTTCTACCTCGCTCTTTTGCATCCGTGCTGCTAGACCTTGCTCTATGACTGCCCGAGTCTGTGCCATCGCATCGAGCACGAGGTCATCCACGGCTCCTATCGCTGGCCAATCCAGCAAATGCACGCTCTCACCACCTGTCAGCTTCTGGTACAGCTCTTCAGCGAGAAACGGTATAAACGGCGCGAGTACTATGCTCAGCCGTACGAGGACATAGTGCAGCGTCCGGTATGCGTCGCCCTTATCGCCGTCATCTTCGCTTTTCCAGAAACGCCGTCGACTCCGGCGCACATACCAGTTGCTGGCGTCATCGAGAAAAGGCAGCACTTCGCTCATGGCTTCAGGGAGATTGTATGCATCCATATGCTGTACAATATGGGTTTGCATCTGATGTAATCTCGACACCACCCAGACATCGAGTGGGTTCTGCAACTTCTCAAGCGGGTCATCAAGCGAGCCGTCCCATTCCCAACCATCGACCGCAGCATACATTGTAAAAAAGTCATACATGTTCCAAATCATGGCCAGTTTTCTTTGTACATCTTGGACGTCTTTGTCCTGAAGACTAAAGTCTTCACCGCCTAGGAGCGGCGAACCGAGCAGCAAAAAGCGCAGCGCATCGGCACTGTACGTATCCATGAGCTCATTGGGGTCTGTGTAGTTTCCGTAGCTTTTGCTCATTTTGCGGCCGTCATTGCCGGCGATAGTGCCATGCACCAACGCCGTCTTAAACGGCACGCGTTGGAACAACCCGTTATTTACCGCGCTGAGGTAGTAAAACCATGCCCGCACCTGCGGCACATACTCGACTATGAAATCTCCGGGGAAACTTGCCTCGAATTTTTCTTTGTTTTCAAACGGGTAATGGAACTGGGCAAAGGGCATACTGCCGCTCTCAAACCAGCAGTCCATGACTTTTTCGATACGCTTGTAGTGCACGCCGTCCAGATCAAATTCAATATCATCTACCCAAGGCCGGTGGTAGTCCTCGAGCTCTACGCCACTCAATTCTTTGAGTTCTGCGTAGCTACCGATGACTTTTACCTGCTCTACGCCGCCCGTATCTACACCCTTCCATACCGGCATCGCCGTCGCCCAGAACCTATCTCGACTGAGATTCCAGTCAGGAGCCGACTCGATAGTTTTTTCACTCCGTCCATGTTTGATATGTTCGGGGAACCAATTGACCTCTGCGTTTTGTTCGAGCATCAGACTTCGCTGACCATCAATATCCATAAACCAGCTCGGGTGGGCCCGGTACATGAGCTTTGTACCGCAGCGGTGGCAGTGCGGGTACTCGTGCCGAATGTATTCGATTTTGAGCGCTTTGCCCTCTGCTACGAGTGACTTTGCAATTTCTTTGTTCACGTCCCAGATGTTTTGTCCCTGCCACTGGCCCTCCGTATAGTTGCCGTTTTCGTCGACGACTGAGAGTACCGGTATGTTGTTTTCTTTACACAGTAGGTAGTCCTCTTCGCCGTACGCTGGCGCCTCGTGCACGATGCCAGTACCATCTTCGTGCGTCACAAAGTGTGCATCGAGCACTCGATGTGCCGTCTCGCCGCGGTCTGCAAAGAGTGGCTCATAGTGTTTGCCGACAAGCTCTGACCCCTGTATTTTTTTGACAACGTTGTATGCCAAATGCTGATGCTTTTCGTCGCGCATCACTCGGTCTACCGCTTCTGTAGCTACGTAAAATTTCTTGCCTGCGCACTGAAGCAGTGAGTACTCTATATCGCCCTTTACAGCCACTGCTAGGTTGGCAGGTAGTGTCCAAGGTGTTGTAGTCCATGCCAACAT
>CAZNLV010000006.1:4236-22859 GCA_964574245.1 uncultured Candidatus Saccharibacteria bacterium
TTATCGCGGCAGGTCGTGATGTACTCTTCGAGACTGATTTTTGTACCGATATCACGCTTGTCCTGGATGCCCAGTTTCTTCTCGGTAAACACCTCAGCCGGCAGCCCATGACAGTCCCAGCCCCAGACGCGTTCGACCCGCTTACCTTTCATGGTCCAGTACCGCGGTACTGCGTCCTTGACGATACTCGTGAGCAGCGTTCCATGGTGTGGCACACCAGTGATAAACGGCGGCCCGTCGTAAAACACATAGGCAGTATCTTTTGGCCGCTGCTCAACAGACTTTTCAAATGTTTTGTGTTTTTTCCAGTACTGCACTAGGTCTTTTTCGTACTCAATCGCCTTGCGCCGTGTTCCGCTTTCAAATTTCATAGTAATCCCCTTATCTTCTTATACACTTTTTCTGCAACTTCACTATGGCCTTCAGAAGATATATGCACTCCATCTTCGCTCAGCGAAATCGCTCCGCTTTCGATGAACAATTCCTTGGCACGCTTCATACCATCCGTCATTTTTTTTATGAGTGACACGTCACCAATAAAATAGTCCTCCCGTGAATGTATCAGCGGTGGAATAAGGTATACCACGTGAGGTGGGGCCATCGTGGACGAATCGGCCGCTACAGAACGCACCATATCCCGATACTGCATCAGGTTGTCGAATATCATTTCGGCGGTTTGTTTGTACTTTGGCTGCATGTCGTTTGTTCCGAGTGCAATGATGAGTATGTCAATGGGGACGTGACTCCGGTATATCGCCTCGAAATGTCGCAGGCCATTCGTATGAGTATCATGCTGCTTATAGTCCCCCGCAATACGTCCACTAAGACCTTCCGAAATTACTCTCGCATCCAATGTGTTCTGGTCAAGAAGTTTTTGCAATTTTGACGTCCAGCGATCGTCATACGGTAAACGGCGCCTATGGAACGCCGCTTCGCCGTATGTATTTGAATCTCCATAGATCAGGATTGATTTCATACCTCTCCTTCTTCTGGTGCAACAAGCCCCGCGTCTCGCATCGATCGTAAGACTTGTTGAAAGTATGCCGTTTATCAAATATATCGCCGAGTGTCGCAGCACAAGCTTCTTGGTGCGTCATAACAGTTTCGTCATATATCGTCTTTGGGGTCTCCATAGTCTATACCAAATAAAAATCACCTCTGTTAAATATCGGATCCCGGGTGAATTTAGTCGGGAGGTACCATCCGATTTCTAAAAGAGGTGAATCTCTTAGCGCTTGCTTGACGCGGTCTAACGGGCCGAACCGTTGAGTTCTACTCTCTTACGTACGAGATTCTGAAACTAGTTCAGAATGACACACGAGTGCGATTTCCTCTCACTGCTTCGCGGGTGATAGCCGCTCACCTACCAAACGGTAGAATGCATGTCTAGGTACAATGGTACTCTTTCACTCTACAAAAGACAATCCATCCCTCTTCCGGAAATAGACGCTGTAGCATTCTTCGGGGTGAGGCGAAAACATTATTGCTGCGAATACGCAGCTACGTCGCGCATCAGGGGCAGCTCTTCGCCAACCCAACCATACACATACCCGCCGTCATTGTCCGTAACAACGATTGCTGGCGTATCCATAACATCGTATATTTTTGCTAGGTCAATCCCTTCCCGACTGTCAACATCCACAATCCGCAGCGCTGACTGGTCTACATCGTGCTGTTTCTGGAGATCATGCAAAAACACCTCCACTGTGCGAGCATGTTCGGAATTTGGTCTGTAAAGCACGAGTACTTTCATGCTTCCAGTGTAGCATGTAATGAGAGAACCGAAATAGGTTCTCTCAGCGCGCAGGGCTTCGAGCTAAAGTTCTCCGCTCTGGCTGCTCTTTCCTGATAAGTTATAAAAATATTTTCAGAATAAATCTGAAAATATTTTCAATCAACTACTTATCTACAGTCATCCGGTTGATTCTTTTTCACCTGATACACGTAAATAACAGAGGCGACTTTCATCCCATCTTATACAACAGAAATTTCCTTGGATTCATTGGTAGAAAATATCTATAGCTTTCTTGAAAAGAGCAGCCCTTATCTTCTACTGACATCCTCTTGAGATACGCGAAGCGTTTTAATCGTAAAGTATCCGGAATTCACTTCCGGATACTTTACATAACTTCAGGGGAGAATCCCGATCAAAGCGAGGCTAAGGAGGGGATACTCCCCTCCTTACTGTCTAGCTACACCCTGTTGTCGAGCCGCAACTCGAGCACACATAGCAGCTGCCTGAGCGCTGTGTTTGATTGCCACAGTTGTAACAGAGTGGTGCTGTCGAGTCATTTATGACTTTTTTCTGCTGAGCTGCTGGCTTTTCGACTGCCGGAGCCATCGGCTGCGTCTCGGAGACGGCCGTACTGACTGCGTCCTGTTTCACGCTCGTGACAGGGGGCGCCGATTTGACGTCATCTGTTTCAGGCGTATCGAGCAAGCTTGTTTGTTCTTCTGGCATGTCGTCGAAGCTGGCGAGACCAAGCTCGAGCCGATCGTCGAAGCTCAGGTAGTCAAGTGCAAGCCGACGAACGATGTAGTCCGTAACCGAGCTGGCGGTACGGATATCTGGATCGTCGGTGATACCAAACGGCGCAAAACTAGTGCCACGCAGCGTTTTCACGTAGCTCTTGAGCGGGACGCCGTACTGCAAACCATGGCTGACACTGATAGCAAATGAATCCATCAAACCGGCCAGCGTTGAGCCTTGGCGGCTGACGCTGATGAAAAGTTCTCCGGGGGTGCCGTCTGGGTACTCGCCGACCGTAAAGAAACCTTCGAGATCTGCTACCACAAAGCGGTAGGTACGGCTGTTGCGTATCCGTGGTAGCTTGCGCCGCACTGCACCCCTTAGGATGATCTTGCCGTCATCTGAAGTCGCCGCAGGAGCACCCGCTCCCTCTTTTTTCTCGTCGCCGTCTTTTTTGGCCATAGAAAGCGGCTGGGCAACTTTGCAGTTGTCACGGTAAATAGCAACCGCTTTGAGCCCCATTTTCCATGAATCAATGTGCAGTTGCTCGACATCTTCGACCGTCGCAGACTCCGGCATATTAACCGTCTTGCTGATAGCTCCCGAGAGAAACGGCTGGACTGCAGCCATCATTTTGACGTGGCCGAGATAGTGGATGGCATTATCGCCCATACTACAGGCGAAAACTGGCTCGTGCTCTTTCATTAGGTGCGGCGCGCCGAGGATGGTTTTTTCGGTGTCGATGTACGCCACAATGTCATTGACCTGCTCGTCTGTGTAGCCGAGTGCCCGCAAGGCTCGAGGAACCGTCTGGTTGACGATACTCATCGTACCGCCGCCCACAAGTTTTTTGACCTTTACGAGACCGAGGTCTGGCTCTATACCCGTAGTATCACAGTCCATCATGAGGCCAATCGTGCCCGTTGGAGCCAGCACGCTCGCTTGGCTGTTGCGTACACCATACAGCTCACCCAGCCCTACCGCTTCGTCCCACGCCTCCACTGCTGCATCTAGGAGTTCTTCTGAGACCATACTAGCGTCTATGTGGCTGACCGCTTCGCGGTGCATCCTAAGCACCTTGAGCATACCCTCGCGGTCTTTATGAAAACCGGCAAATGGGCCGACTTTCCGGGCCATCCGCGCGCTCGTCGCATAGCTATGCCCTGTCAGGATCGCGGTGATGGCCGCTGCCTGCGCCCGTCCTTCATCGCTGTCGTAGGGCAACCCCTGCGCCATAAGGAGTGCACCGAGGTTGGCGTAGCCTATACCCAGCTCGCGGTAGGCTCGGGCGTTTTTGGTGATTCGCTCGGTTGGGTACGAACTGTAACCAACTAGGATTTCTTGGGCGGTAAAGATAAGCTCAACGGTATGTTTGAAACTCTCGACGTCAAAACTAAAATCGTCTCTCAAGTAATGAAGCAAGTTGATGCTCGCAAGGTTACACGCGGAATTGTCGAGGTGCATATACTCGCTACAAGGGTTGGAGCCATTGATGCGGCCGGCGTTTGGTGTCGTGTGCCACCGGTTGATAGTCGTATCAAATTGCATACCCGGATCCGCGCATCGCCAAGCGGCTTCGGCAAATTGGCGGTACAAATGACGTGCCTTGAGCGTCCGGACGGTTTTACCCGTTTTGACAGCTTTGAGGTTCCAGTCGGCGTCTGCCTCGACTGCTTTCATGAAATCATCGGTTACACGTACGGAGTTATTGGCATTTTGATATTGGACGCTGAAGATATCTTTGCCGTCCAAGCTCATATCGAAACCGGCCGCTTGGAGTGCGCGCGCCTTGTCTTCTTCGATCGATTTGCACCAGATGAATTCCTCGACATCCGGATGGTCGACATCCAAGATGACCATCTTGGCCGCGCGGCGTGTCTTGCCGCCACTCTTGATAGCCCCCGCGCTGGCATCAGCACCGCGCATAAAACTCAGGGGCCCAGAGGCGGTCCCTGCGCTTTTGCCGAGCGGCTCGACGCTCGAGCGGATCGAGCTGACATTGACGCCACTACCAGACCCACCCTTAAAAATCATACCCTCGTCGGTATACCACTGGAGGATTGAATGCATAGTGTCTTCTACCCCGAGAATAAAGCACGCGCTTGCCTGCTGAGCCCTCTCTGGCGCCCCGATGTTGAACCAAACGGGGCTGTTAAATGCCGCTCGTTGGGTGGCAAGGATGTATTTGAGCTCCTCACGGAATGTCTCGGCGTCGGCAGCGGCATCAAAATACCCCTCCTGTTGTCCTTGACGGGTGACCGTATCTACCACACGGTCGATGAGATGCTTGAGTGATGTTTCGCGGTCTTTGTCACCGGGCGTACCCGTAAAGTACTTTTGGGCGACAATATTGAGCGCGTTCATTGACCATGACTCAGGGATCTCTACCCCTTGCTGCTGGAAAACAATCTCTCCCGTAAACGGATTTTTGAGCTCCGAATCACGCTTGACCCATTTGATAGCATCATATGCTTTCGATTTTGGCTTTGTAAAAAGCCGTCGCACTTCATTATCAGTTGTCTGTCCCATAGTTTTTCCTTTCTTGGCCGGTCCGTGCTCGGCGCCGGGTTGGCTTAGTTTTCATTGTTGTATACCCTGCATTTTGGGTTGTTAGTTCTTTTTCAACTCAGGTTTTGAGGGGTGTTCGCGGGGCATTTAGCTGCCGACGGCCCGACGCCTTTTCTGTGTACATACCCCGTACAACAGTTACTCGGTTTTTTGCTGCTTGATATGCGAAAGCTCCTTTTCAAAGCTGGCTATATCAGTAAAACGACGATAGACGCTTGCAAATCTGACATACGCTACTTCATCGAGCTCTCTGAGACGCTCCATGACCATTCCGCCAATCTTTCCCGAGCTCACCTCGCTGTCAGCACAGGCATAGAGCTCATGCTCTACTCCTTGGACTAACTTTTCGAGCTGCAAGCCGGTTACAGAAGTTTTTTCGCATGCCCGATAGAGCCCAGCAAGCAGTTTTTCGCGGTTAAAAAGCTGGCGCGTGCCGTTATTTTTTACCACAACAAGCTGCGGCCGCTCGATACGTTCATAGGTCGTAAATCGGTAGCTACAGTGCACGCAAGCGCGACGTCGTCGAACAGCCTCACCATCTGCAACATCTCGGCTCTCGATGACCTTTGTGTCATCTGTGCCGCATTGGCTACATTTCATTTTTCGACTCCTTGTGTTTACTTTATAAGGTACGATTCGTCGCTACAGATTGTGCCTTCCTAGGCTTCACCTTTTCCACATATAGCGTTTTACTATCTTATCATACCGCTATGCATAGCGCTGGTAAAGTAATTTTGCGCTGTAATATTTAATACATAAGCAGAAAATTTGCTCTGTTATTAGCTATAATCGCTCGATTTCCGCAGAGAAAGCTATCGGTGGCAGGCCAGCTACGTGCTTTCCGGTAAACCTACCAACAGTTTTGGATGCACTAGAGCAGGGTATTAAAGGGCTCGGCAGGGCTTACGCCCAATGATGCAGTCCGGGGTGAAAAGAACACCGGAGCATCGGCGTACTAGCAGCACTCTCGAGCGAAAAGCCAAGGTTTGTGTCCGGAATGGGCTGCTTTGCATACCTTCTATAGAAGTCCGTGATCCGAAGCGGATCAAAACTCACGAGCTCACCCTTTCCGCTCTAGCAAACGAGATACATTTTTGGTATAGCTCCCTACCCGCTAGAGACTGCTCTGCCCCCTTGCTGGTCGCCTCCCCAACTCTCTTGCGGTAGTGCGTATGTCGAGTTGGGGTTACTTACTCTTTGCTATCATCATCTTCTTTGGAGCGTCGGCGAGCCAAACGACGCAAGAACGAGGGCTTTTCGAGTTCATCATCGTGCGCAACCACCGGCCGGTACAGAGGATTTTGCTCTTCGCCTTGATCCACGTCTTTTTTGTCTTCATCGCTCGCATTGAGGGACCAAATATTAGGCATCGTACTATCACTGGTAAAATCAGCCACCTGATCAACTTGGTTCGAGGGAGCTTCTTGGACTTCCATATCGATGGGGGGTATGTTTTCTTCTGTAGTAGCGCTGAGACTTTCGTGGGCATGTTCTACGGCTGTAGCGTCTGACAAGGGTTCCGCGAGGAGAGATTGGTCAGAGCGCGGCGTCTGACGGCTCGCAAAGTACGAAGCGTCGAATCCTGTCGCCACAACGGTGATAATGATCTCACCGTCCAACTCGGGGCTGATAGTAGCACCAAAAATGATATTGGCATCAGGATCAGCAGCCGCCGTGATGGCCTCTGCCGCCGTATTGATCTCGTGCATAGAAAGATCATTACCACCAATGACATTAAACAGAATGCCGCGAGCTCCATCGATAGACACTTCCAGCAGGGGTGACTCGATAGCTTGTTGTGCTGCTTGGATTGCTCGGTTTTCGCCACTGGCGCGACCGATGCCCATGAGTGCCGTACCGGCGCTGCTCATTACAGCCTTTACATCGGCAAAATCGAGGTTGATCAAACCGTGTACGGTTATGAGGTCAGAAATCCCCTGCACGCCCTGCCTGAGAACGTCGTCGGCTACTTTGAACGCCTCGAGAAGTGGCGTGGCTCGGTCAATTGTCTGCAGTAAGCGATCATTGGGGATAATGATGAGCGTATCGACGGCTGACCGCAGTTTTTCGATCGCCATGTCGGCATTTCTACGTCGTTTTTCGCCCTCAAATGCAAATGGCTTTGTCGCGAAGCCAACCACAAGAATATTCATTTCTTTGGCGATACGCGCCACGATATGCCCAGCGCCACTCCCGGTGCCGCCACCGGCGCCGATGGTGACAAACACCATGTCCGCACCTTCGAGCGTTTGCTTGATCTCTTCGCGCGATTCAGTAGCCGCCCGCTCGCCGACGGAGGGATCAGCCCCAGCACCAAGCCCACGCGTCGTATCACGACCAATATGTAGTTTGACGCTTGCCTTGGAGTTGTGGAGCGCTTGTGCGTCAGTATTGATCGATACAAATTCCACCCCGTCGACACCAGCTTCTATCATTCGGTTAATGGCTGCACCACCTGCACCACCGACACCAATGACTTTGATGCGTGCAAAGGTCTCAATTTCCGGATCGACTGCTTGTGCCATAGTAGTGTGTCACCCCTCACCTTACATTCAACCCCAGTATAGCGTACATGGGCTGAGAAGTTCAACAATTTATGCGCACATAAATGGGCGTAGCCGATACTGAGCGAGTACTTTTTTCGACTAGCTGTCCAGCAGCTGAATACTATCTGTGTACTACTTGGCACAAACTCGGCCTACTCACCGTGCGTATTATCTGCGGAACTTTTTGAGAAGATTGCCGAGAGCGGGCAGGCCCGATGGGAAAAACTGCCCTTCACCTGGTTGCTCAGCCACAAAAGATGCAAGCAATATATCGAGCAGCATCAGCCCAGTTGCCGCCGCAAATGCCGGATCGTCCACGGTATCAACGAGACCTGATAGACCACGGATCTTGCCGAGGCGTACTGGCAATTGCAATTGCTCTTTGGTAAACTCGGCTAGACCCGGTAGCCCGGCGCTACCGCCGACCAGCACAACCCCGCCTGGTAGCTTTCGTGACCGATGGATATGCTGCAACTCTTTATCGACATATTCAAACAGCTCCTCTACCCGCGCCTCTGCAATCATATTTACTTCTGCTTGCTCGAAGGTATGTCCTGTGCCATCGACGAGTATACGGAACGTCTTGTCGGTTGTATCACCGAGGCGTACATGCTCAAGTTTTACCTGTTCGGCAACCTGCAGATCAGTCTTAAGGCCAATCGCTAAATCATTCGTGATGTGAGTCCCGCCCATCGGAATGACCGCAACATGCTGGATTTCACCGTCCTCGATGACGACGAGATTTGTCGTACCCGCGCCAATATCCACTACGGCCGTTCCAGCTTCTTTTTGAGCTCTGTCCAGAACCGCCTCCGCTGCAGCGAGCGAGGAGACCGTGTGATGCTGCGGCGCTACCTGCGCTTTTTCAAGTGCAAGGTCTAGGTTGCGAACATTTGGCGTTGCAGCCGTGATGATATGACAATCAACCTCTAGGCGTACACCGCGCATACCAACAGGATCTTTCAGATTGTCCTGACCGTCCAGCCGATAGTTTTTAGCAAAGACTTGCAGAATCTCCCTGTTTGCCGGTAGCTTAAGTACGGCAGCCGCCTCTTCAACCCGGTCACGGTCCTCAGGGGTAATCTCTCTGTTTATACCACTGATGGCTATGGTGCCCTTTGAATTCATACCGCTGACATGAGAGCCGTTGACATTCACCGTAGCCCTATCGACACGTACCCCGGCAATCCGCTCTGCTTCTGTGATAGCTTGGATAATTGCCTCTGTCGTATCATCGACATGCATAATAACCCCACGACGCATCCCTTGATTGTCACTGACGCCGTGACCAATCACAGATATAGCCGTCGGGTCCGCTTCGTCGCGCGTACCGATCACACACCGTACGTGTGATGTACCAATATCTAAGCCGACGTGTATTGGGGCAGCAGGACCTTCGCTCATACTGCACACAAGTATAGCGCTAACGTTTGAGATAACGCAACTTTTGTTATGATCTTGTTCTTACGGGAGCCACAAATTGCAGAGCAATTTGGGCGATTAACATGTAACTTGTAGCATGTCACCTAGGATTAACCTGTGACCTGTAACTATTAAAACCCAATTGTTACAGGATAATTGTTACATTGCCTGAAATTGGTCTTCAGTTTCTGGCTTCCGGACCATGTCCGGTATGCAACTACACCTGCGTCAGAATTTCGCAGCCGTTTTGCGTTACTAGCAGCGTGTGCTCAAACTGAGCACTCCGGCTGCCGTCTACCGTCAGTAGCGTCCAGCCGTCGTGTGCGCCAAATATCCGGTGATCTCCTAGAGTCGTGATGGGCTCAATAGCTATGGTCATACCGGCACGGAGTATGGGCCCTCGCCCTGCGGGGCCGTAGTTTGGTATCTCGGGCTCCTCGTGCAGTTCGTGCCCCACACCGTGCCCGACGAGTTCGCGCACTATGCCGAGATTGTAGGATCTGAGCACCGTTTCGATAGTCGCCGAGATGTCACCGACGCGCACCCCATCTTGCACCATGTCGATCGCAGTATACAGCGCCTCTTCCGTGCCTCTGAGCAGCCGCGCCGCATCGGCATCTGGCTTACCTCCGATGCATACCGTAATGCCTGCATCGGTGATCATGCCGTCCACGACCACGCCATAGTCAAAATTGACGATGTCGCCTTTTTTAAATGGCGTGTCGTTGGGTATACTGTGCTGCACTTCGTTGTTATTGGAGATACAGATGATGTCCGGATAGCCCTCAAAGCCTTTAAACGCCGGCTTGCCGGCCAGCTTTTCCGTCTCTATAGCCGCTATGGCCGAAGCCTCTTTAGGCGTCATACCGACGCGCGCCTCGCGCCGCAGTTTTTCGAGCACTCTTGCGAGAATCTGCCCGCTCTGGCGCATCGCCGCTATCTCTTTGTCAGTTTTTGGCCGCATACTATATACGTCACTTTCTTTTTCTATTATAAACTACCGTTCCGTCTGCCAAAAACACACACCGCCTAGACCACCGCCCCGTGTCGAATTCCTCAGAGGACTCATCGCTTTAGTGCTATGCTTTTTCGGGTATACCCAGCGCTTCGACAATATTTTTGTACACCCGCGTTGGCGTGCCATCGGCACTCACATCATAAACCACAACACCACTGTCGCGGAATTGCTGCAAAATCGGCTGGGTCTTGCTGGCATAGAGCTTGTAGCGTTCTGTAATCGCCTCAGGAGTGTCGTCTGGACGACCGCGTAAGCCCAGGCGTCGCCGTGTTTCCTTCTCACTGACATCCATATGCACGACAACCGGTTTATCGAACCGGCCTTTTTTGACCTGACCCATCAGCCACTCAACTTGCTCGGCAGTTCTTGGGAAACCGTCGAGTATAAATTCGCCGGTCGTGTCGATGATATCAAAAACCTTGTCTATCATGTCGATGGTTTCTTGGTCGGTCATGAGTTTACCCTCAAGCATTGCCGCCCGACGATGACCCGTCAGAAACAGCCGGAAAATCTCACCCGTCGATATATACGCAAACCCATGCTCGTCAGCGAGCTTGTGCCCCTGCAAACTTTTGCCAGCTCCTGCCGGCCCCATCAGTAATATCATCGTCCACTCCTCCTTAATTTTCGCGACATACTAGTACTAAATGTCAGATCCACACACCCAATAATCGCAAACGTTGCGAGCAACCATTTACTCAGTCCGAGCGATGCATACAATCCCGATACATACAATGTGATTGATACGAGCAAAAAAGCTAGTCCCGAGACACGAAACTTGAAAATCGTATTCCGTAGTTCCTGCTGCATGTGCTCAAACTGAGTGCTCACTGCAACTTCTCTTTCACCAAACGAGCTACAATACTCCCATCAGCAGCAGTGCCAAGCCGAGATTTCACTTGGCCGATCACTTGACCCATCTGCCCAATACCTTCCGGTTTCACTTGGGCTATCACTTCGTCGACGACAGCCGCTACTTCCGCCTCGCTGAGTTGCGGTGGCAGGTACTCTTCTATGATGGCTTTTTCGCTGAGCTCTTTATCTGCCTTGTCGGCCGCACCGCCCTTCGCGTACAGATCTGCGCTTTCCTGCCGCTTTTTTGCCTCTTTTGCCAGCAGGCTTTCGATCTCCGCATCACTCAGGCCCTCATCACGCTTTCCCGCCGCCACTTCCGCATACAAAATAGCACTCTTGAGTCCACGCAAACACTCGAGCCGCATCGTATCACCCGCCAGCATCGCTGTCTTAACATCATCTTGTAAGCGCTGTTTTATCATTGTACTTCTCCCACGTAGGAAGGAGGCTCAGGCAATAGTGCAGTTTGGAGTGCTGTGCGAAGCCCGTAAGCGAACCGCACTAAATGTACGGCGAGCGCTGACTGAAACACATTGCCCAAAATGTGCATTGCCTGTGCTTCCTATTTCTGGCCGAGTTTGATTTTTTTGAGCTTTACAGCCTTGCGCTGATTACGGATAATCGCCTTGTTTCGGCGCTCGCGCTTACTGAGAGGTTTCTCAAAATATTGGCCTGATTTGACGGCGATCACGAGCCCTGACTGCTGCACCCGGCGGTTAAACCGACGTACCAAGTTTTCGGCGCTCTCTTTCCCGTCTTTTCTCGTCACTTCTATCATACTCGGGAGATTATAGCAGCAACAGAGGCAAGAGGCAAGAGGTGCATAGCCGACAAAAGCACTACGACAAAAAAACTAACCGCCGCCACAAATTCCACAAAATCTCCCCTGTTAAAGGGTAGGCCTTAAAAATTTTACACTTTTGAATAATACAGTATATTTTTGCTACTGAGAGATTGATCTTCCGCCAGAGTCAATGACAAATTGTTTGGGCACCCTACGATTGCGAGCGGTAGTTGCTGATGAACCGGGAGGAGTATGTGACGGCTGGCCTTTAGAAGATACACTGTCGACCGCATCATCTTGCGTAGGAGGCTTCGGTTCTAGTGAGGGATAATACCATACTCCATCTTCACGCAGCTCGGGTAACCCACCAAATTCGTTGGGGACTTGACTCGGGATAATACTCGAATCGACCCGAGTAATCTCACCCGTATAAATGCCTTCCTGCGGCTTGCCCTGCTCAAAATGCGCGGTCAATAAAAACGCCCGGTCCCCGGCATACTTTCTAGCAATTTTGTCAATTATGCGCTGCTGGTCTTTTCCATTCTTGTGCGCGTCTACAATGAAGGGACCGACAGTGCCACTCCTATCATCATACTCGTTATACCTAAAACCAGGCGGGTAGTAGGAACAAAGTGGGTCCTCAATGAGGCGGGCATCCAGAACGAGATATGTTCCGGTTACTATGTTTTCTGGATTGACGGATACCAGTGACTTTTTTCTGCGGGTATATCCATCTATAACCTGGCGTGTCACGGCAGACTCAGTAACTGTCCGTGCCGTTTCAAAAGTCCCGAAAATATCAACGTTGGCATCACCGTGATGACCGTTCGGGCCTGAAAAATTGCGCCCCATATCTGGATTAAGCACGCAGTCAAAGTCATTGTCATGTTCCTGTATAAACCTGCTATACTGCGCTGGATCGCGGAAAATAATCCGTTTAATCTTATCGGCACTAACTACGGGTATTTTTACCTCAAAAGTATCCAGTGTTGTTGGAAATAACTCCGTTGGATTTATTGTTTCACGCCCGCCACTCAACATTGAATAAACACTGAGACGATGAAGAGACTGAGTAAAATGGGGGCTTGTCACGTTGTTATGTCTTGGATCATCCTGCCATTTTGTTTCCACTGCCTTTACCCTAACCGCTTCAAAGTCATCAGCGCGTAGAAAGCCGTTAAGGTACCGCTCGGCTGGATTGTTGTATGCTGCATACATTTCAATGTCATTCTCAGTTACAAATGCACCCGGGCATTTAAGCGCATCCTGAGACACGACTAGAGTTATTTCGGGTTGCTCCCGCAGACGGGCAGTTGTAGGGCGACCCCAATCAAAGAAAACATAGTCATCCAAACCCAACACTCTGTCTTCCGCATGGGTTTGTCCAACGTATTCGTCACCTTTGCTCAGAACTGATCTGTTGCTTGATATACTCCCTGTATCAATAATGCCATTGAGCGTCTCATAGGTCGTACCATGCACCAGCGGAGCAGATGCCGCTAGTATTTCTCGCTCTAGATCAGCGGCAATTGCGCTCATATCGTTCTGTTTCAAAGAGGCATCATTGACTGTTTGATACCCTTCTTCGATACGTGCCCGGTTGGCAGCAGACCAAAGCTGTAACGTGGCAGCATCAGGATCAAGCGGCAAATTCGTCCATCTCTCAGTAGGGACCATAGCCAGATGAGGTGGCAGTTTTTCGGGGTCTAAGTCAGGACGAGAGTGTTGTCTCGCAAGCTCTGTGTTTCCCTCGTAAGACTCATAACTCAACGGATATATCTTTCCGCTACGAAACTCTTCCTGGTACGCACCGAGAATTGCTCCAGTAAATGCGACCGCTTCTCCAGTTATACCTCTGTATTCTGCAAGAGCGCCCCGGACAGCGGCCGCAGATAATTCTGGAGGGAGTGGAGCTACAGTTCCGCTGTAGCCTGATTCTATAGGACCTGAGGAGTGTTTAGTATGCATTTGTTTTTTATTTACACTAAAAGACAGTGTAGCATACAATGACAAATTTGTCTAGCTGACGTGGCGCTTGGCTTGTTGGGTGCGCTGGCTTTTGAGCACTATGCTCTGGAGTTCTTTGAAGATGATGAACTGCTTGTTGGTGTGATAAATTTTGGTATTGCCCTGTTTTTCAGATATGAGAAATCCGGCTTTCTCAAGACGCTTGAGCTCGCGCTGGATGTTGCCGGCGTCTTCTTTGATAAGCTTGGCCAAACCACGGACATGCGTCTTGAAATCGGGGTATTTGGCATAGATCACAATGATCTTACGGCGGACACGACTGGTGATGAAAACGTCTAGCATACCCTATTCCCCTACCTTTACATAAGCCCTTTATTGTCGTTACGACAACGTAGTACATCTTATAATACCAGCGTCTCCTTGTCTTTTCAACTGTATTTTTGGCCAGAACACTGCGGCGAGACCTAGGCTGCCAGCCCCAGCTTTTTGCACCTAGGACGCCGTGTCGACAGAGAGTGACCTCACCTCATCATGACGTCAGACGCCCAACTCTTCGGTGTAGTCTATACTTATACCTATGTACTACTACGAGGTATTGGTTGGTGATTTGCGGTATCACGGCAAGAGCGCTTTGACGTATACGTCCGAGGCCGAGCTTTTACCTGGGTCTGTGGCGAGAATCGCGCTGCGCAACCGCTCGGTGCTTGGTATCGTACAGAGGAGCGTGCCAGAGCCAAGCTTTGCCGCAAAACCCATATCGGCCGTAGCGCTCAGCCCACCGCTCCCTGTGCAGTTTCTCGCGCTCATCGACTGGCTCTACGGCTACTACCCGGCACCGTTTGGTAGTATTGTCCGCCAGTTTCTGCCCCCCAGTACTGCCTTCCCTAGGCCTACGCACCCGAAACCCGACGCTCGAAACACGAAACCCGACAGCCCTGATGCTCCGCCGCTCACCCCCGAGCAATCTCAGGCACTCGCCCAAGTACAGCCTACTGGCTACCACCTCCTCCACGGCATCACGGGTAGCGGCAAAACTCGTCTGTATGTCGAACTTACAAAAAAAACACTCGAGTCGGGCAAGTCAGCCATACTACTGACGCCCGAAATCGGTCTGACTGCACAACTCGTCGAGACCTTTGAACGAGCGTTTGCCGGCCGGGTGCACGTGCTGCACTCCCGTCTCACAAATGCCGCGCGGCGCAACCGCTGGTACGACATACTAGTGAGTACCGATCCAATCGTCGTCATTGGCCCCCGATCAGCCCTTTTTGCGCCCGTTCGGCACCTCGGACTTATCGTACTCGACGAATCGCATGATCAAGCATACAAAAACGAGACGTCTCCGCGCTACCGCACAGAGAGAGTGGCCGCCAAACTTGCCGCCTTGCACGACGCCTGCCTCGTGAGTGGCTCGGCCACTCCAAATGTCGAGGAATACTACCTAGCAGGTGCCAAAAAAAGGCCCATCATACCCCTCACAAATCTCGCCGTCAAAAACAACACCCAGTCCAGCATAGACATCGTCGACTTGCGTGACCGCAGTCAGCTGAGCCGTAGCCCCGTACTCTCCACTCCCCTTATAGAAAGTATGCAGCGGGCCCTCAGCTCTAGCGAGCAAAGCATGTTGTTCCTCAACCGGCGCGGCACAGCCGGTGCCGTTCTGTGCAGCAGTTGCGGCTGGCGAGCGCTGTGCGCGCACTGCGACCTGAGTTTCACCTATCACGGTGACTCCCATATCATGCGGTGCCATGTCTGCGGCCGTTCTGCTGCGCTGCCGAGTAGCTGCCCAGAGTGTGGTGAGACGGACATTGTGCTCAAAAGCATCGGCACCAAAGCGGTTGTAGACGAAGTGCAACGCCTTTTCCCGCAGGCGCGCCTCGCTCGCTTCGATACCGATACCGCCCGTGAGGAGCAGCTCGAAACACAACTGCAGCCGCTTCAGAGCGGCGCCGTAGACATCATCATCGGTACACAGATGATCACCAAAGGCCTAGACCTGCCCAAGCTCTCAGTGGTCGGCGTGCTCAATGCCGATGCCAGCCTGCTCATACCCGACTACACCGCCGCCGAGCGGACTTTTCAGCTTCTGACGCAGGTCATTGGCCGCGCCCACCGCGGCCACCGCACGAGCCGTGTCGTCATTCAGTCGTACTCGCCCGAAAATCCCACCATCTCGGCTGCGACCAAGCGAGACTGGGCGGCGTTTTACGAGAGCGAAATTGCCGAACGCCGTGCGTTCCATTTTCCGCCATTTGTGTACATGCTGCGACTCACCTGCACCCGCGCCAGCACAAAAGCCGCCGAGCAGGCCGCAACCAAGTTGAGCGAACAGATGCGAAAGCAGCATACCAAGCTAATACTCGAGGGCCCCTCCCCTGCCTTTCACCCCCGCGAAAGCGGCAAATATAAATGGCAGCTCATCGTTAAAAGCCCCTCCCGCGGCCCGCTCGTCGACATCGCCACTACCCTCCCCGCCGGCTGGACAGCCGACCTTGATCCCGTAAACCTATTGTGAAATTCTAAACATCGCATACTACATACTATAATGTAGTCCCCGCCTTCCGAGGTATGCTGCTGTCATTTCTTGTCTGCTATACTAGGGCGCATGAGCAAAACATTAATCACACTGCCAAACTCCGATTTAAGACAGCGGAGTAAAAAGGTTGGTTATATCGGCGATGACATAAAACAGCTAGTTGCCGATATGGAAGCTGCCACGCTGGAGTGGGAAGACAGCCGCGACCACGAGGTCGGCGTAGCGCTTGCCGCCGTGCAAATAGACGTACTCTGGCGCGTAGTGGTTATACGAAATAATTTCGATGACAAGGCAGACCGAACGTTCCATGTTTTTATAAACCCCGAGATTACAAAATACGAAGGCGAGATTGTCAGTGACTATGAAGGCTGTCTGAGTATAAAAAACGTATACGGCCTAGTACCTCGCCACAGTAAAGTACGTATAAAAGCACTAAACCTCGCTGGTAAGGAGGTGCGGCTAACTGCAGAAGGATTTTTGGCGCGGGTGTTCCAGCACGAGATAGACCACACCAACGGGATCGTCTTCATAGACCATATCAAAGACGATGCAGAAGCATTCTTCACGCTGACAGACGAAGGAAAGCTGGAACCCAAAGAGTATGAACAAGACATTAGAAACAACCGAGAGCTCTGGGAAGATTAGCACCGTTTTTTTCGGTACGGGGCCGGTAGCGGCCGAGTCTTTGCGGCTTCTCGTCGAGGATTTTGAGATTGAAGCAGTCATCACCAAGCCACGTCCCCCCCATCATCGTGGAAGCGTGCCGGTACTGGAGATGGCCGAAGCGCTCAGTTTGCCAGTGATTACCGCCGAGAACAGCACGGAACTTACGCATACTATTCAGTCAGCTAGTGTCAAAAGTCAGTTCGCTATACTAATTGATTTCGGCATTATCGTCAATCAGCGCGTAATAGATAGTTTCCCGCTGGGCATCATAAACAGCCATTTTAGCTTACTGCCTCAGTGGCGCGGCGCCGATCCTATCACCTTCTCGATTTTGAGCGGGCAAAAACTGACAGGAGTCAGCCTGATGCAAGTCGTCCAGAAACTCGACGAGGGTGACGTGCTGGGTTTTGGGCTCTACGAGCTAAGTGGAGCCGAGACGGGCCAATCGCTCACACACGACCTTATCCAGCTGAGTGCCGCCCTGCTGCGCGACCACATACCCCAGTACCTCGTCGACCGAAAAGCAGTGCCACAGGATCAGCTAGCTCGTCAAGTGCCCGGTATTGATTACCCCCAGATACCTTCGTACTCACGTAAACTTACTAAGCAAGATGGCGTTATGGACCTTCATAAGCCCGCCGTGGAGCTCGAGCGGGAGGTCCGTGCCTATCAGGGTTGGCCCGGTAGCCGCACTGTCATTGCTGGCAAAGATGTCGTGATAATCGCTGCTCATGTCGCAGATAACAACGTAGATAATGTAGACAAAAAATCTACGTTCATCGCCGATAAACAACTTTGCCTCCAAACCGCCGATGGCATACTCATTATCGAAGAGCTGAAGCCCGCCGGCAAACCCGCCATGTCCGCCGCCGCCTTTCTGGCCGGCTACGGCCATTTAGTGTAGCCCAAGGTAAACATTTCCTAGCTTTTTGTATACGGCTCAAGGCCACAGAATACATTCCACGCGTTCATATACACCAAAGATTCTCCTCTATACAGTCCAGCAACTCATCGAGCGGTATATAGTTCTTATCAATCTCTACATCGAGACCTTCGAGAAAACCCGTACCCCAAACGTCGTTCACGGTCTGACTGCCACTCACGACATTTTCTTCTACAGCATCAAACAGTTTATTTCGCGCTATGGGCGAGACACTTTCCCAAACCTCGCCAAGAACATGTGCATAATCTGCTGCCATCAACACTGGTGTATCTTTTCGAGAAGAAAGGACTGCGCCTGTCTCACTCCCATCTGCTGAAATGTTCTCAGCCAAAACGGGACAGACGGTATCGACTGCATTGAACGATTTTTCAACATCTTGTACTTGGTAGTTTTTTCATCCTATACCACTGGTGGAGTTTGGCGGAGTCGAACCGCCGACCTCGGCAATGCGAATGCCGCCTCTAGCCAACTGAGCTAATACCCCACAGCATGAGGAAAACCAAGGTTTTCCTCATCGGCCGGTCAGCAAAGCTGAGTCGCTGACGCGACCTAGCCGGCCTGCTCTTTTCCTGACATCTAAGCCCTTTCAGCATAGCTGCTTCGAGACGTATGAGTCAAGAGATGTCAGATCATATACACACTAAGGAGTGCTATGCACCACGGTAGAGTCAGTGTCCTGCGTGAGGCTATCCCGAAATTCATGTGTATCAGCCAGATCCTCGCACGCTGCAAGCCATGGATCCTGAAATGAATTCGGAGTGGCGTGTAGATGAAGTCGGGGTTATGTGAGGAGGTCCTGAAATAAATTCAGGATGACACTCTGTGTTGGCTCAGATGACACTCTGTG
>CAZNLV010000006.1:22959-34918 GCA_964574245.1 uncultured Candidatus Saccharibacteria bacterium
GGTCCTGAAATAAATTCAGGATGACACTCTGTGTTGGCTCAGATGACACTCTGTGTTGGCTCAGATGACACTCTGTGCGGGGTTCAGGGCAACACGAAGATTTGATTCGGGGAAAAAGTGATGCGCGGGGGGCGCGCTTAAGCGACTGGAGGTTGCGGTGACTGGCTGTCTGTGGGGGGCATGGGCGGAGGAGTTTGTGGCTGGAAACCCTGAGGAGACTGCGGAGGTTGTTGCCACTGTTGCTGCGGAGCCGCGGCCGGCTGACTCCATGACTGCGCCGCTTGCACCGGGGATGACGCAAACTGATCTGTCGGCTGCACCGGGGATTGCCCCAGAGGTTGTTGCGGTGGCTGTGGCTGCCATTGTTGTGGGTCTGGTGTCGGTTGAGGCGGCAGAGAGGGCTGAGGCTGGGGAGCACCAAACGATTGATTGGGTGGCATAGGCGGTACTTGCGGTTGTGACTGAGACTGCTGCCAGCTTGGAGCTGGTTGATACTGTGATTGGCTCTGTGAAGGCACCTGCGCTATCTGGGGCTGCTGGTATGGCTGTGCGACTACCTGCTGCGGCTGACCCTGAACCTGTGGTTGCGCCTGCTGCTGAGCGCCGGCCATGATCTGCGGAGCCATCTGCTTTATTTCCACTTTGAGCGCCTCAAAAACGTCATTGACGACCTGTTTGTAATTGGGCAAGTTCGTCTCTAGCCACTGGAGAGCTTGGGCTTGATTTTGATCGCCGCCGGCATCGATAAATTTTTCAAACTCTTCCAGCTGTTTGTCTGTCATTTGGTTGGCAAGCTGCGTACCGACGCGGAGTTCAAGCGTCTCATAGATATGCTGCAGCATAGCCTTTTTTTGCTCTTCGGGCAGTGTACCGAGCCCGAGCTCTTCTAGGAGGTTGTTGTCGAGTTTTAGCATAGTTTTATTGTAGCACCTTTCTAGAGGGGTCTATAGCGAACGCTCTCGTGTTTCCAGACGATATACTTCAAGTCTGTCGCCCAGAGCAAGTTCGACGCGCGACGTTGTCTGCAAATTCACACCGCCGAGTTCACCTTCGACTAGGTCATTTGCGTCATTGGGGCCGCGTTTCAGCCCTACGAGCTGTGCCGTACCAACCTCTTTTTTTCCGCGCAGGATTCTCACCGCTGCCGGGGCTGCCAGTTTGCCGCTCAACACTTCACCGCCACAGATTAGTTCGGTCTTTGTCGTCTTGAATATGCCCTTTACCTCGAGTGATCCTAGCTCAGTTTCGATAACTTCGGGAGCAAGTAAGCGACTGAGTTCTTCGCGTACATCGTCGATGAGTTCATATATGATATTAAACAAGCGGATTGATACTCCGTCACGACTTGCAAGTCGTTTGATGTTGGTAGCAACAGATGTGTTGAACCCATAAATAATCGCTTTTTGCGCAGAACTATGGGCCGCATGGATATCGTTCTCATTGACAACACCAACCCCGGAGGAGACGATGCGCACCGCTACCTCATCGGTATTGATAGCCCGCAAACTATCCGCCACCGATGTCAACGAGCCCTGTACGTCAGCCTTAATGAGGATGGGAAGCTCTTGAAGTGTGTCCGATCGTTTCATGATACGCAGCAGCTCGCTGCCACTCATATCAGAACGATGCGTCGCGCTCGCACGCTCCATCGCCACAGATTCAGCTCGTAGTCGCGCTTCGCGCTCGTTTGTAGCGACCGCAAAGGTATCACCAAATTCTGGCAGCGTTTTAAACCCGCTGATGACAACCGGCATAGATGGGCCAGCCGACTTGAGAGGTGTACCTGTGGTGGCTTCTAAGTTACGGATCTTGGCATATGCTCCGCCGGCAACAATAAAATCGCCAACCTTTAGCGTGCCTTCCTCGACGAGCGCGTGAGCGATCGCTCCGCGGCCATGCTCTAGATGAGCTTCGATGATCAAGCCCCGCGCTGACACCGTCGCATCTGCTTTCAGCTCATCGATGTCGCTGACGAGGAGAATGGTATCGAGCAAATCCTCAACACCCTGCCCTGTTTTGGCGCTGATCTGGACGACCGGCACGTCCCCGCGCCACGCCTTGTCATCGGGTACGACGCCTTGCTCTGCCAGCTGACCCATGACGAGGCCCGGGTTCGCGCCTTCTTTATCCATTTTATTGATAGCTGCGATGATTTTTGCGCCGGCATTTTTGGCGTAGCGAATAGCTTCAATCGTTTGAGGTTTGACGCCGTCATCCGCTGCAACAACGATGATAACGATGTCCGTAAGGTGTGCACCATGCTCACGAATGGCCGCAAACGCCTCGTGACCAGGGGTATCGAGAAACGTAATCGGGCGCCCCTTGCGCTCGACTGTATAGGCAGAGATATGTTGGGTTATGCCTCCAGCCTCTCCTTTGGCAACCTCAGCGCCGCGAATACGGTCAAGCAGGCTTGTTTTGCCATGATCGACATGACCCATAACTGCAACTACCGGGGGACGATCTTCAGCGTTTGCTGACGGCACAGACTTTTGCCGCTTAGGCTGCTCAACTTCTACGACTTTGCGCTTGAGCTCAACATCTATGCCGAGCTCACCGACTATGATCTGCGCTGTATCAAAATCGAGCCGCTCGTTTATGGTCGCCACCACGCCGTTTTTGAAAAGTTCTCCGATCAAGCGTGTCGCTGGCAATTGGAGCACTTCGGCGAGCTCGCCGACGGTCATGTTTTCGTTGATTTCAATCACGCTCGCCATGACTGCTCCTTTCTTGGGGTTATAGGTTGCAGATTTTAGGTTCTAGCACCGTACGCTAGAACCTATTACCTATAGCCTAGTTACTTAGCTCCTTTGAGGCTCAGTGAGATTTTGCGTGCCTCAGTATCGATATCGAGTACTTTGAACGTTTTCTTCTCATTGAGCTGGAAAATCTTCTCTGGATCAACACTGTCGTCGTCACCCATTTCACTGACGTGTACGAGTGCCTCGACGCTCGAACTCAGCTGCACAAAAGCACCAAACGGCGTAATTCGGGTGATTTTGCCCTCGACTTTGTCGCCCTTTTTAAATGCCTTTACCTCTTTGAGCCATGGGTCTTCAGCCAGCTGTTTGAGGCTGAGGCTGAGACGGTCTTTGTCGATCGCAATGATCTTGGCTTTTACCGTTTCGCCGACTTTGACGTAGTCGCGCGGATTTTCAACGCGCTCCCAACTGATCTCGCTTATGTGTATCAGCCCCTCGATGCCCTCGACATTCACGAAAGCTCCAAAGTCAATCACGCCAGTGACAACTCCCTCGACTTCGTCGCCAACTTTTAGTTCTGAGAACCGAGCTTGCATGTCGTCTTTTATGGCTTCTTTTTCGGAGAAAATAAGCTTGTTGTCTTTGCGGCTGACATCGAGTATACGCACCCGGATTGGCTTACTGGTGAGTGCGCTCAGTTTCTGCATGATTTCGTCTTTGTCTGCACCACTTACCCGTGGGTAGTGACCGGCAGCCAGCTGTGAAACCGGCAAAAAGCCGCGAATGCCTTCAAGCTCTACGAGCAAACCACCTCTGTTGGCGTCATACGCCTGCACTTCGATGATCTCTCCGGCGTCAAAGACGCGCTGCAGTTCGTCCCAGCCGCGATCTTTTGCGGCTCGACGCATACTAAGCAACGCATACCCCTCATCCATCTCAGGATCGATAACGCTGACTGTTACAGGGGCGCCCTCTTCGAGCGACTGACCATGGCCCACTTCGCGGCGCATGACGATCCCAACGCCCCTAGGACCGAGATCAATCCAAACTTGGTGCTTGCGCACCGAGCTAATTTTTCCCTCGACGACATCGCCCATCTCGAGCTGTTTCAGCTCAGATCCTTCGAGCAAGTCATCCATTGTTATTGTAGTTGATTTTGGCATGTTTCAAATGCCTCCTTTGTAGTGTATTTCCTCCAGAGAACAGCAACTACCAGCAAAAACTCGCAGCGCTCCAATCTGTAAGATTACCTGTCAGTATACCAGAGAAACGGAGGTAAAGCAAAGCGTGCTTTGATGAACGACCACATACCATACTCTAACCAGAAGGACCGGGCGCTTCATGGTGCACATTTGCCACGGCGCATGAGTCTGGGGGCTGAGTAGTGTCAGACAAGCGCAATCATTCTACCCCGGGAAAAAGCACACGAGAGACTTCATACTCACTCGTTTTACCGTACCGGGCATGGTATGATTTGAGAGTAGCCGAGGCTCGAAATATGCCGCTGTGGTGTTCAGAACAACCAGCGAGCGAGTGTGCCGAAAATGCGGCAGAAGACATCATGGGACTCAATGGTCTGTGCGACGTATACGCAGGGGGAATACATTGGCCCCCGCATACATGCGACACTGACATTACCGAGCACCGGACCCATAATCAAGAGAGGGCGGATCATGTATTTAGCAATTGACTTTGGCGGAACAAAAACACTGGTGTGTACTCTCGATGATTCGGGCCGAATAACACACGAAGCTCGATTTGAGACACCGGCCGATTATCCAGACTTTATCAACCAGCTTGCTGAGCAGCTTGCCGCTCTACCAGAACGCCCGTCAACCGGGGTCATGTCGGTACCCGGCTTGGTTGACCAAGTAGCCGGCACGATACTGGCCGTCGGCAACCGACCTTGGCGCGACTGCAACCTTGTCGCCGATATCCGAGAAAAAACCGGCGTAACACTTTCCATCATGAACGACGCACGTCTCGCTGGCCTCGCCGAGGCTATTGCCGTACAAGACACCTACCACCGCGTCCTCTACCTCACGGTCAGCACCGGCATCGGCGGAGCATTCGCCGTAGACGGTCAACTCGTCCGAGAACTCGATACGCTAGAGGTCGGCAAAATGCCCTTATTTTTCGACGGCCGCATGCAAGCGTGGGAAGATTTCGCCTCGGGCAGGGCTATCGTCGGCACTTACAATCAACGCGCCTCAGACATCACAGACCCAAAGATTTGGCGGGAAATTGCGGACAAGCTCGTCCTCGGTATCGCCCCGCTCTGCGCTATTTTCCAGCCTGAGGCCATTGTTTTTGGCGGCGGCGCGGGTATGCACGCCGATAACTTTAAAGATTTTATCCGGCAAGACATAGAGGGAGAACATCTCCATCCTGTCATCACACCACCGAGCGCGTATCTTACAACTACATTTAATGATGAGGCTGTCATCTATGGCTGCTACCAGTTTGCCAAAATCTACGGCATCGTCTAAACATTTGGACCTGCTCGGCCAGCTGCGTAGAGATTACCCTGATATCTCGTTCGTGGATTCTGGTCAGTTCTCATGGCATGCGGGCCGCCGCGATATATCGTATGTCGGCAGAAATATCGACGATATTCGCAGCTCATGGGCGATCCTCCACGAGCTCGGCCATGCGCTTTTGTCGCACACTGATTTTTCAAGTGATTTCGAACTACTCCAAATCGAGGTTGCCGCCTGGGAAAAGGCTCATGAGCTTGCATCACGCTACGGTATCTCCCTCGATCAAGACTATATCGAGGACTGCCTCGACAGCTACCGAGACTGGCTACATATCCGAGCTACATGCCCCACCTGTTTTGTGCGCTGTTTGCAGATCGATAAGCAAACCTACGCCTGTCACAATTGTGGCACCTCGTGGCACGTGAGTCGCTCGCGGTTGTGTCGGCCGTATAGGAAAAGGAGGGGTTCATCACCCCTCCTCGCACAACCGAAATGAATTCGGTTGCACTCTCCACCCTCTCCTGAAGTACGATTTATCGGAAGATTGTGCCTAAATTGGACGCTAAAAAAGGAGGGGTTCATCACCCCTCCTCGCACAACCGAAATGAATTCGGTTGCAATAAAACAAAAATATCCCCGAATTTATTTCGGGGATATTTTTATAACTATCAGGAAAGAGCAGCCGGAGCTGGCGAATTCATTTCGCCACTCCGCGCGATGAGAGAACCTATTTCGGTTCTCTCATTATTACCCTTTTTTGGTACGCCGGCTAATGCGCCCACCGATTGCGCCGTATACGCGAGCGCGTTCGCGACCCGCATCACCAGCGGCAAAACCGCCCGTATGACCGTTTTTGCCGCCCTTGGCGCCGATTTTTGCATAAAAATCGCTGCCATACTTTTTCTTGTTCGTTGCAGCGGCTGCTTGACCGCCAGCTTTCGTTCCAGCCATAGTAACACCTCCCAAAGTGTTGTTTGCGCCCGGTCTTTCCCTAGGTGCAAGCTGATGTAATATTGATTCAAAAAGAAAAGGGCTTGTCAGGGCTGTACGGAGGTACAGCGCAGACAAAACCCTCTTATCCTTTCGAATTGTTCTTATACTAGCATTTGTTTATGCTTATGTCAAGGTTATTGTGGACTAATTCATTGAGCAACTATTGTGAGTGTCAGCCCGATACTATAGTTCGTGTAGTACTGTTCTCCTGGGATCGTTTGCGCGATAGAGATATCTGTCATGTCCCAGCTACAATTGATGTCGCCGCCGGCACTGGTCAGTAGCGGTATTGCATCCGTCACCCCCTGGCTGAGAGCCCTACTGACGCCCTTCGTGATACCCGTCATATTACAGCCATTTGTCGATGAAGTAACAGTGGAGGCCGAGGCATCTATGGTCATTTGGCCACCGGTTCCGTCGGGGTCCGTTCCGTCGCTACATCCGCTCGAGGTCGGATCGTTGACGTCATAGGTGTTTGTGCCGCCATCTGACCATACCGCAGTCGGGCCGTTGGTTGGCGCGATAGAAAGCTGCCAGCCTGGAGTCGCTGTAGTATTTGTGACACGTATTTTCTGAGTGGCTGATCCGAGTGTAGCCGTAGCGGTCTGGCACGTGAAACCGAACGTCTGACTCGCAAAACTAACCGTGGGCGAAACCACGCTCGCGCCGGCCCCATCGACAATATCTGTCGCGAGCAGAATGGGCTTGAGTCGAAAGGCCGCGATTTGGCCTCTCCAAGAGTTGTTGACAGTTGCCGTTGCAGTGGTGGTGTATGTGCCATTTGTAGTCACGTACCTGTCGGCAGCCGCGAAGTATGCCCGGGTATTGCTCTTAAAATCGTTGCGCTCAAGAAATGTATTGGAGTAAGCCGAATATGTACCGTTTCCCAGTGCCGAAAAAGCCGCAAAAATGATCGCCGGCGAATACGTACTCGTCAGTGATCCCGAAGCGTGTGCAGTACCGGTTCCAGATGACTGGGTACCATTGGTCGTTCCGTATACTGCGGTTTCCATGGTGCCACTGTACTCATAGATATGTATGCCCATGCGTCCACTCTTCCCTGTCGCGCTCGCACAGGTTATAGTACCTTCGGTGCCAGCAGATATTTTATAGAAAATGCCCTGCGAAGGTGTACCGGCTTCATTTTTTACGGCAGTAAAGCCAGTCGGCACCGTAAACGTGGTGCTTGCCCGCGACCCGCAGACAGCGATCAAAAGTCTGCCTGTGACTGGGGTTGGGCTAAAGGCAACCGACAGCGTAGAATTATTGGCAGCAGCAGTCTTGGTCTGCACCAGTACTGCCACTGCTTCTGCCTTCTGAGCGGGCGACAAAACAATCGCTACGGCTACGAGGGCTTGAGCAAATACCATGAGCCCACCCCACGCTTTTTTCCGTTGGCGACAAATATTACTCATACGATCCTCGTCGCCTAGGTACCCTGCTGCTTACTCGAAGGTTTGGGCTTCGTCGTCGGTTTGTTTTTTGTAGACGAGCTTGTTGAAGGCTGACGCTTCGCACTAGCTTTTTTGCGCCTTGGCCTCACCGCTGTCGCATTTTCTGCATACTGCACCTGGGGTGACCAGGCCGAGCTCGGTGCGGCCCAATTGTACGTACTGGATTTTTTGCGGCGGACAGGTGTAATCGGTTTAACGGCAGGCGGAACGAAATGAGAAGTAGAAGCGGTTTTTTCTGGCGTAGACATACTGTTTACACGACGATCCAAGCTTGACGAACGTGCGGGTTGCGGAAACACGCTTTCAGGCTGCGCTGGCGGCGCAGAGACTTCTCCATTGACCGGCACGTCCCAAGAGTTCTTGCGTCCAGATCGCCTCGGTAGTAGCACTGTCTGGCCGGCTTTGAGCAAATATGGAGGCTTGATGGCATTGAGCCGGGCAATCTTCTTCCACTTGGCATTCCGCGACTCAGCCAAGTCCACAAGCGTATCGCCTGTTTTGACCACATATGCTTCCCATTTTTTTGCTAGACGCTTGGCTCTGTGTTTTTTGCGCCACAACCAGAAAAGCAGGATGAGAGGCAGTAAAATGACTCCTACCTCGATAGCAATTGCCCTCAGGTCGGGGATGATAAAAAATCGTTTTGATTCAGTACGTATTCTTTTTTGGCTACCGATGTTTTCGCCAATGCCGTCGACAATGTTTGCATTGTAGCTGAGCGATACCCGAGCTTTGTAAAAGCCTCCCCAAAAAGGTCGCTCAAATCTGTAAGGCCAGCCCGTGGTAGCTCCTGGCATGATAGGATATTTTGCATCATCAAGTATGCGGCTTTTTTGACCAAACATACTGAAAATCTGCGCTCTTGCCTGCACGTCCAAGGATACATTACCGCTGTTTTTGGCGACCGGAGACACCATGTACGACCCGTCTTGGTTGCGCGTAGCATCAATACGTACGATGTGGAGTTCTTTACGAATCACTCCTGGGACAGTTACTGCTATCCTGACAGCCCCTCGAAACCCGAGCTGAATACCCGATCCAGACGTCTTGGCGTAGCTCTTTGTGTCTTGAAACGTGACGCAGCCACCATGCTCACCCGGGCCAGCGTCTTTTGGGGTAGTGATGGTGAAGTCAACCACCTCCTCAGTGTCTGGCGCAAGTGTAATTTGCTGTTTACTCAACATAACCCACTTGCCCACCCCCGTTTTTTTCTCATTATTTTGGCGGCAAGAAAATGACCCGTCGACTGCCATCACCGAATCAACCGCCCCCAGATTGATAGTGCGCGTATCTTTAGTGGAATTGACGATTCGGATACCGTCTTTTACGGTTTCACCTGGCTTTAGTTTTTCTATAAAAATATTGGCAGTGCGCGGATTGTCAGACTTCGGGTAGGCGGGCGTGCCCCAACGGAAAGCGACTGCGCACTTACTGCCGGCATAGCTGCCGTACCCACCAAAAAACCACAGATAACCCCTAAAATTACCCTCATTGTTTTGGTCTTCATCTTAAATAGTATGGTACACGCTTTTGCTTTATTTTTCCATATAAAAGAGCCTGTGCTATACGCACAGGCTCGAGGCGCAACTCCAGAGGGATTATTGCTGGGTGAACGTAATGTTCATAGGGAGCGAGTAGCTACCGCTAGCCTGTTCGGCTGGGATCTTCTGGCTCAAAGAGTAGCTTGTAAGCTCTGCGTTATAGGCAACCGTACCGGTGCTGTTCAGCAGCGTGACAGGTGACGTACTCGAAAAAGCACCACCTGGTGTTGACTGTGTTGGAGTGCCTCCACCGGCGACTTTGGTAAATGTACCTGTGCCGACAGTCAGCTGCCCAAAATCACAACCAGTGTTGGTAGCATCATTGTACTTGTAGTTGTCAGTACCGCTTGTCCATTTGTCGGTTGCGGGAGTGACAGCATTTAGGTCAACTTTGATACCTGCTTTTTTAGGGTTCTTGACCGCGATTTTTTGGGTAGCAGTACCTAACGTAGCCGTAGCAGTTTGACATGCAAAGTCAAAGTTAACAGCACCGAAAGCCACCGAAGGGCTGGCTACGGAGTTGCCGCTGCCGTCGACGATGTCAACTGACTGCGTCCCGGCATTAATAACCTGTGTGAAGCTCGGATTAGTTGCGGCAAAGGCGGCTGTAGGTAGCGCTACAGCTGCAAAGGCCGTGACCAAAGCGAGCAAACTTAGTTTCTTACGCATAATGCGTGAGCTCCTTTTTTGTTTTATTTTTTTGTTTGTACCTACCCCTGTCAGTCCTGGGGTAGTATCGTACTCCATCATAATACGGCTGCAAACGAGGGGAATCAATGGTGTAGTGAATATTCCAACGTAATATTTACAACATAAATTTTTAATATGTGAATCTGTAAATATTTATTTTGACAACATATATAATTTTCAAAATACGCATCCGTCCAAGCTGTACTTTAGCGTTTGAGTATAGCTATGAAGCGGTCGCGATTTGTTTTTTTCAAATCGTTTAGCGTCACAACTGCTGCAAAATCCGCAGCTTCGAGTTTATCATTGCCTGAAGCGATTTTCATGTTTTATCTCAATAACGGCTTTATACGCCATAGCTAAAGCCAGAGCGGAGCCTTTTACGTCTGGATTTATGAAATCATCTCTATCTGCTAGGGGCTTTACCATCTCGAATTCCGCCTGGATTTCTTTGAGTAGTTCCATCTCTGTTTTGACTTTTGATAGATCGTACTGAGCACTAATGATTTTCTGAACTAGTGCTCTGAAATCTTTATCTGCTTCGTTCATATCTGTCCTCCTCTTTAATATTTACCAAATACGTTATTTCAAATATGTAATAATATCTCAAGATAATTATTTTTTTGAAAAAGGATGTCAGAATTATATACACTTTATGATATGAAATATTAATTGCTGGTGTTATGTTACCCCGCATCAAGCGAGTATTTTTTAGATAACTAAAGAGGTCTAGGGGCTTATTTTATTAGCGGCGGCACACACGACTAGGTCCGTCTGCCGCGACAAATGAGCTCCTATGGCTATTCTTGATTAGTCAGCGCGTGGCATACCCCGACCCGCCGGTCCATGGGAGATTCATAAATACTCCCCTATGCACCCGTGGTCTAAAGATAGGAAGTTTGGGGTAAATAAAAAGAGACCCGGTAAGGGTCTCTTTTTATTAAAACGGCACCGTGCTATTTTCCCAGGGCTAGAAGACCCAAGTATTGTAACCGCTGAGAGGCTTAACTGCTGTGTTCGGTATGGGAACAGGTGTGACCCTCTCGCTATGGGCACCGAGGCGGCTACGCCTAATGAGACAAACCTTACGGTTTTTCTCATCGCGCCGAGAAACGGAATAAATCCGTTTCGCGGGCTGCTCTTTTCCCTCGTCCGAGGTAAGTCGCGGCCTATCACGATGTCCAAACTCTGTTACAAAAGTACGGATAAGTTAGAAAAGATCAAAGCAATTGTTTTGGACAAACATTGCTACCGGTATGATAAAACCACACCAATAACCAGTCAATGCACTTTTATTTCCTATGAGACGAACTCGAAAAAACGAGCTAATCTCTCCTCTTCCCCAAACTGGGAAAAGAGCAGCCCGAGACGGCGGCTTAACCGGCGCCCGGCGCGATGAGAAAAACCCGCGATAGTGGGTTTGTCTCATAGGAATGTAAAAAGTCAATGGGACTATTAGTACGCTTCGACTGAATGCATTACTGCACTTACATCTTGCGCCTATCAACGTGATCGTCTTTCACGGTCCTCATAGGGAAATCTAATCTTGAGGCTAGTTTCGCGCTTAATATGCTTTCAGCGCTTATCTATTCCGCACGATAGCTACTCAGCAATGCCCTTGGTAGAACAACTGATACACCAGCGGTGCGTCCGCCCCGGTCCTCTCGTACTAGGGGTAGATCCTCTCAAATTTCCTTGCGTCCACAGCGGATATAAACCGAACTGTCTCACGACGTTCTGAACCCAGCTCACGTACCTCTTTAACCGGCGAACAGCCGGACCCTTGGGACCTGCTCCAGCCCCAGGATGAGATGAGCCGACATCGAGGTGCCAAACAGCGCCGTCTATGTGAACTATTGGGCGCTATAAGCCTGTTATCCCCGGGGTAACTTTTATCCGAAAGCGCTGCCGATACCACACTCGTGTACAAATGTACTGACAGCGGAAAACTTACTCCGACTTTCGTCCCTGCTTGGGTTGTCGCCCTCACAGTCAAGCTAGCTTATGCGTATACACTATCACTACGATTTCCATCCGTAGTTAGCTAACCTTTGAACGCCTCCGATACTCTTTAGGAGGCAACCGCCCCAGTTAAACTACCC
>CAZNLV010000007.1:0-33651 GCA_964574245.1 uncultured Candidatus Saccharibacteria bacterium
AACGTTTATGCTTTAGGCGTGGGCAATCTGTAGCATGAAGAGAAAACGACAAACACCATTTTTTTTGAGGACAAGCCGCTATTTGGCCTAGACATCGGCCGCAATATGGTCCGCGTCATGCAAGTTGAAGCCGATAAAAAAAGACCGCGAGTCATTGGCTACGGCGGTATCATGTACCCGACAAATACCATAGATAACGGCGTAATCACTGATTACGAAGCCGTAGCTGGCGCCGTCCAGAAGCTGTTTCAGCACAGCCTCATCGGAGATATAACTACCCGTCGAGTGGCTATCTCAGTACCCGTTTCCCGTGCGTTCACGCGGGCAGTTGAGCTCCCAAAGCTCACCGAAAAGGAGCTAGAGGCCGCTATCGCAAACGAGGTTGACCAATACATACCAGCCGCAGCTGCCAGCCTGTACGTTGATTACACCACCGTCCCATCCGGTAAAGACAAATGGGCAACCTTCATCGTGGCTGTACCTCGGAGAATTATTGAGTCATACATGACGCTTTGTCGCATGCTTGGGCTAGAAGTAGTTATCGTTCAAACCTCCAGCAACGCTAGTGCAAGCCTGTTCTCGCATGATACTCAGAGTGATCTACCGAGCGTCCTCGTAGATTTCGGGAGCGAGAGTGCCGATATCACGGTATACGACCAAAATCCAATCGTCAGTGGTGTCGCGTCATGCGGCGGCGAAGAAATCACAAGGGTTATAAGCCAAGCTCTCGATGTTACAGAGCGCGAGGCAATTATCATCAAGACAAAATATGGCCTGAGTCTCAGCAAAAAACAGAAGCAGATTGAAGCGGCGCTTGAGCCGAGCTTGGAAGTACTTATCAAGGAGTTACAGAGGAGCATTCGCTACTACGAAGAACGCTCTGAGAGTAAACGTAAAATAGCCCAAATAGTTACGACTGGGGGTGGCGCAAATATGCCTGGCCTCGCCGAGTACCTGACGCATTCTTTGCGCCTGCCCGTCCGCGCCTTTGACCCTTCAAATTTCATTGATTTTGGACACTTGCAACCACTCAGCCAAGACGAACGTATGTCATATGTCACTGCGACCGGTCTCAGCCTCTTAAAGCCAGAGGAGGCATTTTGATGATAAATCTCCTGCCGCATGATTTGAAACAAGTTTATAGGTCCAGCAGGCTCAATTTGCACCTTATGCACTGGATAACTGCTTTCGCCGTCGGCATTGTGGGCGTAGCTGCCATTACGGCAGTCGGGTATCTCTACCTAGATCAGTCGGTCAAGGACTACGCAAAGCAAGTGGCAAGCAGCAACCAGCAGCTGGAGTCTCAAAACCTCCGCGGCGTGCAGAAGCAAGTAAAAGACATGTCAAACAACCTAAACCTTGCTGTTGATGTTCTGTCAAAACAGGTTCTCTTCTCGGAGCTGCTCAGACAGTTTACTCATCTGCTCCCCGCCAATACTCGACTTGTCTCTCTCGTTTTTGTGCAGAACCAAGGAGGAGTCGACATCACGGCAGGAGCAGTCGATTATGCAGCGGCGGCTCAACTGCACACCAATTTGCAAGATCCCAGCAACAAATTATTTTCCAAAGCAGATATAGTAAGTATCAACTGCTCCAACGGCACCCCGCCCTATAACTGCAATGTCGTTATCCGTGCCTTGTTTGCCCCTGATAATTCGTATACATTTAACGGAAACACGAAGAAGGCCAGCTGAAAATGAATGGCAAAAAACTCAGCTATCTCCTCGCCGCCCTCACCGTCTTGCTCGGAGCATCCTTGATAGCTTCTGGCTTTTTGGCCAATCAAGTACTCGTCAAAAAATCAAAGGAGCTCAATAGCCTGAAGGCCCAGAGTCAAGTCGCATCAGATCTACAGCAGTCACTCAAACAAGATAAAGCTGATATTGCCCGCTATGCTGAGCTCAATCATATTGCACAAGCTATCGTCCCCCAAGACAAAGACCAGTCACAAACCATCGGCGAGATCGTGAAAATCGCCGCAGACAGCGGCATTCCAAACCTGAGCTCGATCACATTTCCCGCTTCATCACTCGGCGGTACTGGAGCAGCAAAGTCTTCTACAAAACTCACGCAGCTCACTCCCGTCAAAGGTATCAGTAGCGTGTACATTCTCCCGATCACGATCACACAGGACGGCGCGCATACTATCCCCTATAGCTCGTTCATGACATTTCTACGCAAGCTCGAAAACAATCGCCGAACCGCCCAAGTTAGCTCGGTCAATATTCAGCCCGACCCTCAAAATGCCGATTATGTTTCATTTACCCTTATCGTAAACGAGTATATTAAGCCATGAATATGAATCTTGACACCCAATCAGCCAAACACGCTCTTCGCGGACTATTTCGTTCACTCAACGCATCGCGGAGCTTAGTTTTTTTCGTCCTGCTCACCACACTCTATAGCATCATCGTGTGGCGGATCAATGTCCTGAGCAGCGCAACACCAACTCAAGCCGAAGTAGCCTCGGCCGAGCAAAAGGTCTCCCGCCCCAAGATATCAAATAAAACTATCGAGAAGCTGCACAGCCTAGAAGACAACAGTGTTCGAGTGCAGGCGCTTTTCAACGACGCCCGCAACAATCCCTTCCAGTAACCTTCCTCTGTTACCTGCGACCCCTCAAATAGTAACCCTAGAGCCGCTCTAGCACAGGGGCGCAATCAATCTTGTTGCCATTTTTGAGCCTGCTGCTCAGCTTGATCCGGCGTCGGAGTCTGTGGCGCCGTCGGCTGCTGTGATGCTCCTAGGCTAGTCGGTCTCGCACTCGCAGCCTGCGCCGCTTCGCGTTGCATCTGTTGAAAAGCTAGGAACTGCCGGTATTCTTGCGGATCAATAGAGATCGGTGCTTGGGGCATATTGGCAGTGATGGCCGGAGTTCCACGAAATGTCGTCGGCAGCCGTCCGCTCTCTAGCGCGGCTTGGAAGTTTTCGTGTGCCTCGATGATCTCCTTGACTGCCGCCCGAGCATTCGGCAGAGTGAAAAACTCGTAGTTGTCCTGCTCCCCCGGCGTCTCTATGGTGACATGACCAAACCCAAAAATAGTCCCAAAAAAATCGTGCTGCGCCGTCACATCAGCCAAATGCGCAAGATTAAGCTGTGATACTTTGCTCGAAAAAAGACTAGGCTGCAGCGTCTGGTACAGCGCCTCGTCCGTTAGGATCAACTTCTCCTGAGAACGCATCCACAGCGGGATAAGCGAAAACAGCATGACAAGCACAGACAGAAAAATTACACCCATAAGCACATTTGTTTTATACTGCGAAAACATACTGTCGCTGCCGCCTTGAGTAATCAGTACGTAGGTGAGTCCAAATAATATCGCTACGACCAAAATGGCGATGAAGAGTATCGAGGCATAGGCAAACCAATGGTGCCGATAGACGGCGAGTACCGCCTCATGCTCCCCCATGGGCAGCCTCTGGTGGCACATTTGGTCATCGGCTTCAGATACGTGCCGCGTAGCATAACTCATGGGCTCTATTATAGCAGTTCCGCTTGTGAATTCCCTGTACTTGGTTTCTTTTTTAGATGGGTATATGCCCTAGGCGTCACCCTCCGTCCTCGAGGCGTACGCTCGATGAGACCGATCTGTAGCAAATATGGCTCGATGAAATCCTCGATAGTACTTCGTTCCTCTGCTGTCATCGCAGCAATGGTTTCAACGCCCACGGGTCCGCCACTGTAATTTTCGATGATAGCGAGGAGAATCATGCGATCCGCTGGGTCAAGTCCCAGCTCATCGATTTCTAAAAGCTCCAAGGCCTTGGTGCTAATATGCGTGTCAACGATACCATCACCGTTCACATCAGCATAATCCCGCACCCGCTTCAGGAGCCGGTTGGCAATCCGCGGCGTCAGTCTCGATCGTTCCGCAAGCTTTAGCGCTGCTTCTGATCCAATTTTCACTCCGAGTATTCCTGCCGCCCTCGTGATAATGGCCTGAATTTCACTTGGAGTATAGAATTCGAGCCGGTGCACATGCCCAAACCGATCACGCAGCGGTGCCGCGAGAGCACCAGTCCGTGTCGTCGCTCCTATGAGAGTAAATTTCGGCAAATCGAGTCGAAGTGACCGCGCACTCGGACCCTTTCCCAGCATAATATCGAGCTTAAAATCTTCCATCGCACTATACAACACCTCTTCGACAGTCCGGTGCAAGCGGTGAATCTCATCAATAAACAACACGTCGCCGTCCTGCAGGTTAGTGAGCAGTGAGGCTAAGTCTCCCGCGCGCTCTATCGCCGGCCCGGATGTTATGCGTATTTGCGCACCCATTTCATGCGCAATCACCATAGCCATCGTGGTTTTACCGAGGCCTGGCGGACCATACAGGAGCACATGATCAAGCGCCTCGCTCCGTTTTTTGGCAGCGACTATCGCCAGCTCAATATTTTTCTTCAACCTCTCCTGACCGATGTAGTTCGCAAAATCATGCGGTCGGATCTTGATCTCAAACTCTATCTCATCAGCCGAGTCATCATCCGAGGGGCCTGCAGTGTTTACAATTCGCTCTATCGCCATAGCTCCTTCTATTATGACACACCTCCTGTTCCTGCGCCGCCACTGGAGGGGCGAATGAAAAACATTGATCAGAAAATGCTGCCACTCGTTTGCTTGTGTGATGCAGCTCTAGGTGGACCGCATTCCTTGTGAGTCGTCGGTTGCTCCTTGCAAAAAAGCCCGCCTTCTAGAACCCCCCCTAGCGGTTACTGAACGCTCGGCGAAACAACAGACCGATCAGCATTGACCCACCAATAAAAAATAAGATAAGGATCAGAATGATTTTTATTCACGATTGATCACTGCCGGCTCCACGATTTTCGGTTACTAAGTCTGGGTGTTTTTGCAAATACAGACGCTGCAGACCAGCGATAATAGTGCTGATCGCGACATCGACAATGGCCGATGCAGCGAGCAACCGCCCATAAAATCCTTTTAGCAAATCAGCTCCATTTGTCGCATACACCGCTCCGCTCTCTATACCCTGCTCAAGGACAGTCCTTGAGCTAAGCACAAGAAAGATAAACAGTTCAGGGTACGTGAGTTGGGTCCCAGCATGTGCGTAGGTTTTGGTCGAGCTGGGCGAGGCGGTGCATGTCCTCGTCATCAAGCTCAAAATCAAAGATTTCGATATTCTGCTTGATACGACTAGGGGTGATGGATTTGGGTAGTACGACTGCCCTGTTTTGTACACACCACCGCAGCATGATTTGAGCATACGTTTTGTGGTGCTTCTGCGCTACGGCGATGATGGTCGGGTTGCCCATTTTCCTGCCATGTGCCAGTGGGCTATACGCCTCCACGACGATATTGTGTTCGCAGCAATATTCGAGTAGCTCTGGCTGCTGCAAGAAAACGTGTAGCTCCACTTGGTTAACCGCTGGCATCTCTGCTGCGTATGACTTCATTTCTTCGAGGTGCTTTATGGTGTAGTTACTCACGCCAATTGACTTTGCGCTGCCCTCGGCCTTGGCTTTTTCCAGTTCCTTCCAGGCCCTTTTGCGCGCAATTGTCACCGGAAAATGCAACAGCAACAAGTCAACGTAATCCGTTTGCAGCCGCTCAAGCGAGCGCCCGATACTCCAACGTGTTCCCCCGACCGCAATCGTCTCTGTGCGCACCTTCGTCGTCAGCCATACATCTTCGCGCTGCCAGCCCGACTCCGCCCAGCACCGACCGAGAAATTGCTCGTTTTCGTACGCCTGTGCGCTGTCAAAGTGCGTATAGCCCGCCGCAAGCGCGGCGGTAAAAGCAGCCCTGAACTCCGCCTCGTCTTTGACCTGCCATAGCCCCAGACCTACACTGGGTATTTTCACTCCATCTGAGAGTTTAACATCTGGCGGCTTCACTTCTTTGCTCCTATGATTTGCTCGGCCCGCTCACATTCGGTAGCAGTAGCAAAGAATACGGTGCGCATACCAAAGCGTCGGGCCTGTTTGTAGCGAATGGCCATGCACGTCGGTGTTAACCTCACAAAGTCGAGTTTTGAAAGCTCCAGTTTGATTTCACCGTCCGAGCCAGACACTCTCAGGTATTGATCGCTTAGCTCATACTGCCTGAGGCGACTACCCTCATTCACCCGTAAGAATGCTCGAAACACCAGCAGCGTGCGCAGCAGAAAAACAGCACAAATAACCAAAGTGGAGACAATCAAGCCGCATACGATTCGCACCGTCATGCTACCGTGCGTAAAAAGTGTATAAACCCATGTAAGATATACGGCCGCTAAGAGAAAGAAACCGAGCGTTCCACGCTGCTCCTCGAGTGCCGCGACGTTTGCAGCTAAAAATCGTCTGAATGTTACCTCTGCTTGCCATTTCATACTGCATCCTCCAGATCGTGCATGAGCACAGTTTCATCTGACCAATACACCACCTTATCTGCAAGCGCAAATAGGCTGGACGCAGAGCCTTCTTGGGCAAAAATCCACACAGGCTTTCGGCCATATGCATACCCAACCTCTGCTGACATACCCTCGCTGGGTAGGCCGGGTTTGTATATAACCACCAGCACTTCACTTTCATCGATATGTCGAAAAGCGCGCTGGAGTTTTTGGCCATCATCGGGCTGCGACGCCGATAGCTCAGTGATGTACGGCTCTATCCCCGCCGCACGGAGAGCCCTGTCAACTTCGCGGAGAAAAGCAATCAAACTTTCACGCTCCTCTCCCGAAACTCTCGACGCCACAAATGCTTTCATCATCTTCACGGCTCCCTAATTGCTTCATAATCGAGCGGCACTCGGTTTGAGACCATCATTTGGTGAGGAAACTCATCTGCTAATCGTTGCCAGTCTTCGGCGAGTAGTTGCCACCCGAGAGCACCGAGATTCTCTGTCAAGTGCTCGGGAGTCGACGTTTTGGAGATAGTAACGACATACGACTGAGTGATGAGCCAATTGAGCGCTACTTGGTACGGTGTCTTGTCATATTTATCAGCCATTTGATGCAGCACATTAGCCGTTTTGAGCAAACCCTTGCCGAGCGGTCCCCATGCGGTGATTAGTGTGTCATTTTGCTGGCAGTACTCAAGCACGCCCCTCTGTACTACCTCTCTGCAGCCCAGACTGTAGTGCACTTGATTGCAAACAATCTTGTTCCCAGTACATTCCTGAGCCACCTTCATACGGTTGACCGTAAAGTTCGATACGCCGATATTTCGGACCATACCCTCTGCTACTAGTCTGTCCATCGCTTTCATCGTATCGCGAATATCGGTGCCCGAGCTTGGGAACCGGTGCAATAAATATACGTCGAGATAGTTGGTTCCAAGGCGTTTGAGACTCGCCTCGCATGCACGCAAAAGGTCATCATAGCCCTGATGATCCCCCATTACTTTTGAGACGATCTGCAGGCTAGGCCTATCCACGTCTTGTATTGCGCGTCCGACTAGTTCTTCGGTATGCCCAACTCCGTACATTTCAGCAGTATCGATATGTGTGACGCCAGACTCTAGCGCATGCCGGATCGCTCGTACCCACTTTTCGTCTTGCGCATAATCTGCCGCCAAATGATCACCGCCCATCTCCCATGTTCCGAGCCCATAGACTGGGAGCGAGAAGCCTGAGGCGAGCGTTTTAGTCGGGATTGGCATAGCTTAGCCCTTGAGCGCCTGTTTAATCCGCTCTTCTGTTGTCAAGGCAGGGTCAATTTTTTGTAAGACTGCTGCCGCGTCGTATTCACTATAGCCGAGCGCCATCAGTGCCTGCAGCGCTTCATCTGCCGCGTTGACACCGCCGCGCGTTACGATTGCTTCGGCGTCAGCGCTCGCCACGCCACCGACCTTATCGCGTAACTCCACGACGATTTGCTCGGCCGCTCGCTTGCCCACTCCTTTCGCACTTTGCAAAAGTTTTACATCACCAGAAGCAATCGCGTTTCGCACGACCGGCTCCGCGCCGATATCCAGCACCGCCATCGCAACTTTAGGCCCAACATTTTTGACGCCGAGCAGCTGCTCAAAAAGCGCCTTTGACGAAACACTACTAAACCCAAACAAGTCATACCCCTGCTCACGTATATGCTCATACACATACAGCTTCGCTTCCTTGCCATCGGCAAGCTTGCCAAAATCCTCGCTCGTTACCTGCAGCCCATAGCCAACGCCATGCACCTCCAGAACCACCCCGCTTACCATCTTCTCTACCATACCTCGCAAACTTGCAATCATACCCCCATTATCTCACTTCCTCCTTGCTCAAGGACAGTCCTTGAGCATATACTGCTGGTATGCCTACTAGAAATGCGGTCAAGCAGTATGCGGCTCAGTCTTACTATCATGTTTACTCGCGAGGCGTAAATAAGAGAGCCATATTCTTAGACGACAATGATTACGCTTTTTTTCTGTCATTGCTCAAAAGATACCTTTCGCCAAAAGCAGTTCCACGCCCCAAGCACCCACCTTACCGCACATTTTCTGGAGAGATACATCTCTTGACGTTTTGTCTCATGCCCAATCACATCCATTTATTTCTATACCAGCACGACAACCCACAGGCCATGAGAGCATTCATGTCGGCCGTCATGACTAGCTACAGTAAATATTTCAACCAAAAATACGATCGTTTAGGCCCCTTATTTCAAAGCAGGTATCTCGCATCCAGAATCATGAGTGATTCTTATCTGCTGCACATATCGCGCTATGTCCATTTGAACCCAAAGTCATGGAGAGACTATCCATACTCAAGCATCAAATATTTTCAGGGCAAGGCTACAGCTGAATGGTTTAATCCTAATTATGTTCTAGATTTCTTTGAGGGAAATCGCCAAAAATATCTCGATTTTGTCGCGGACCATGAAGACTACAAACGTTCACTTGAGGCTATCGACCTAGACCTTGCACATGGCTGACTTCAGTCTCAGAAACCTTGCTCAAGGACTGTCCTTGAGCAGCACGGGGCTAGAGTTTACGGGACTGGGCGTGGGTTAGGGCGGCGGCGAGGGCGTCGGCGCAGTCGTCGGGCTTGGGTACTTCTGTAAGGCCAAGGTGTATGCGAACCATCTCCTGCATCTGTTTTTTGTCTGCGCGACCATAGCCGGTGATGGCCATCTTGATTTGCAACGGCGTGTACTCATAGATTTCTAGGTTCGCCTGTTTGCCGGCCAACAGCACGACTCCCCTTGCTTGGGCGACGGTGATGGCCGTCGTGACATTCCGCGCAAAAAACAGCTTTTCTACCGACATGTGTGTAGGATGGGTTTGCACGATGATGTCGCTGAGCTCCTCGAAAATCGTCTGCAGGCGCACCGCATCGTCTTCGTGCACTGGCGTGCGTATTACCCCCGCGTCGACGAGCGATTCCTTGCCGCCTGCGACTTCGATAACCCCAAAACCGAGTATGCCCGTCCCGGGATCAATCCCTAGTATTCGCATCTGGTTTCACCTGGGATGAATCTTTTCCCTCTGATGATTTCACTGCATCTGGGATGGAAGGTGTCGCGACTTTCTTCTTCGGTCGCCAGAAAATTGTCACCGGCGCGAGCAATGCCGCTGTCAGACCCAGCCAGAATACTACATTCACGAGCGCATAAAACCAGCTAAACCGCTGGATTTCGTAGGTTGCGCTTTCGTAATTGCCAGCCGCATAGTTTACAACCTCTCGCTCAGCAACGGTCGCCGGAAATCCATACCACTTTCTTGTGAATGTAGCTTCAGCCTGCGTGAAAGCTTGGTTTGTCGCTTCGCCGTAGTAAAAACCCTTCGGCACATCTATGACGCGTTTACGCACTGGCACAAACGCAAGCACCACCGAGACCACCGCAATTACAAGCAAAAAGGTAAGAAAAATTGTCGTCGCTCGTTTCAGTTCTTTCATGTCCGCATCATACCACGGCTCCCGACCGAAATACAGTGAGCAAACTCGCCACGAGTATCGGCTGGGCTACACGATATCGACCATGCGATTTTCGGCGACATAATATAGCATGTCTCGATCCGGCAGCCATAACTCAATCATGTTTTCTTCTGACCGTCCGAAAGGCGCATGCCGTGAGAAAATTCAGCGATGTCTAGCATACTTTTGTACCGTTCAAAGTCTTCCTCAGACATGACGAAATCAACATCGCTGACTTGCGATTGATACGGATCTACGTGACGAACGTAGAGATACTCATACGTTGCTGCCGGGACATCGCCACGCTCAGGGAATGTTATAGGCCGCTTTAAAGTAAGATATTTGCCGTTGTAGTCCAGATACACCCCCGCAGATATTTTCCCGCAAGTCCGTCAGATACGTAAACTCATCATAATAATGGCAAAATATCCCGATATTCCCCCGCACCTGCAAATAGCCGCCGGTAATCTCCTTGCACAAACGATGCGATGCCTGATGCAGGTAGCGCATCGTCTCCATGAAATCCGTTTCCGATGCGATAGGGCTAAAACGGTAGAGCTTCACACGATAATCCTACCCTAGTAAGCTTTCGTCGATGTCGAAATTGACGTGTGTGTTGGCCACGTCATCGATGTCTTCGAGCGCGTCCATGAGGCGCATGATTTTGCCGGCAGTATCGCGGTCGGTAATTTCAAGTGTATTGTTCGGCACGTAGGTTAACTCAGCCTCTGTAATTTCTTTGCCTGCAGCTTTCAGTGTATCGCGCACGCGGGCCAGATCGGTTGCTGCTGTATACACTACTGACTCGCCGTCTTCCTCCTGGACATCCTCGGCGCCTGCGTCAAGAGCTGCAAGCATAAACTCGTCGCCAGTCTCGCGCACGCGGATAATGCCTTTGTGATCAAACTGAAATGCTACCGCACCCTTTTCAGCAATGTTACCACCATGTTTGCTAAACGCGAGGCGAACTTCTGGGTATGTACGGTTGATATTATCCGTCGCTACTTCGACCAAAATGGCCACGCCGCGCGGTCCATACCCTTCGTACAGCACCTCCTGCAAGTCTGCGGCAGATTTGTCTTTGATGCGGTCTATGGCACGCTGAATGTTTGCGGCTGGCATGTTGGCCGCTTTGGCTTTATCCATAGCTAGGCGCAGAGCAAAGTTGGTTTCGGGATCAACCCCTGCTCGTGCTGCAATAGCGATAGCGTTTCCGAGTTTGGTAAATACCGCCCCCCGTGCCGCGTCTTTTGCGCCTTTTTGCCGTTTGATAGTCGACCATTTGCTATGCCCAGACATATGCCTCCATTCCTAATTCTATCTGTTAGTATATCAGCTCTGTCTAGACGAGAACAAAACCAAGTCGTTCTGCGGGGGGGACGCACCGAACATGTTACACGTGCAAACTTGTATGCGACCCGCTCAATAATGCCGTAGTACGCCGAACGACTTGGTTTCAATTTGTGCATCTGAAAAAGGCCGTTAGAGCTTGCCTCATGCTTCTACGACGTGCACTACCGACACATTTGTTTTACTGCGCCAGCTCCATACCTTCGAACTCATCACCCCGATCAGACCGAAATAGCTTCGGCATATCAACACAATACGTAAACCGGTGGTAATCGATCAGTCCCTTGCTTTTTAGCTTGTGCAGCTCTACCGCCGCCGTCTCCCGCGTAATACCTATCATCTCTGCGATATCTTGATGGCTCAGCCGCAAACCAATTTTGCATCTACCATCGGGTTGTTTTTCACCAAAACGCGTCACGAGATACTGCAGAATGTAGATAATTTTGTCCTGCGCATATGAATGCTCTAGTGCGTAGACGTGCATGGTGGCGGCGACATAGTGCGAAAGATAGTTTTTAAAAATCTGGTCCTTTAACTCGGCGTGTTCTTCAACCATAGTTTCGTACTGGCTTTGACTCACTCCGAGCACAACACAATCAGTAATCGCCTCAAAGTAATAAATGCAAATCGGCGACTTACCAAACACCCACGACATCGGAAAAACATCTCCAGCTCCCAAGATCGTAACCGTACGCTGGTCTCCGTCACTGGTGATCCCATAGACTTTGATGAGACCGCTTCGCAAAATCATCACTTGGGACGGCACCTCACCCTGAAATAGTACAGTGCTTTTTTTGGGATAATGACGAACGGTGCCGACTGGCTCAAAGAGTTGTAATTTACCAAATTTCTTGCGCTCATCCATGATTAGTAGTATCTCACTACTTTTTATCAATCGCTAGTTTTTCATACCAGACCGGGATGCGTCGGTAGAGTAGCAGTATCAGACCGAGTAGTAGACCGTAGCAGAGCGTCATGTCCGCCCAGCTCAGGTATACATTGGTCTGAAAAATATGCGGTATGCGCGAGAGCAGGATCGCAACGTCGATCATGTACGTCAGGAGCACCCCCGCAGGCCAAGCAAACCACCCTGCCAAAAGAGGGATCAATGCACCGGCCACTGCCGCTACAAAACTAAATAACATCGCTAGCGGGATACAAAGCGCCACGAGCAAATTTGCTACCAGCCCAACCAAAGACACTTGGCCAAATATGGTCATGATGAGTGGTATAACCATAGCTTCAGCGGCTAGGGTTTCTACAGCCATTTTCACGATCACAGGAGCTTCCCTTTTTTTGTACAGCCGGGCCAAAAGCTGCGGGGCAAGTACTAAAATACCGAAAAAAGCGAGAACCGAGAGCCACCAGCCGATATCTGACCAAAAATACACTGGGGTTGCGTAGCTTGTGATAGCCGCCGCGAGCATGATAATGACCATTGGTCGTACCGGTCTGCCGTACCACCAAGCCAAAAGTCCGAGTCCACTGACGACAGCAGCCCGAACGATACTGGCACTCGCACCAGTGATGAGTAGGAAAAATGTCATCAGCCCTGCCGCAAATACCACCATGAGATACTTTGAATGTTTCTCAAGCAAGCGACGGGCAGCATCAATCAATATGGTCAGATTGTATCCGCTGACCGCAATGATGTGTGTCAAGCCCACCATTAAAAACGCTTGCGTGACATCGTACGGCAAGGTACTCCGCTGCCCTATCAAGATACCGAGGCCAAATGACGCTTGTGGTTCAGGGAGCGCCGTTTGCATCCCAGCCACAAATTGTCGCCTGAAACTATCGATCCAAGTTTGTTCGCTACCGATCCGTCTAAACTGCGCAAAACTCATGGTCGCCTGTTTGCCACCACGGGTTGGGTATAGCTTGCCCGTTATCTCAAGTACGTCACCGCGGTACACCGCCAGTTCGCCGAACCCTTTGACTTTAACAGTACCGGGAGCTTCAACCACTTGGGGGGCAGTGAATCTGACTCGTTTGACCTCAAAGCTGAGCTGCTTGTGCTCTCCGTAGACAGCATCGAGACTGACTTTCCCCGTGAGTGTCACTTTCTGCGCAGCCAATTCTTGGTACGGTTGGAGCGACTGCATATACGCAGCACCCCGCCACGCCCCGAGACTCAGCCCAAACAATGCGAGAAAAAAGAAGTAAAAAACCGATCTTTTTATCCCCGTTAGTGCGCACAAACCAAGTAAAATTACAAACCAGCCGGGCACCGTCCAGTGCAAGCGCGCTAGCAAAAGGCCGGCCATGCAGGCCATGCAGAGTATCAGCACCGCATCACTCCGTCGAACCTTGAGTGCTGGAGGCAAACGCCCACGTAGCCACCCCATAAAACCTTTCATAACCTCAGCGTATCACTAGCCGCAATCATAGCCATGAGCTCTATTAAGCTTCTTGACTGGGTGCCGTTACCGCCACCTGCGAGAATTCACAAGCGGTATCACGACTCAAAAAATACAGAAGGATGTGGAGCGGGCTCACCCTGAGTTATTACGCGGGGAGCGTCCGCACAGAATAAACTCGTGGGTATATCAAGAGCGGGTCATTTCTCAAACAGACGCGTATTGCGCTCATACCGGAGATGTGCAAATATTTGCAGCAGTTTTACGAGACGCAGTAGCCGTATACCATGCAACACTTCAAATGTTTGTGTCGGGATCGGTACGGCAGCCATGAGATAAAACCAATGATATTTGAGATAATAGCGTCGGTCTCGTGCAAAATACCATTCAAACAAAAACTCCGAGAGAAAAAGGATGGCAACGCCCACTTCAAATATCTCTACGGCCCTCAGCTGCTCCTCGGATAAGCCATCTATGTGCTCCATCACGAGAAAGCCTAGACTCATGAGCGCGAGACTGATCATCAGTATTTCCTTGGCCAGCAAAAACCGGCGAAGTTTTTGTAGCCGTGTGGCATTCCCCATATGAATCAGTATACCTGAGAACACCTTAGGTCGTAGAGTTGACTCTTTGCTGTTAGTGTCAGGGGGAGTAGGGTACTCAGCTCAGCGGAAGCTCGCCACACAGACACCGTCCTCGGGGAAAACATCGCTGCTCGCCACACATCGGTATGCAGGCGCAAAAATGGTATACTGAGCATACGATATAAGCGAGGGAGGAAAGATGGCGCAGATAACTATCACGCAATTTGACTATGACCGACTAACAAAACTACTCGCAAAAAAATCACCCCTTGACGATAGTGATCGAATGCTCCTAGCCGAGCTCGACAAAAGTCAGGTAGTTGCGCCTGCCGATATACCAAACGATGTGATCACCATGAATTCTGAGGTACGCTTTAGCGACAGTTCCGGCAAGCCCCTCACATACTGGGTGGTTTTCCCTGAGGATGCAGATGTGGCAGCGGGCAAACTTTCTGTGCTGTCACCCATAGGCTGTGCATTGTTGGGATATACAGTAGGTGACACCGTAGAGCTAACCGCACCAAGTGGGGTACGCAAACTGACCGTAGAGGAAATTTTGCACCAACCAGAACGCGAAGGTAATTTCGACCTGTAGCCATATTGCAATTTGCCGCGCAGCCCTTACGGCGCGCACCTGTTCGACTTTGCATCGCCAACCGCATGCAGATGCTCATAGACCCATGTCGTAGGCCCTGAACACTGACAGCCACTGCTTAATCCCCATCATTTCAGAGAGCAAGTACCGGGTAGGCGCCTCAGAGCAATACAAGCTAATACCACCAAGAGAGGAGCCAGTCCGAGCATGCATTCAGCGAATACGGTTAGCTAGGAATCCTTATCATCGACCCTAAGCCATGCCTACTGTATTTCAAGTATCGTCGGTCGAGCGCTAACAGATATATTGTAGGCGGTTTTGCCGCTCCCAAGGGCAGTTTTCTTATCATCTCCGTTGTTGTACGCACTGACACTTCTATTTTTGGCAAATGTTAGCTTCAGTGTCATCGGTCTGTTGGGCGCTGAATATTTCCCGAGCCCGGGGCCATTACCTGGTTCCCAGACTTTCTCACCTTTCCAAATGACTAGGTAGAATTTTCCGCTTTTCTTTTGCAGCAACAATGTTTTGACATTTTCTGGTTTGTCTTTTATGCTATATTTTAATTTTTCCGTAGTGAAGGTGTCAGCACCCCTGGCGTCATCGCTCAAGACACTATTTAGTGCATGCATTGCCTGAGCAGATGCTTTAGGGGCAGAGGCTCCGGCTGGACCGAAAAGACCGAAGTGTTTTTCGTATTCTTTGGAGTTTTTCTTTTCATCGAGCAGCTCATATACATACGTCCTGAGCACACCAATACGGAAATTCTCTAGGTAAAGTCTCGGCATATACACCGCTACTGCCCTTGGATCTGTATAACGATGGAGGTTTTTAGGTTGCTGAGCGTAATCATGGTAGCCAGTCTCTGTCACAATGACTCGCTTTTTGCCCGATATCCCAGAACTGTATAATTGCAGCCTTTCTGTAATACCATCGGCATTTTTGGGGAGGTCTGTAACCACGAATCCATCTAACCCATCACCGGGTACGAGTGTGGTTTCTGGCGGTTCTCCTCCCGAATACGAGTGTACGTTGCCATAGTCCATGTATTTATCGAGCCCCTTGGCTTTTAGCTTTTGTGCGGATTCTACAGCACGGAACCCTGTGACCGAAGGGCCCAAAATCTTTACATCGGGATTGACTGCTGCAAGGCGCGGCTTAGCAGCCCATAGTTTTTTTTGCGCATAGGCAATCGTGTCATCCCAGTGAGGGTCTTTGTCTGGCTTATTATCGTACTCGTTAAACGGCTCTACTGAAGCTGTTGTCTTGGCATATTTTGCCCCCGAACTCGGCTGGGTGAGCAAGTTGACAACCCGCTTATCAATAGCGTTGTCGACATCGCCTAGGTGTTGTGACAATGGTTGATTTTTTGGTGTCGTAGTCGAGTAGTTAAATGAGATACCATTTTTCGCAAGCCATTCTCTCACTGGCCCAGATCCTGAGCTGTTGCTTCTGACATTATGGATTCCCACATATTGCAGAGAACGGAGGACGCTATTTTTATCATTGTACGTTTCGTCATCGAGATGCGCAACGACACCTTGGGAATCGATAAAATCTGCCGCTCGAAGGGCTTTCCGCCCTGATGCGTCTCCTGTCGCAGCGCTACCTATACTCAGCATGTAGAACCCGACACCAGCCACTCCCAAAATCGCGAGCAGTGGCAACAGAAAATGATGACTGAACCCCTTATTTCTTAGTGTATTCGTCGACATAGTAGAGTCTTCCTTGGATTACATTTTATAACGATAAGCGTCATTATACAGCAAATCATACCCAGAAAAACACTACCGTAAAATCTCACCCCAAATGCAGCCTACCATGCACCCGCGCCTTGTGCAGTCTCAGCTATTCCGCAGCTCCTCACCGTGTACCCTCGAAGCGACATTTCTTTACATCTGCCCACAAGAGATCGTCCTCTATTTGTTCATGGACTATACTGTTTGCTAATAGCGGAAATAGATGTAGGTAAAGTTACGGCCATCAACCCACATTTCGCTGTAGTGGCCGCGCAGATCGTAGTTGTACTGGCTGATATAGATCATGTCTCCGTTCACTTTTTCTACCCACATTGCATGGCCGTAATACCCTGCCATAGAGATTGCGACGGAATGAACCTGTGGTATTTTGCCTGTTGGGATTCCGAAATTCTGAGCGTTTCGGACCCATTGGTTTGCATTACCTATGCCGCCCCAGTATGGCATGGTGCCGTAGGTCTGGTGCACCTTCCACGCCGCATAACTCACGCACTCACGGCTATACATGCCCCAACTATCGACGAGGCTATCCTGCGGTGCGGCGTCCCACTGTCTTGGGTAGCCACCGTGTTCGGGGTCTCCAGCGACGACTGAGCCGTCGAGTCGCTCGTTGGCTTTTGCTTGGTCGGCGAGCAGTTTTTCTATCTGCTCACGCTGCACGGTACTGAGACGTTCAAATTCCGCAGCCGCTGTTTTGGAATCTATTTGAGGGAGCGATGCAGTATCATTGACTGCAGGGGCGATGAAGGCACTGGCCGTTGCTTTGTGTGTGATAGCACCTGCGATGTTACCGGGTGTACGCACCGCAGCCTTACCGACACGTACCGTGCCACCAGCTACCGCTTTCGCTCCACTGCCTATGCCACGTAGCGTTGCAAGACTGAGGTGAGCTGCCTCACTACCGGTGTTCTGAACTGTCTGAGCGACCGCTCTGTTAAAACCATAGACGGCCGTACCGGTGAAAATCGTTGCCTTTTTTGCTCGGTCTATCAGATCTGGTAGGTCGATTGGGATTACGCTTTCATCGTCAGAATATTTTGGCTCAGTTGTTTGTAGCGCATTTGTATGCACAAGTGATGTCGAGTCGAGTACGCCGTGCGCGCCAAGAGCGGTTACTAGGAAAGTTATGCCTATGAACAGACCGCAGCCGACCGCAAAAGTTGGCCCTAGCCGCCGTACTCCTTGGATTATCATGTGCATTTTTGACTGCATCGCTCTCCCGTCATTGACTCGAAATACAAACCTTATTATATCGTAGATTTGCACATAGTAGTACGATGTCGTGTAGGATATTATTCTTATGGTTGACTTTTTAGTGAAAATATCGATAATGTAAGGAGTTAATTTCCCCACCTCCACCATCGGCGCTGGAAAGGAAAACAGCAGGTCAGCTTGCTTTTTGCCCCGCAAAAAGGCGGTATTGCCGACTGACCGATGAGAAAAACCGTAGGTTTATCTCATTAGGGGCCCATAGCTCAGTCGGTAGAGCAGAGGCCTTTTAAGCCTCGTGTCGTGAGTTCGAGTCTCACTGGGCCCTCCATATAAAAAGCTCCTGTTTAAGGAGCTTTTTATATGGTTATTTGGTGAGCTTGGATTCACAGGCGCAGATTTTTCAAAGAAAAATATACCGTGGCGTGAGTTCGACGCCAGCGGAACTGCGCACAGACACTTGTTTCGCGCCCAGTGAAGTACGCGAGCAAAACTAAGCCTCACTGGACCCTTACCGAGCTCTTGCGCTCTAGGCTCAAGGGGATCCGTCCACTACTTATGCTTTTTCTCTTTTGGTTCAGGTTTGTAACGGGTCATAAAAAGATTTCCGAGCACCAAAACCGCCCCGCCTATAACAACCGCTGTTTGCAAGTTTTCTATCTGATGCCATAACTCGTTATCGGTGAGTGCCGAGCGCATGTCTTCGGTCATGTAGGGTGCTGCGAGAAGTGCTAGGAGGACTCCCGCCGCTAGGGCCGCTACGATACCGAGCACAAACTTGCTGCCTTTGGCCTTTTTGCGAGTAAGCACCACTGTTGCAATCACAGGGATAACGAGTAGGCCGAGTTGAGCCCATTGCATAGCTGTGACACCGCTGTCCGGCGTCGCACTCGAAAGGATGCTGCTCGCATCGCCCGCCACATATGTCGCAAGGACACTACCGAGACAAACGCTCAAAAATACCATCGCTCCACTGCTCCGCAGTACCGCCACAGCCAAGGCCGGCACTAGTACAACTATCGCAGGCAAGATCATGCCGTTCATAATCCCACTATAACATAATGCTCACCTATATCAGGGGCGCGCATGGTGGTTACCCGCGGCGCTACTGACCTCGACGGGCGTGATACTATCCACTAGAGTCGAATCAAACCACCGTACTCCTGCCCATTACCCAGATGAAAGACCGATGTCTTTTTACCATGTGGTTGGCAGCAAACAACTACGAGGTTGTCCGCAATTGTTTATACAGTTTGTACAAACTGCGAGCAAGCACAGCTACTAGCACTAGCCTACGTAATTTTGGAAATAGGAGTAATAAACGAATCATACTGCCAAAGATTATAGATAGGCTACCATGGTATGTCTGCGAGGTAGCTCACACGCGCACTTTAGCACGGCTTACAGCCGACGCGGTCAAAGAGGTGTTTACTGGTAGGTACTATCAATCGCGCTTTACGAAGATTGGTAGCATAACCAACTAACCAAGGGGCACAGTATGAGTGACATGAGTGATAAAGTCAGCGGACGCACCAAAGAACAAATGGGCAAAATGACCGGCAATAAGACACAGGAGATGCACGGCAAGGCGATCAAAGCACGCGGTGAGGCAAAAGACAAGGCTGAAGATCTCAGCAACCGATTACGTCTAGATCGGGACAGTCAATCTTCCTAACCTAGCGAGCTAGTTCATGCTAGTCTCGCGCTCAGTGAGCCGTTTGATGCTCAGGAGTGATTGGATGGCTACCATCTCGAAGACAATGTCGAGTTAGGAACCCCACTTGGCAGAAGCTACAGGGAGGTGCACGTTCCATACGCACTGTGCACCTTTTCTGCTATACACCTTAGTCGAGTGGAGCTTGGGGTGTCGGTGAGGGCAAGTTTTCTATTTTCACCGTAGCTCCAAGCGAAAGCCCATTCCTACTTGCCGTTCCTGAGTTCAGTTCTACCACATATTGAGCAGGAGTATCCGGACAAAAAAGAGCGGGGTACGTGCGGGGTGACACGCCCTGTTCTAGATGCACAATCTTTTTCTGAACATCAAGCCATAGTATATCTAGATCAAATTTCATGCCTTTCATCCAAAAGCACTCTTTGCCTGCGTGCTTATAGATGAACAGCATGCCTTCATTTTGCGCAAGAGAGTTCCGACCACCCAAACCTTTTGCGCGCTCCTTGGGTGTCCTCGCAACAAGTAGCTTGAATGAGGCGCGACTCGTGACCAGCCTAGGCATGTCAATCCGCAGAATCAAGACAAGTGTAGCAAAGCAGACACAGCACCCAACCAGAACTCCCAGAAGTCGTCGGTGTGTTCTCGGAACTCTAGCCATTTCTACGCACCTATTTTGTCTTTACGCCGGCCACCTTTGGCATGATGCTCAACGTACTCAATGATTTTTTCCGCCACATTGTGACCGGTAATTTTTTCTATCCCAAACCCAGGGCTTGAATTCACTTCCAGCACTAACGGACCGCGTTCGCTTCGCATCATATCGACACCGCAGATTGCGAGGCCCATGGCCTTGGCTGCTTTGAGAGCTGTTTTACGCTCGACATCAGATAATTTCACCGCGGAACCTTCGCCTCCTTGATGCAGGTTTGAGCGAAAATCATCGTCTAGGCTCTGACGCTTCATACTTGCCACCACCCGGCCGTTAACTACAAAAGCACGTATGTCTGCTCCTGCGCTTTCGGCGATATACTCCTGGACGATAAAGCTGACGCCTTCGACATAAAATGCCTGCATAACCGCTTTCGCCGCTTTGCGCGTCTCTGCGAGCACCACTCCATTTCCGTGCGTACCCCGCGCAACCTTGATGATAACGGGCGCCCCGCCGACTTGATCCAAAATATCATCGAGATCTGCCGTCTCTCGACCAAAAACTGTTTTGGGTATACCCACACCAGCCTTGGCGAGAAGCTGTGTGCTACGCAGTTTGTCCCGCGAACGAACGATTGCTATAGACGTGGTGGTAGTAAAAACGTTTTGCATCTCAAACTGGCGAACGATCGAAGAACCGTACGCTGTCAGATTTGCGGCAATCCGGGGAACAATGACATCAATATCGCGGACTTCTTTGCCTGCATATCGTATAACCGGCTTATTGCTTTCCAGTGTCACATAGCATTTTGCGTAGTTCAGTATGCGTACGTCATGGCCCCGACGCAGGGCTTCTTGTTTGAGCCGTTTTGTAGAATAATTTGCCGGGCCCTTTGACAAAATGACGACACGCAGCCCGTCTTTGCGCAGATTTTGGGTTTGGAGTTCCTCGAGCTCACGTTCCAGATTTGCTCGCTTCTCTTGCTCGATTTCACGCAGCGGTTCACCGCTCGTAACATCGACGATAAACTTTCCGTGGAGAAGCCGCCGTCCAAGCAAAATAGGGTAGGTTTTTTCCGAGCGGTCAGACAGGGTGAAGGTAGCCCGGATCACCCGGCCCTTTATTCCAAGCCGGAGTTTTACTTTGTACCGGAGCTCCTTGTGACCAAAAGAGTTGGCAACACGGGTCATACTATAGTCAGGCTTTGTAAACCGCTGGACCTTGCCCGTGTACGCCAAATGTCCGGGCCCAAACAATACAAAGTACAGACCGTCTACTTTTTCTTCGATGCTGCTTGCCCATATCGAGCTTGAATCAGCCCCTGTATCCACTTTTGCCGGGATGTCGCTCATGTGGAAGTCAAGTAGATCCACCTTTTCCGCACGTCCGATTGTGGTTTTTTGCCGTGATTCTGTCATACAAATTCCGCCTCAAAGCTACGTTTGATAAATTGAATCGACTGGCGTATATCGTCATTGACAATCACTACTACCACGTCTTCCGGCCGCGCAATACTTGCGGCATACTCAAGCGCTTCATCTTCTCTGAGTATACGCCGTACATTAGTGTTTGTTTCACTCGCGCCACCGGCAAAAATCTCCGATGTCCTCCCGACTATCTGGGGAAAACGCGAGCCTTCGGGCATCCGCTTCGGTTTGCGCAAATGTCCATCGATTTTTTCATACACGACGACAGAGTCATATGATGCGCCGACGACACGGCCAGTCTCACGCATCAGTTCATCGGTCCTATCATGAGCTAGGCGTACTACTCCAATCACTCTGCCCCCGGGCTGTACCATCGTCTTCGCTAGATCCGCCACTGTCGCGAGCGAAACCTTTTCATGAGCATAATCTGCCAGTATCCGCACCCCTGATGATGAGCGAAGAATAGTCAACCGGCCGCCATAAGGATCAAGCCGAACTGATTCAAACGCTTCGCTAACGCCACTTGGAAGATTTTTGTCATACATCGCATACACCGCTGCTACCGCGCATAGAATATTCCATACAGACGGCATAAAGGTCGCGTCGAAAGTCCATGGAATTCGCTTCAGGTCGGCAACAATAGTATCACGCTCCTGTGTCCGTATAACTACGCGCTTCTGATCATCGATTGTGACAGCTGAACCGCCGTTTTTGAGGTGATCTTCCAAGGGAAATTCACTAAACGTTATCCCGCACGGTATCAGCGCATCCGTGGGAGCAAGCTGGTGTGGTACCACCTGTAATTTGCCGGTCACATACGCATCATCCGCATTGAAAACAGCATATGAGTTCTCGATATGGAGCCGGTGAAATATAAACTGTTTTGCCGTCGCTATATCAGCTTTGCTTTGAATACGTGACGAGGAGCCTATATGATCTTCGAAAACATTCAAAAACACGCCGACTTTATGGGAGCGGTAGCCAAGCCCTGGTGTTGCGCTCGAGCCGAGGGAGCACTCCAGCACAGCGGCAGCGTTATCTCGCAACGCAGGATGCGCATGGAACTCCCACAGGTACCGGCCGGGACAGACGCTCGGTACTAGCCGCCAAGTATTTTTGGAATCTTCGAGTGTGCTGCGGCGTTCTCCATTCACAAAATGCCCCGTGGTATCAACCTTCAGGACATTACGGTCTAGCCTGCGCAACACATCGGCAATCACCGCGACTGTTGTGGTTTTGCCTTTGGTACCAGTTACGGAAATGATAGGTATGTCCATTCGTTCTTCCACTATACACCGTGCACCGCGGCACGCATAAGTTGTTTTACCACTCGATCAACGTGTACTGCGGCTGTCGATGGGTCATCTTCCTTATACACAAGCTGCGGCTCACCTGCGTTTATCTCCATCGGGACATATAGACCGCTGTCGAGTTCTGTCCAGTCAATTGCTAGATGCGTCTCCCGTACTCCGGTTTTTTGCTGCAAAGCCATGTCTATTGCACGTGCTGAACTGCGGGTTTCTTCGGGCACCGAAGCTTGATCTATGTATACCCATTCATCATCGCCGAGTTTTTCTGTACCCGGCTTAGCCACGCGGAGGACAAAGTGATTACTCTGCTCAGCACCATCAACCCCAAAAGTATACGCCCTTAGTTCACTTGCCAACCCCACACTTCGAGCTGCCTTAATTTTTTCCTGCTCTACAGGATCACGTCCGCGAAGACCCTCGAGCGGCTTAGTCCTAAGGCGCTGCTCTATCAAAAAAGCACCAGTGAGGCCGGCCTCAGAGATGTACGCTGCAACCTCTGCCTTTGTACCAAGGACGACGCCCTGCCCCCGTTTACCACTAGTCGGCTTCAGTGCCACCTCATCGTCGGGAATGACGTCAAATGCAGCACTCAAATCTTCACCGGGGGACCAAGGAGCAAATGGCTTGGCTAACCCCAGTTCCCTGAGAAAAATATTTGTATTCAGCTTATCGCTAGCTATTTTCCTGACCTTGGGGTGATTCATTTCAGGCACGCCCCCTCCTATAACCGCCGTTATATTACGTACGACGTTCACACTACCTTTTTCCCAGCGTCCCAAGCTTAGCTCAACCCCATCTCCCACAGACTTTACTATTCCACCAAGTACATCTGTTTCTGTAAAAGCCTCATTTCCTCTCGAAACTAACACTTCTGCTCCGGCTTCCAGTAGCCCGTGTATAAGCGCTGCGCGTCCCCACTTATCGAGCCTGATGTCAACAAAAGAATCCCCCGGATATTCTGTATACGTACCGGGAAGATGTAGCCCTACCAACAACCGGGATTCAGTACTATTCACTCAAAGTAAAATAGCACATTTTTGCAATTTTAGCAACACTAGTGCTGAGCGCTTTGAACTTTTTTGTAGATAAAATAGATGATGACTGCAAAGATGATGAGGAGAAAGAGCTCCATGGTGATGAGGCCGCGCTGATCCCGCTTGAGCTTACACATAACTTCATTATGCCTACTCCACAACAAAAAAGAAACACTTTTACGGCGCTTTTGGCGTACAGACAATGCATGCATGTACAGCACTTTCGATATGTTGGTGAAAACTTTTTACCGCGTAACGTGAAGCCTAGAAAAATCCCCGTTTGGAGGGGGTAGCGCGGAACTGCTCGAGAAGGGACTGTTGCTCTTTACTTAACTTCGTTGGAGTATCTACCACTATGGTGACAATGTGTGCGCCCCGGCCATCACGCTGCAAGTGCGGCACGCCGTGGCCGCTCAGTTTAAAGTCGCTACCACTTTGCGTGCCGGCAGGTACTTTCATGCGCACCGGTCCATCGACAGTATCGACGTCGATTTCAGTGCCGAGCGCCGCATCGGCCATAGTGATATGCTCATCACTCAGGATCAATTCCCCCTCACGCGTAAATCGTTTGTGTGCACGCACCCGTATATGGACGTACAGATCTCCCCGAGGGCCGTCTGCCACCGCTTCACCCCGTTCGCGCAGGCGTATTGTCGCCCCATCATCAATCCCCGCCGGGACTTTGAGCTGCACATCCTGGGCTTTGCGCTCGGTGCCCTTACCCTGACACACTGAGCAGACTTTCTCCGGTGCTTTGCCTTTGCCGTGACATTCCGGACACACGACTGCTTGTTGAATATTGCCGAAAATAGTCCTGACAGCAGTCACAACTTGGCCACGACCGTCACATTTGGCGCATGTCTTGAGCTCGTACCCCGGTTCGGCCGTCGTACCGTGGCAATGACTACAGGTGTCGTCTAGATTGAGCCGCAGGGATACTTCGGTACCAAAGACCGCTTCATCAAAACTGATTTCGACCCGAGTCTCGACGTCATTGCCTCTTGATTGTTGCTGCCCGCGTCCTTGGGCACCCCCACCGAAAAAGCTGCCAAATATGTCACCGAGACCGAGATCACCAAAGTCAAAATTGACATTTTGGCCCGACCATTCGCCGCCAAAACCACCAAATGGGTTGCCGCCACCGCCACCATTTGCCCCACCCACTCCAGCATGGCCGAACTGGTCGTAGCGCTGACGCTTGCTTTGGTCTTTGAGCACCTCGTAGGCCTCATTTACTTCTTTGAATTTCACCTCATCGCCACCTTGTTTGTCTGGGTGCAACTCGATTGCTTTGCGCCGAAAGGCCTTTTTTATCTCATCTGCAGAGGCGTCGTGTCCGACGCCAAGCACTTCATAATAATCACGTTTGCTCATATACCCTCAAGTGTTAATTCTTTATATTTTTTCGCCATTGGTCGCGTAATGATTCTCGTTGAATCAGCATTCATAGACAGCGCGGCGATTGGCCGATATTCGTACCCAACATGCATCAGACGCGCACCCATTTTTTTTGCCATTTTAAATGCCGGCAACAGATCGGTGTCAGCGCTAATGATAACGAGCTCCGTATCAGAGTTTGCCTCAGCTATCATGCGTATAGCAAGACCAACGTCGACACCCTTTTCTATCAGGTTCCATTCTATATGCGCACATTCCTTGCAAGCTTCCATTTCCCTAGCTCGCAAATTTCCAACTTTTACAAACTGAATCTGTTGTTTCTGCAGCATATTCATAAAACCAGCCTGAAGTGCAATCGCAGCCTTTGACTTAGCGAGGATTTGTTCGTTTTGATCGTATTGGCGCAGCCGAGCCCCAAACCAAATAATCTGGATTGGTAGCTGGTCTTCTAATAATTCCTCGATCAGGGCGCGAAAAGCAAATCCATTTAGTACTGAACGAGGCGCCTTTTCATTCTCCCGACCAAATTTATCACCGATTGGCTCAGCCAAAAGAGTCCTGAGTCCATAGGTCAGGTTTTCTCCGTCTATAAGTACTAAACGTCGCTGTGCATTACTCATAAAAAGACCTCGCGAGGATGATCCAAGCGAGGTGCTGTACTTTTAGGTTAACATATGATGTTATAAAAGTCAATACCTAGTCGCTTTGCAATGGTTATTTGGGGTTTACACTACCATTATCCTCGGCCACTCAAGTATATCCTTTTGGCACTCAAATGTCTAGAGTGCTAAAAGGATTTTCATAAAATTCGCATGGTCTGCTATGCTACAGGGAACTATCGCATCAAATGAGGAATCAATGAAACACCTGCACAGAAAACTCCAAAAACACTCAGAAAATAAATGGGCCGTACTGGCACTACTCGCAATCGCACAGTTTATGGTCGTGCTCGACGTCTCGATCGTCAATGTCGCGCTGCCATCACTCTCAAAAGATCTGCACTTTTCACCAAACAATCTTCAGTGGGTCGTGACGGCCTATACGCTGACCTTTGGAGGGCTGCTCCTACTGGGTGGCCGCGCGGCAGACATATTTGGACGCAAGAAACTTTTTACGATCGCTGTCGCACTTTTTTCCATCGCATCGTTGCTCTGCGGTCTCGCGCAAACTGAGACACAGCTCATCATCGCGAGAGCCATCCAAGGCATGACCGGCGCGCTGATGTCACCTGTTGCTCTCTCGATCGTACTCTCAGAATTTCGTGAAGGCAAAGAACGCAACAAAGCCATGGGCGTCTGGGGCGGTGTCGCAGCCGGCGGCGGCGCGGTCGGCGGTTTGCTGGGCGGTATTTTGACCGAATACCTCAACTGGCGCTGGAACTTCTTTGTCAACGTACCGATAGGCCTGATCGTCGCCGGTATGTCGATGAGCCTCATCCCTGCTCACCTCGGCGAAGAAACCAAGCGCCCCAAACTCGATGTTTTCGGCGCCGTTTTTGCAACTTCCGGCTTGATGTCGCTCGTCTATGGGCTCTCCCGTGCGCCAATCGTTGGCTGGGGATCGAACGAAGTCTGGGGTTTTATCGGCGCAGGCGCTGCGCTGCTCGTCCTCTTTGTGCTCAATGAACGACGAACCAAAGAACCGCTGATGCCCCTCGACATTTTCAAAATCCGCAATGTAGCCGGCGGTAATCTGGCTTTCTTGGGGATCGCGTGTAGCCTCTTTTCGATGTTCTTTTTTATGACATTGTATCTGCAAAATGTACTCGGATACTCGCCGATCAAAGCAGGTATATCTTTCTTGCCCATTACCATCATCATTGGGGCCACCTCTGCATTTGTCTCGAGTATGGTCGGTAAAATCGGCTACAAGCCCTTCATGCTCGCCGGACCTCTCCTCCTCGCAACCGGACTATTTACCATCAGCGCAACCATGAAAGTTGGCGGTACGTACTGGGCCAATGTCTTCCCCGGCCTAGCACTGTGCGCTCTCGGTATGGGCCTAACTTTTGTCTCGGGCACGCTTGCCGCTACCTCAGGTGTCCCCAAACACTTCTCTGGCTTAGCTGCGGGCATACTCAACACATCGCAGCAGGTCGGCGGTTCGATCGGGCTCGCCATACTTTCGGCGGTTGCCTTTAGTACCGTCAAAAACCACATCGCATCTCATGTCTCACCGCTCGTTGCGCAGGTCAACGGCTACCAGGCTGGCTTACGGGTCGGCGCATGTCTAGCCTTGTTCGCGGCCGTAGTCGTACTCCTCGTCATCAAAAACCACAAAGTCGACGCCCACGACGCCAGCGCTGCGATGGTCTAGCAATAGCCGGTCTTTTATCCAGCCGCCCACAAGCTCAGCTTAGAGTTCAGCATTTGATGCTACAGGCTATATGCGTCGTCGCCAGCGGGAAACAACATCGTCGAGCTCTGGTTGTAAATCTGGCGGGTAGGTAACAAACATAACGTCATCAGCTTCGAGTACCATATCGGCCCGCAGTTGCCTTTTATGCTTACCTCGTACCACACGGGCCACTCTCGCCCACGGCGGGAGTCCGATTTCTTTGAGCATGACACCGGCAATAGAATAGCTCGGGCGAATGATCATCATAAGTTCCGCTGGTTTGCTCAGTGGGGCATGCGCAGCAGGGACATCTGGTGGCTCGATAAGCCCGAGACGGGCCGCAAACCATGTCAGTGTTGTACCTTGTAGCACTGTCGAGAGGATGACTACGAAGAACACAACATCAAATATCATACGGCCGTGAGGCACACCCGAGGCAAGTACGATGGTTGCAAATACGATGGGCACCGCCCCCTTGAGCCCCGCCCAACTGACGAGGAGTCGCTCTGGGCTAGTAAAACGAAGCGGCCACGTCGCAACCCACACGGCTAGGGGTCGAATGACAACCACAAGCCCCAGCGCTAGCGCTAAACTGGGCAATGCTACCTTCAGGAGATCGTGAGGCACCGCAAAGAGTCCAAGTATGACAAATAGCAGTACCTGCGACAGAAAGGCTATCCCCTCATGAAAAACTGTCAACTGGCCCCGGTACCGAGAAGGTGTACTACCGATCGCGAGCCCCACCAAATACACCGCCATAAACCCGCTGCCGCCCAACGCATCCGCCAGTCCATAGGTGAGCGCACACGTTGCCAGCGAAGCCACAGGAGCAAAAGAACCAACCGAGGTCGGCATCCGTGAAAATATTTTCATAGCCCCAAATCCCATACCTGCTCCCACTATCAGCCCGATACCCAGTTGCTGGGCGAGAAGCACCAAGAATGCACCCGCTCCTGTTGCCGGATGTAAAACCCACGTGATAAGACCCAGCGTCAGTGCTATCGCCATAGGATCATTCAGCCCAGATTCTGCCTCGAGCACCCGAGCGGTATATCGCCGGATCTGCGTCTGCCGAAGCGTGGCAAATATGGCAGCGGCATCCGTCGACGACACAACCGCTCCGAGAAGGAAAGACTCCAGCCAAGGCCACCCAAACAACCAGTGTGCGAGCAGGCCCGCGCCAACCGCCGTCACCACGACTCCAACTGTACTCAGCAACACCGCCGCCCGTGCGACAGTACGCAGCCGCCGAAATGAGGTCGACATGCCACCTTCAAACAATATCAGCGCGAGCGCAGCCACGCCGACAGTTCTGACTAGCTCGACATCTGGCAGATGGAACAGATGCATCCCATCTGCACCGAGTAGCATCCCTATGCCCAAAAATATCACCAGAAATGGCACGCTGAGCCGCACCGCAGCCAGCGCCGTAAGCACACTACCAGCTAGGAGAGCTCCCACCGCCAAAAAAAGTATCGCTTCGCTATGCACTCATACTAGTATACCAGTCTGCCGAATGCTTTTGATTCTCTGAGCCAATCAGACCACCAAAAAGAAAAAGCAAAAATCCTAGAGCAGAAATGAAAAAAAGAAAAAAATGCTGAAACGAAAGATGAAACCTCATACATTAAAAGCTCGCACGAAGTAGATATAAGCCCTGTTATTTCAACTCCCCCCAAACAAACTCGCATTTTCCTCCAGAGGTAAAGATCTGATCTTTATCAGATTGGTTAACGGCTATTTTTCTGAGGTTTATACGTCGAGACAGTAGCGTTCGCCGGAACTGAGTAGGGTTGAAACGCTGAAGCCTCGTGTCACTGGCCCGCCGTCGCAATCGACGCGCAACCAGGTTTTATGGTGTCTTTGGCATCGATACCCGCAGTAGCATAGGTATACGCCCAAACAGCACTCGCACCGCTCGCCCGATTATCCGAGATTTGGCCGAGAAACGTACAGCTATGTAGTTCTGATCTGCTCGCAAAATTCCTTGGTTATTCGCCTGATACTCGTTAATTGCCGCCTACATCATAGAGACCGCCACCCTTCGCTGCGTGTCTTCAGCGTTTGCCGCTGCCTTGCTTTGCAAGCCGCCAAATGAGCCAAACAGCAGCATGATAAGCATGAGTACTATATCCATGAAGTCAGCATAGCAATCTTGTGGTTGCCCCGCATGCCTCCGTGTAGCCCCGTCCGCAGAACTACTCAGGCCTACGAGTAGAGCAAAGGCATATGTGCAGTGTCTCTTCCTTGCCTCCTAGGCCTACACTGTAGACATGCTCGCTTCACCGCGCATAACGACGTTGTACCCGTCTAGGCTTGACGAGAGGCAATATACATTTGCCGGAGATCTATGATCTGCAGGCTCGCCAAAAGTTCAGGCGGCAAAGTCTGCATGTACGCGATCACCTTTTTAGCTTCCTCTGGGTAATTGCAGTGTGCGGGCACCCTCGGTGTTTTACCCTTTTTGAGGTTATCGAGGCTAGTACGCATCTGTTTCCAAAATGCATAGTAGTCGAGTTTTATTTTGACATGCCAAGCAGCCGCATCTTCGAGTACAAATCCCTCGATCGGTTTGTCGTCAAGCGTATACTCCATGCCCTGGACGCTCCTGTACCACTCATCGAAAGCGGTCCAGTCGGCGAGCATGGCCGCCTTTTTCTTCATGGGCATGCCGAGCTTTTGCGCCAAGCAAGACTGTTCGTCTTCTGAGAGCGCCTCGTAGCTGCGCTGTCGCTGTATGAGCTCGAGCAGCACGATCTTGTCCTTTTGATATGGGATGATGTGAGGGTCGAGCCGCGGCAAAATTACCTCGCACACCAGCGTCGCATTATGCTTCTCAAGGTAATCCATGAGGTAGTCGCGTTTCTCAGGTGTACGCAAAATGGTCCGCTCGAAAAGCTCACGAAACCACGTCGCAAAGTCACCCTCCGTCGTCGTTTTGGAGGCAAAGACGAGATCACCAGCGCTGCCATCGTACCCGACAAGCCCCAGATATCCGTTTTCTTTGACCCACGCTTTCACTGGGAACTTCAGATTCTGCCGCAAGCTTTCGTACTCGGTTTGGCGCGTTTCGCCCAGATTGAAAAATTTGTCATAGGCACGGATGACTATTTCACTCGTCAGCGTGTTTACAAAAAGCCCGCGTGTCGTCGTAGTTTGTTTGCTCCATTTTTTCTGAAACATGACTTCTGGCCGGTAGTGAAACGAGCTGATATTACCCGGCAGCGTCCGCTCACTGATAAGTCGGTTTGCGCGGAGCTCGCGTACAAGTTGAGCATTTTCAGAGTTTTTGGCCGAGGCGGTGCTTTGTGCCGTCGAAATTTCAAATGGGGTGAAGCCTGTATCTGTTAGCTGCACACACCGAAGTGAACCTCCAAACTCAACCTTTCCCTCCAGATTGAAGCACCGTTCGTTGTACTGCAGCGGGTAGTCTTGGCTATTGCGGTGGCCGTGCACTTGATACACCTGTGACGCCGTGGTTTGCGCAAACGTATCGTCAATCTCTCCAACTTGTTCGTATGAGCCGACACCGCGTATACATTGCTGTGCACTGATGAGTCCGAGATCTTCGGGCAGCGTACTGAGCCCGGCGTGGGTAACCAACACTTCTCGTCCACCATACTGGTAGTGCAGCGCCGGAATCATGGCACGCAACAGCGTACGAACCGCCTGCTTGTCCAGATCTGCCGCTTCGAGCTGTCGACGGGTCCGGCCATTGAACTCTCTCGTTTTGACGGGCCAGCCGTGGAGCCACTGCCAAATGTACAAGTCGTGATTGCCCTCGACAAAAAACACGTTGTCTCTGCCTGTAAGCTGGCGGCTGACATAATCGAGCACTTTGTCGTTTTCCTGACCTCGGTCGAGCAGATCGCCGACAAATATATACGCCTCGTCGTCTCGCAGCGGAAACTGCAGGAAATACTCCGCGAGCGGCGCAAAACAACCCTGTATATCGCCGATGTGATGGACTCTTTTGTAGCCCGAAAGATCAAGCTTTGGAAACAGCAATGACGCCTGAATTTCATCTGCGGTACGCAGTACCTGCCAGCCTTTTGGAAATGGCAGCGATGCGAGACGCTTGTGCATTTCTATGAGGGCGTCGTCGTTGACCACGCGGTACGCTTCGCGCGCTTCATTTTGATGCTGTGCGGTCTCCAAAGATACCCCTGAAAGATCGATGATATACATCTCGTAGCGGTGACGATATGCCAGCTGCGCATATTCGTTGTAGTACCGAGCGGTGGTATGCGTCGCGTCCACTGCCACTACTTCACCCCGCTCCATACGTTCTTCGAGTATGTCTCGCAGCAATTCCCATACTCGCGTATCGTTTTTGGGGGATACGCCGACTTTGCCTGCTTCGTCGAGTGTGGGAGCGCTCATTGCAAGCCTCAGGACATCAGGCGAGAGTACGTAAGGCTCGAGGCCGGCGGCACGCAGCAGCGTGCTTTTGCCTGATCCCGGTATGCCACGCGTCACATACAGTTTCCTCACTGGCTTGCCTTTCCTACCGCATCAAAAGCTACATTGATAGATTTGGCCTTTTGACCGAGCAAGAGTCGCAAGAGGTCAGGATTGTCTTTCGTAACTTTCGCGACATTGGCGTAGTGGCGTATGACAGCGCTGCGGCCACGCGCCTCCTCCAGCTCAGCCTTGGCACGCTGGCGTGCAACCTCTTGCGCATCGATGGCATTTTGCAGATTTCTCGGCAAACGTGCCATAGGCTCTAAGGCTACCCTCGCCTGCAACCCATACGGCTCGATGGCTGCATCCAACGCTTTTTCGTCTACGCTCAATGCTATCTCGAGTAGTTCGCTCAATGTTTTATCGGCGGCAAAAGCTTGTAACTGCTGCGTCACGGCCAGTCTGACCACCTCGTACAGGACCGCTCCCGACACATACAATCGTTTTGCATCAACTACCGTGACTCCGATAGACGCTTCTACCGTCAGAGTAGCGGCATCTTTTGTTTTGACAAACGCGGCATACGCACATGTTTGCTCAAAAGTCGGGTACAGCACGATACTTTCGTTGCGAAACCCGTATGTGCGGTAGCCGCCGCTCTCTAGGATTTCGACGACACGTCCACCGCGCACGAGCAGTCCGATTTGGTTCTCAGCAATGATAGTTTTGGTCATTTTATATTCTCCTTAATTTCTTGTCATGTTCTTGTCTTAGGGCGCACACCGTATGCGCCGAGGCGAGGGGGCTGCTCAGGATCATCTATAGAGGACAGCCGCATACTTGCTAGGCTATGGTGTGCGCTACTACTGAATTGTTGGGTGTCTCACCACAAGAGACTAGCGGTTTCTAGCCGCAGAGTGAGCGCTTACTTGGCGAGATGCATAGAGCAAATTCGTACTTCAGCTGACCTCACTGGCTAGTATAGTTACACCCACAAATAAATCTAGTAAAAACATTTTTACTTGGTTTAAGCTATACTGTCATCTATGACGCTTGCTTTTACCGATCACCACATTCAGGACAAAATCATTAGTCGGCTTGTCCAAGGAGAATGTCGCTTTACCGAGCTAGTGCCCGAAGGCATGGAGCACAGTCTGTTTATGTATCATATGCGCAAGCTGCTCAAAGCAGGGCTGGTAGGGAAAGATGACCAGACATACTGTCTCACGCTCAGAGGAGCCCAGCTCTACAACGCTCGCTACCACTTGGGCAAACCGCTGAACTATCCTCGGGCGCTCATACAGTTTCTCGTGGTCAATGACGACCGTGTGCTGCTCTCACGTCGCACGACCGCTATCGCAGACAAGCTCAACGAATACATGCTGCCCGGCGGCCTGCATTTTTTCCTCGCACCCAGCCGTACAGCAGCCAAACAGATTGCCCGCTCGCGCGGACTCGTCGCTGGCGAATACATTGGCCTCCTCGAGACTATCGCACCTGCTAAAAGCTACCACGGGCTCATCGATCTTTACGCGGCCACGTTTGATCACGAAGTTAAAAGAACTGAGAACGAGTTTTCGCACGAATGGCTACCGCTCTCGGATGTCGTGACGATGAGCTTTGATCAAGCCGGCTCAGCCCCCTTCATCGTGCAGCACTACCTAGACAAAGACCTCACGCCCCGCATGACCCACGTCGTCACCCACCCCTCAAATCCACCCGAACCACCACACACC
>CAZNLV010000008.1:0-32909 GCA_964574245.1 uncultured Candidatus Saccharibacteria bacterium
TCTCGTGCCGGCCTGATGTTGCTTGTAGGCCTAGGTGCTACCTGCGGGCTGCTCTGGCAGGGAGCGCATGCGCCGCGTGCTGAGGCGGCGGGATGTGGTGGCATGTGGAATCCGGGGGTCGTCGAGCAGGATTTGACGGACTCTACAAATGACATGGCTACATTTTTCAACGCGTTTGCTTCAAAATACGGCGTCCCTCAAGTGTTGGGGAATACAGATAGTTACTACAAGGATAATACGAATCCTTCTGGATACATCTATCCAAACAATCTTGGGACGTACATCCCGACGGTAGAGCCAGGGGGCGCCGTCACTGATGCTGAAGCGCGCAGTGCCAACGGCTGTATCACGGGCGCTTTTGCTACTTCACACAATTTGCCGACGGCGTGGAGCACGCTCGCCAACACAGGGACGGTAGCCGGTACAAACACCAAAAATTATCAGTATTTGCAAAAGTTTCGACTCAACAACGAGGTGTACTGCAAAACCAGTACGTGTCCCACGCCACCGACGGCGGGCTATAACTGGCGCAAAGGTAAAAGCGCCAAAGCGTTTGAAGATATGTACAACCTTGCGATTTACCGAGCGGGCGATGGCGATAAGCGCGGTCGGGCAGAGGGGCTGACGGAACCGACGGATGCATTTCACATATGGACGAGCCCCACAAACCCGGCGACTGGGAACGAAATGGATTTTGCAACATTCAACGCCATGCAGGGCAGCAAAAACAGCAATGGCACCATGGTGATACGCAAAAATTTCTCACTGACGGCTGATGATTATGACCTGTACACCTCCACACTAAATAAGGGGCCGGCTGATCCGACCAAAGGCGCGCTGAGGATACAGGGAGTCGCAGATGACTTTGTGGGGATATGGATAAATGGTAGGCCGATTGTCATGACGCCTCAGGACGGTTCAGCGTTTATGGCGACGATTAATCCTGACTTTTTGAACGCCCCTGCAACGCCCGGCGCCGACAGCAACAACACGCTCAAAATCGTACTGTTTAGCAAACACGTTCTCAACAAAGATCTTGCGAGCTACCGCGACCCCAGTCACCGCTACATGAACAGCGGCTTGCTGTATAGTATCATGTATTTTCCGCCGCCGCCGGCGAGTACGGCGATTTACTGTCGTAACCCTGCCGTACCGGGAACAGTAGCGGTGGGGGAACCATTTAAATTCAGCGTGGCCGCGGCGATTAGCCCTATATATGGGGGGATGAGTCCGAGCACCAATCCGAAAATCACGTTTAACCTCGCGGGGCAATCAGGCGCACTGAGCTATACCTATGCGAATAGCCCCGCCACGAATACGACAGTTATCACGTCTGATGACAAGGGTCTCACCATCAATTCCGCGGGTGAGTATGAGCTTTCATGGACAGTGCAGTTGAGCGACGGTACGAGAAAAACCTGTGCGTCGTCGACTAAATTGCTCGTGGGCAGGCAGCCGTATTTCCAGATTACGGGAGGAGATGTGTGGTCGGGCACAAACGGTGGCAGCGAGGGTACCGGGGATATCATATCGTGGAATGCCGACGCGGCGCCGTATAAGGGAGGCAACTCGCAGGTAGCGGCGCTGGCTACAGGCAATATACAGCATTTCATCAGTGGTAAGGGACTCGATACTCCACTCGCATCGAGTAGAGGGTATGGTTTATCCTTGGCCAATACAGGATCGGGCGTGCAGGCTACGGGAACGGGCGAATACGGTGGTCAGTTCCGCAGTCTGCCAGACGAAGCAGCAAAGCCCACGGGAGTTGGATGCCCTGATTCTGACAGCGCTCCCCTTTTTAGCTGTGATGATAGTACGGGAAGTCTGCATATTGGGGGTGTTGTGCCGGCAAACATGACGATTGTGCTTGTACCGGGGGATATAGACCTCTACATAGATAGCGACCTGACGTATCAATATGATACGGTAGCCCAGATACCACATCTCTACGCATATGGGAAAAATATTTACGTGAACCCCAGCGTAACAGAGATGCACGGGACGTTTGGGGCAGACGACGGCTTTTATAGCTGCGGACTGTATACATACAAAGACAACCCCCCAGATACGGGGAGGTGCAATGCGCCACTGCGAATATTTGGTGCCGTTTCCGCAAAAAGCGCATACCTCACGCGTACTGCCGGTAACTGGGTGGACGGCACTCAGGCCGCAGAAGAGTTCATCTACAGCCCTGAACTTTGGCTGAACAACGCTTCAGAGATCAAACCTACGTCGTACGTAGGACTTGCACCGATACTGTAAGTGGCCCGGTCACTCCCCATATACTTCGGCTAGCCAAGTAGCCGCATAAACGGCCTAACGCATGAGAATGCGTACGGCTCGCATCTCCGTAAAACTGCACAAAATAAAATACTTGCCTAAACGCATCATGCTCATGCTATAATCAGAGTAATTATGAGTATATTGAGTGGGGTATCATCGTTCTTTGGACTAGATATAGGGACGACCGGTATACGGGTTGTCGAACTACGGGGTAGCGGCGCAACACGAAGTCTTGTCAAATATGCCTATGTGCCGATAGATGGTAAGGTCGCACAAAGCGACAGTAAAAGCGATCATCAAAAACTAGCACAGACGATTGCAAACCTCATTACAGAGGCACGTCTGTCGACCAAAAATGTCGCTGTCGGTCTGCCAAACAACCGTGTTTTTACGACGGTAACAGATTTTGACCGTGTCCCGACAGGCGAGCTTGGCAAAGCAATCCACTACCAAGCAGAGTCACTTATCCCGACTCCTCCGGCAGAGAGCAAAATTGATTGGGCGGTGCTCGGCGATTCGCCAAAAGACAAGACGAAGATTGAGATCTTGCTCAGCAGCGTCAGTAATAGCTTCATCGAGCAGCGTCTCGATATGATTGAGTCAATCGGGCTTAACGTGGTAGCTTTTGAGCCGGATAGCCTTGCGCTCGCTCGTGCGCTCGTGCCCCCGGGGACAGCTGCGCCGCAGCTTGTGCTCGACATGGGTCACATGTCGACAGATCTCGTGGTGACAGTCGCTGATGCGCCTCGGTTGGTCCGCTCAATCCCCACCGGCATTGAGGCTATCACTCGGTCGGCTATGCAAAACCTTACCATAGACGAAAAGCAGGCACAGCAGTTTGTCTACAAATTTGGCGTCAGCAAAGATAAACTAGAGGGCCAAGTCTACCAAGCGATTATCGGTACGATAGATATGCTCGTGAGCGAGATAGATAAATCGGTTAAATTTTTTCAGACTCGCTATCCAGAGAAGCCGCTTGAGAGAATGATTGTCACGGGCGGAGCTTCATCTATTCCGGAACTACCCCTGTATCTTGCGAACAAGTTTGGGGTAAATGTCGAGATAGGCAATGCTTGGCGCAATGTGTCGTTTGCCTCTGACCGGCAGAGTGAACTGCTCGCAGTTTCAAACCAGTTTGGTGTTGCAGCAGGGCTGGCGGAGAGGAACGAATAATGGTTCAGTTCAATCTCCTCCCTGATGTCAAACTCGAATATGTAAAAGTTCGTCGCACACGAAATCTTATGGCTGCGATTGCACTCGTCGTTGGCGCAGTTTCACTTGGGATTATGCTGTTTTCGCTCTTCTATGTGCAGGTGGTGCAGCGAAAAAGCCTCAGCGATCTCAACGACGACATTACAAAATATTCCAAAGAGATCAAAAACATTGATGACCTCGATCAGATTCTGACTGTCCAAAACCAACTACGTACCTTGACGGGTTTGCATAACGACAAGCCTTCGGCAAGTCGCTTGTTCGGGTTCATCACACAGGTTACACCGAGCCAGGCAAGTCTCAACAAGCTCGGAGTCAATTTTGCCGAATCAAAGATGACCATCGGGGGGGCGGCACCGACGCTCGACGTGGTCAGTACCTACACCGATACTCTCAAGGCTACCAAGTTCATTACTACTGCAAGCAATCAGCCGCAGAAAGCCTTTAGCGAGGTGGTACTCAGCTCGTTTGCCCGCGATGACAAAGGCGCAACGTTTACCATCACGCTCAAGTACGAGCCAACGCTGTTCAAAATGACCGAAGCCCCGCAACTCATCATACCGAAGGGGGCCGTCACCAACCAATCTAACGTATTTAAGGCAGGAAACTAGCATGGCAGGCGTCGTTTCAGTGAAAAGAGCTCTCGTAGATAAGACAAATACAACGGTTGTTGTGATCGTGAGTATCGCGGTGTTTGTTGCGATATTTTCACTTGTGGCGACCAAAACGTTCATGAACCAAGCCGCTTACCAGAACAGGGTAATCAAAGAAAAGAGAATCGCCGTCAATCAACTCAAGAGCGACAAACAGGCCGTAGATAAGCTCAACCAATCGTATGAGGCGTTTGTAGGAACCTCACAAAATGTACTCGGCGGCAATCCGGCGAGTGGCGGCGCGCAAGACGGTAGTAACGCCAAGATCATTCTCGATGCGCTGCCCAGTGCCTATGATTTCCCCCAGTTAGCAACTAGCCTCGACGCACTCCTGACGAGTCAAGAGGTTAAAATCGTCAGCATCACGGGTGTGGACGACGAGGTGACACAGTCATCGAACCAAGTGAGCGGCACGCCGCAACCGGTTCCGATGCCGTTTCAGCTATCTGTATCTAGCGACTACGGCAAGCTGCAGAATATGCTGGTTGCGATGGAGCGCTCTATCCGTCCTCTCAAGCTCAAAGATATCGATATATCCGGCTCACAAGATAATCTAACGACCACGCTCAATGCCGAGACGTATTATCAGCCGGCCAAGCAGTTTAATATCGGGTCAAAGGTTGTGAAGTAATGAAACAAAAAGATATAGCACTCATCATACTCATAGGATTTATCAGTGCGGTGGTGTCGTTTCTCGCGTCTACCCGTATTTTTGTGACTCCTGCAAACAGGCAGCAAACAGTTGAGGTCGTCGATGCTATCAATCCTGACTTTGAACGACCTGACAGCAAATATTTTAATAGTAATAGTCTCAATATTGCGCGCACGACCGAGCTCGGCGGCGACACAAATCAAACACCGTTTAATAGCACGCAGCGGTAGGATGGGGGTCGCTCATGAGCGTTCTCTCGGTTGACACGCAGAGCCAAGTTGAAGACAAGCTGGTCGAAGAGGACGCCCTCAAGCGGGCAGATTTAGAGGTTTTGCGCAAACAAGCAAAAGATTCAAATACGCCGCTTTTTAGTTTGCTTGTGAGCAGCGGCAAAATCACAAATGAGCAACTTACAAAAACGATTGCTCATGTCTCCAAACTGCCGTACGTGAATTTGCTCGAAGCCAAGATCGAGCCTGCTATCCTCGAATTGCTGCCGCAGGAAATTGCCGAGCGCTATATGGCCGTACCGCTGGGAGAAATGCAAAATAAACTTGCAGTTGCCATGCTCGATGCAGACAATGTACAGGCGGTTGATTTTTTGAGCAATCGTATCGGTCGGCCGCTCAAAGTCTATGCCGCTAGTGAAGAAGGCATCCGACAGATCTTGCACCAGTACGAAGCAAAAATAGCCGATAACCTCGTGAGTGAAATCGGTCAAATCGGCCAAGACATCAAGGTAGACACGACGCAGGCCGAGGAAAAAGCGGCTCAAAAAGCCGCCGAGCGTGAATCAATCTCAACCATTGTTCAGGATTCGCCCATCAGCAAGGCGCTCTCGACCATCCTAGAGTATGCGGCGAAAAACCGGGCGAGTGATGTGCATATTGAGCCGCTCAAAAACAGCCTCAAAATTCGGTGTCGTATCGACGGTATACTCAGGGAGATAATGTCGCTCCCCAAAAGCACCGAACCGCCTCTAGTGTCCCGTATAAAAATTCTCGCCAACCTCAAAATAGATGAGCACCGCATACCGCAGGACGGCGAGTTTACGATAAGCACTGCCGGCAAAGACATTGATCTGCGTATTTCGGTGAGCCCCGTGATTTGGGGTGAGCAGGTGGTCATACGATTGCTCGACAAAACGGGCACGAGTCTGAAGCTCGAAGACATGGGCTATGCGGGGCGGTCGCTCCGGACCATTCGCGAGGGGTTGAAACGAACGAACGGCATGATTCTCACATCTGGTCCAACCGGATCTGGTAAATCGACGAGTCTCTACGCACTGCTCCAAGAGGTGAAAAACGACGGCGTTAATATTGTCACTCTTGAGGACCCGGTCGAATATAAAATGGACGGGATCAATCAAATCCAGGTCAATGCCGATGTCGGCCTGACATTTAGTAGCGGTCTGCGCTCTATCCTACGTCAGGACCCGGATATCGTCATGGTCGGTGAGATACGAGATAGAGAGACCGCCGAGTTGGCCGTACAGGCAAGTTTGACGGGTCACCTCGTGTTTAGTACGCTTCACACAAACAGCGCCGCGGGCATTTTACCTCGTTTGCTCGACATGGGTATCGAACCTTTCCTTATCGCTAGCACTGTTCACGTGGTGATTGGTCAGCGTCTGGTTCGCCGCAATAGTTCGAGTCATGAGACGTACGAATCCAATGCTGCCGACACGGCTGCCATAAAAGAGGTGCTGGGAGGCTTGCTGCCTACCGACAAAGAGCACATGTTGGACACGGCAAAGGATCTCGGTTACGAGAGCTTGCCATTAGCAGGCGATACCGCTTATACTTTAACCAAGGGAACGGATTCACCTTCGTCGCCCGGTGGGTATAAAGGACGTCTGGGGCTCTACGAAGTCTTTGACGTTAGCAATGAGATACAAGATCTCATCTTAAAAAGAGCGACGAGTACTGACATTCAGGACCAAGCTCAGCGCCAAGGTATGATCTCTATGCGCCAAGACGGTTACCTGAAAGCGCTTGCCGGTCAGACAACGATCCAAGAAATAAACCGAGTTGCGTCCGCAAACAGCGCATAGAAACTAGGTAACACTAAGATAAGGTGGGAACATGAAAAGCATACAACGAAAGATACAAGTCACCAGAGGCACATCTGATGCCTGCTCACGTATTCCGAGTACCTCATCGCTAAAAAGCAAAGGAGCACAGTAATGGCTGCGCAACGTATCGAATTCCTCTTGGAAGAAGTGGTGAAGAAAAAGGCCTCGGACCTGCACATACAAGTTGGGCTGCCGGCAATGCTCCGCGTGGATTGTTCGCTCATCCCTGTGGCAGGCTCTGATATCCTCAACGAAGAAAGTGTCGAAACGCTCATATTTGCTATCCTCGACGAAGACCAGAAACAGATACTACTCAAAGACAAAGAGTTCGACTTTAGCTTTGCGTTTGGTGACCTCGGGCGTTTTCGTGTCAATGCATTTCACGAGCGCGGCAACCTCGCCGCAGCACTTCGTCTCATACCAAACGAAATGCTCACGATCGAGCAGCTCGGTTTACCGCAGATTACGACGAAGTTTGCTGAATATCCGAGAGGCTTAGTGCTCGTAACGGGTCCAACAGGGTCAGGCAAATCGACCAGCCTCGCCGCGCTCATCCACAAGATCAACATGGAGCAGGCAAAACACATCATCACCATCGAAGACCCTATAGAGTACACGCACAAGAGCAAAAAATCGGTCATCGTCCAACGCGAAGTCCACTACGATACCTACTCGTTTAGTGCTGCCCTCCGCTCGAGCCTCCGTGAGGACCCAGATGTGGTGCTCATCGGAGAGATGCGCGACCTCGAGACGATTGCCAGTGCTATCACCATCGCCGAGACGGGCCACTTGGTTTTTGCGACGCTCCACACAAACTCTGCCGCTCAATCCATCGACCGTATGGTAGACGTTTTCCCACCGCACCAGCAACCGCAGATCCGTGCTCAGCTGTCCAACATCCTCATGGCTATATGCTCTCAGCGGCTTGTCCCGGCAATTGGCGGTGGACGTATTGCTGCGGCTGAGATTTTGATCGCGACACCGGCGGTGCGAAACATCATCCGCGAGGGCAAGACGCATCAGCTCGATGCGGTTATCCAGACTGGTGCTGAGTTTGGTATGCAGAGCATGGACAAGCAGCTCGTGCAGCTTGTACACGCGGGGACGATTAGCTATGACGAGGCGCGTAATTTTGCAGTTGATATCGATGAGCTCGATAGACTTATGAGGGATTAAGATGAGAGTCAAGAGTCAAGAGACAAGAGACAAGACAGGGGACAAGGAGCACATAGCTCCGGCTAGTGGCTCTCGGCCGCGTAACCGTACACCACGCGGGAGGCAGTATGCTGACGTATAATTACACGGCGCGCAATCCGCAGACAGGCAAGCTCGTAAAGTCGACGGTGCAAGCGGACAGCGAGGGTGCTGCTGCAAAACTGATTAGTAACGAAGGCCTCGTCGCTACGCGCATTGCCGTAGCGGAATCGAGCATGTCATTTGCAAATCCGCTTAAGGGTCGTATCAAGCTCAAAGACAAGGTCATGTTTAGCCGTCAGCTGAGTACCCTTATCAACGCCGGCCTACCACTACTGCAGGGCCTGAGGAGTGTCAGTCAACAGACCCCCAACAAGTCTTTTAGGGTTGTACTGAGTCAGGTTATCAGCGATGTCGAGGGGGGATCCTCGCTGGCGAGCTCCATGGGCAAACACCCTAAAGTTTTCAACCAGATCTACCTAGCGCTGGTTGCTGCCGGTGAGTCGTCTGGTACGCTCGACAAAGCGCTCGAGCGCCTCGCTCTCCAGCAGGAAAAAGAGGCTGACCTCAACAGCAAAATCCGCGGTGCTATGGTGTACCCAGTGGTGGTCTTGGCCGTAATGGTCGGTGTAGTTGCCTTTATGGTAGTGAAGGTACTACCAGCAGTGGAGGCTATTTACGAGAGTATGCCCAATGCTCACTTACCTTTTATAACAAAATTTATGTTGGGTGTGTCTCACTTCACCATCCGTTTTTGGTGGCTGGTTTTACTTATCTTGGCTGTTGGAGTATTTTTGACATCTCGATGGGCTCGCACTGGGCCGGGTAAGGAGGCTGTCGACAAGATCAAGATGAAAGGTTGGCCCTTTGGCAAGCTCTTCATGAAAGTCTATATGGCTCGGTTTGCACGGACGGGGACAACGCTTGTGGCGAGCGGCGTACCGCTACTGCAGATGCTCGAGATCACCGGCAAAGCAGTCAATAATGTCCACATAGAGCGGTCAATCCATACTGCGATGGATAAAGTGAAGGGCGGAAAAAGCCTAGCAGACAGTATCGAAAACGACCCCAATTTCTTGTCGCTCGTGCCGAGTATGATCAAGATTGGCGAACAGTCAGGGGCCATGGAACAGATGCTTGCCAAGGTCGCTGACTACTACGAAAAAGAGGTTGATACCGAGGTGGATAACATATCCTCTATCATTGAACCAGTTATGATGATACTGCTTGGTATCGTGGCCTTTATGATCGTTGCTGCCGTGCTGCTGCCTATATATGGCCTAGCATCGAATAACAATTTGTAGAAATCTAAAAAACAGTTGCATTCCTGTGTGTTTAAACGTATATTTTAAACATAAGCATTAATTTAAAGGTAGAGCAAAGGGGCACTTGCACTATGCGCAGATCGTTCACTAAAGACAACAGAGGCTTCACGATAATTGAAGTACTCATAGTACTCGCCATTGTCGGACTAATCATGGTAATCGTATTCTTAGCAGTCCCTGCATTGCAGAGAAATGCGCGGAATACATCTCTCAACACAGACGCAAATAATACACTCTCGGGAGTGGGTGAGTATGTATCAAATAATGGTGGAAATTTGCCCACCACCGTAACGGGTTTTACATCTGGGGGTAGTTCAGCTAAACTTGATGTTTCGCCAAGTTCCGGCAACCCAGTGCAGGTCAAATTGGGGGGAAATGTCAGCGCGCTTACTCGTGTGGCTACGGGATCCTTGACAACAGCATCTTCAGTTGGAGCTATGCAGGTGGTAACAGGTACAAATGGCGTATGTAATCCTACCGGCACCGGTATGGGCGTAGCAGGCACGGGAGGGACTCGAAGTTACGCAATTCTCTATGTCGCGGAAGGCGCTAATGGGTCGAAGATTCTGAAATGCGTCGGTAGCTAGTTGCTTGATACTGCCGAGTATAATTTAGAGGAACTCTCTAGGGAGTTCCTCTAAATCTAAGCTTGGTATATTAGCTATTGCCTTCTTTCTCGTTGCGAATGCGATGGCGGAGACGCGCGTGTTAGTGGGGCCGTCTTTCTTTTCGTCTCCTATCTTGAAATCGAGAGGGAAATACCAGGAACTTTGGTAGAATGTACGTATGTGGCTGATTCTCTTTGGGTTTGGGGTGATTTTTGGGAGCTTTATCAATGCGCTGGTGTGGCGTCTACACATGCAGGAAGCGCAAGAGTCAAGAGTCAAGAGTCAAGAGTCAAGAGCGGCGCAAAAGGGCAAAAAGCGCAAAAGCTCTCCCAGTGCGGTCGGGCAAGCAGATTATTCAATTCTCAAGGGACGCAGTATGTGCCCGCAGTGCAAACATACGCTGGCCGTCAAGGATCTGCTGCCGGTTCTCAGCTGGTTGAGCCTGCACGGACGGTGCCGGTACTGTAGCAAACCCATATCTGCCGAGTATCCTTTCGTCGAGCTTCTGACAGGGCTACTTTTTGCGCTGTTTTACCTCGCATGGCCTTTTTCTCTCAGTGGACTTCACTTGGTTTGGTTTGGATACGGCATAGTGTACCTAGTGTTTTTCACGGCATTGGCGGTGTATGACGCCAAATGGTTTCTGCTACCAGACCGTTTGGTGTTTCCGCTGACAGCGCTGGCGCTGAGCGAAGTGATCGTCTCAAGTTTGTGGCTCCATAGCTGGCAGGCGCTCTGGCAGCCCGTGGCGGGAGCGGCACTGCTTTTTGGGCTCTTCTGGGGGATATTTCAGGTCTCAAAAGGAGAGTGGATCGGGGGCGGCGACGTCAAACTCGCCCTCGCCCTCGGCCTCATAGCCGGTACGCCCCTGAGGGCACTCCTCGTGCTCTTTATCGCTTCGTTTATCGGCACGATCGTCAGTCTGCCGGGACTACTGCGGAGTCAGAAAGACGGTTGGACACGTCACGTGCCCTTTGGGCCGTATCTGCTCGGCGGTTGTTTCATCATAATGCTTTTTGCCGATAAACTTATCGGCTGGTACCAGCGTACGCTGCTGTAGATCCAGCTCGGTTTAGCGTATTGCTCAAGATACGCTTATGCTATACTACACTCAGTATGAAACAGGGTGGCGATAGCCGAGTGGCGCGCGGGTTTACTATAGTAGAAGTACTGATAGTGCTAGCGGTGACTTCTGCGCTCCTGACAGTCGCCATTGTCTTTATGGGCGGCAAACAGGCCAAGACGGAATTTGCCATCGGCAGCCGCCAGATTCGTCAAGATATCGAGCAGGTGATTAACGAAGCGGCGAGCGGCTACTATCCTAACAGCGAAAACTTTACTTGCAGTAGGCAAGGCGACTATAAGCAGGTGCAAATAGCGGCCGGTTCAGCCTCTCAGGGTGCTAGTAATGAGTGTATTTATGTGGGCAATGCGATGCTCTTTGGGCAGACGAGGCACGTGCAAGATATGCGTGTGATTCCTCTCGCTGGCAACAAAGAAACGACGACGGCCACGGGAAAAAGTGATGTAACCGACATTCGTCAAGCGCACCCGACCGCAATTGCTCCGGGCGTACTGGGTGGTCCCAATGATACGGCGCCCGACCAGTCCAGAACGGTTAGACTGCCAGTAGGTTTTGAGTATGCCGGCTACTGGCTGGATACAGCGGGAAGCCTATCGGTGCCTCCAGGTGATTTTGCGGTTGCAGTGCTTAGCGACTTTGCGAGCGCTGGTACGCAGCATTTTTCTATCTACAGCATACAGCCATGGGCACCGGGAAATAGCGATCGGCTCGAAGTCATGGAGCTCAATCAGTCTGTAGCCAGCACTGCTCCACCTTCATTTAGTAAGTACAGTACTTATAGTGCAATCCATTTGTGCTTCAAGCACGATACCGCCGAAAAGTCCGCAGAGATTAGTATGGGCCGCGAAGGTGGCATAGGAGTAGAGATGAAAGTATATACGGGGGCAAAATGCGGACAAAGTTAGGCAAACACAGTGTGGGGCTATCCAGTCAGCGCGGAGACACTATCGTGGAGGTTATCATCGCGGCGGCCATTATCAGCCTAGTGCTTGCGGTTGCGTATGGGACAGTGAACCGCAATGTACGCATATCGCAGGAGACCCGCGAGCAAACTCAAGCAGTCAAAATCGCTGAACGCCAGGTAGAGCTGCTGCGAATAAATTATCCACAAGGCTCCTCCAATCTGCCTGACGCCGCTCGTCCATGCTACGCAAAGGATGATAAAGCTCTAGTAACTAGCCCTACCGAATGCGTGTTCAGCGGAGTCGATGGCAGTGGCGCCGACTACAAGGTGACTGTGATGCCGCCGAGCATGGGCGAGTCAATCTACGTCGTGACGGTGAGTTGGGAAACCTTGTCGGCAAGCACGGCCAAAGTGACCATGAGGTATATACCATGAGATCGACGCCGTCACAGAGTAACGCTGCGGGATTTACTATCGTGGAGTTACTCATCGCGACAGTTGTTTTTACGGGGATACTCATGCTGGTGACGGCAGGCGTCACGCACTTCAGCAATGAATACTACCGCGCATCGTATGCAAACACAGTGCAGAGCCAAGTCCGGAGTATCAGCGATGATATAACCCAGTCTCTCCAGTTTGGCGCAGCAGGTCTCACCTATACCCCTGACGGTCCTGTACCGGACATCACGGCGAGCTGCGTCGGCAGTAAAATGTACATTTTTAGGCGGGGTGTGGCGTTTGACGGCTCTACTCGCTACGAGGCGCCGGGTTTGTATCGTCAATCATGGGATGGCAAACCGGAAAGCTGCACTGCTCCGAGCAATGCGTCGTGGGTACCCACCGCCGGTACGCAGCTGCTACAAAAAAACATGCGCCTGACGCAGTTTAGCATCAGCGGGAGTGATGGCACGGGATATGATGTAAAAATCCGTATAGCGTACGGTGATATCGACTTGCTCTGCGCCGCTGGTCAGCCTGGGTGTGCTACGGATGAGCCAGCGCCCTTTACGACTGATGCAGCCGTGGCCGCTGCTGGCAATGCCGTACAATGTCGCTCTGGCACTGGATCGCAGTTCTGTGCGGTTTCAAATATCGACGCGACAGTAACGGGAAGAAACTAGAAAAAATATGGGCAAATCGCGTACAATACAATCAAGCATGAGCACAAATACCCGGATTTTTAGCTCTAATCAAGCCGGAATGGTTTCGTTCCTCGTGACGTTTATCATGCTGCTCGTCATATCGCTCATCGTTGTTGGCTTCACCCGTGTGACTATACAGAACAGACGTGAGGCCCTCGATCGGCAGCTCAGCACACAGGCATTTTACGCGGCCGAATCCGGCATAAATGCCGTGGTCAATAAATACAAAACATATCCGGCCATTCTGACGACAAAAAAAACAAGCTGTGATCCTTCTACAACCGTCGGGGGTTCTGTATTGCCGCCAAATGCAAATTTGGATGCCTCCGGCGCAACCGAGGTCAAAGTCACGTGTCTCATGATCGATCCATTGGTCAAAAATCTCGTGAGCGGTGAGCTAAAAGCCGGCACATCTCAAGTGTTCAAAATAGACCCCCGAGATAGCAATGGAGCCACCACTACGCTCAACAAACTCATCATAGTCTGGGAGGGCCGTAATGGCAAGGCGAGTACGGCGCCAGATCCCGTAGACTCTGCGGGCTCATGTCCTACAGACTCCACGAAGTTTGCGGCGACGTACGATGTGACGGGGTGTACCTATGGTTTGATGCGGGTAGACTTGCTCCGGGAGACACTACTAAACGCCCAAACTTCTGCGGATGACATGGCAGGCAACACAAAGGCAGTGTTTTTTCAGCCCAGTACCGCAGCTCCACAGCCTGCAGCATTCAACTTTCGCGGGAATGCTACGCAGAGCAGCCCAGCAACAAGAAAACTAGCACAATGTACCGGGGCAACCGGTGTGACGCCGTACCCAGGAGTAAAGGTTGATGCGCGCTCATGTTACGCAGAGATTAGTCTGCAGCCAAATGCGTACTCGGCATATGATATCCGGCTCAGCACTATCTACAACAGCACGAAATCGCTCGCGGTGTATGGTTTGAACTCCTCCTATAGTCTTGTTTACTTCGCGGGCTCCCAAGCGCAAATCGATTCGACAGCCAAAGCGGTCGATGTGATTCGCCGCGTGCAGGTACGTGTGCCGCTCAATAACTCTGATGGCAGCACAGTACAGCCGTTCGCCCTATATACCAAAAATGCGCTCTGCAAGCGCTTTACGGTGACAGATTCAGTGTTTGAGGATGCATGTAGTCCCCCGGGGGATGACGATAATGGCGACTCCAACTATCAGCCTTGCAATCCGGCTACTTGCGATACGGGTGGCGGAGGCAATGGAACTCCCAAAAAATACTGGTATTTCAAGACGTTCATCATCACCTCAGATAACGCTGAGGGGACGATCAAGAGTTGTACATGGCATTGGGACGATGGAACTCCCGATGTAACGTACGAAGGCGCCGACGTAGGTAAATGCTACCGCGGACAAACTGCTTCTCATATGTTTAAATCTCGCCCGGCTCCTCCTGACCCAAATTGTTATGAGGCCGATATTAAGCTAACTATTTACACTACTCACGGTGTGAAAACCGCCTCCTCAACCATGTGGGTGCCTTTTAGCCCATTAAAACATCCGGTTTGTCCCAATAAAAAGCCGTAGGTAATCTCCACTCGGTATAGGCACCCCTCTTAGTACGTTAGGTGCTAAGAGCGGGAGGGGGATCTCTGGAGGGCGAACCCGCTCCCCTGAAGAACCCGACACTTACATCGTATTCGGGTTGGGTAGCGGCTAAGCCTAATCGTGCGAAGTGTGTGCTACAGGTGGTGAAATTTTTCGTGTACTGCTTTTAGGTGAGGGTCGGTAACGTGTGTATATATCTGAGTAGTCGAGATATTGCTGTGCCCCAGCATAGCCTGGACTGAGCGCAAGTCTGCGCCGTTCATAAGGAGGTTTGTGGCAAATGAATGACGCAGTGTATGTGGGCTGACGTGCTTCGTGATGCCAGCTAGGAGGGCATACTGTGTCACGAGACGTTGGACGCTCCGAGCAGTGAGGCGGTGAAAATTGCCGCTGCGGTCGACTGTTTTACGGCCGCCGTAGCGCATAAAGAGTGGGCGGACTGTATCGGCGCGCATATCGAGGTATTTTTGGAGCCACTCAGCCGCTTCCGCGCTGATAAATATCGGCCGATCTTTTTGCCCTTTGCCGCGCACCATAAATTCACGTCGCTTGAGGTTTATGTGCTCTCTGTCGAGCCCAGTCAGCTCGCTCACGCGCAGGCCAGAGCTAAAAAGCAGCTCCAAAATAGCGCGGTCGCGTACACCAGCCTCAGTGGTGGTGTCTGGCTGCTCAAACAGTCGTGCTAGTTCGTCCTCGTTCAAAAACGTGACTTGGGGTCTTTTCGTCCGGGATAGCTCTATGGTATCTGGAGGCATGCACTCCATTCCTCGTTTGTGGCAAAATTTTAGGAAGCTGCGCAGGGCGATCAGATGATAATTGAGCGTTGTTTTCTGAAGCTCGTCGTGCACATTTGTACCAAGCCTGTTGAGCCACAGTCGCCATTTGCGCACCAGTTCTTGGTCGATGTCTGCGACTGTAATGTCGCCGGCGTAATCAGCTAGGCGTGTGAGGTAGTGGTCATAATTACGAATAGTTTTTTGCGAGCGGTTTTGTTCGATTTCGAGGTATTCAAGAAAATCAGTTTTGGCTTTTACAAATTGCATATGTTTCTATTGTACACCACCCGTGTGTCGTTGGCTTTTACTTTCACATCTGTTACAATGCCACTGAAGAAAGGATTTTCTATGGAAAAAACGTTGGTGGTTTTTAAGCCAGATGCCGTAATGCGCGGCATAGTTGGTGAAATTATGACACGGTTTGAGCGTGCCGGCTTTAAAATCGTTGGTATGAAAATGCTTAACCCCGACTACGAGCATTACTTCGGACATTACGAGGGTATCGGTACTCTTAAAACTCGCAAAGGTTCAGAGATATTTGAGAGCCAGCTCGCCGCTATGCAAGTAGGCCCCGTCATCGCTATGGTGCTGCAGGGTGTTGAGGCAGTTGAGTTTGTCAGAAAAATGGTGGGCGATACACAGCCAAAGACTGCTGCCCCCGGTACTATCCGTGGTGATTACGCCCATGTTACATACGGCCAAGCCTCTGCCGCTGGTCTCGGCGTCGCCAACCTTGTCCACGCTTCAGCTACGGTCGATGAAGCCCAAAAAGAGATTGACCACTGGTTTAGTAATAGTGAGCTTCAGTCCTACGAGACCGTTCACGAATTTTTCACTCAACCCAAGAAAAAGCCGGAGTAACACCTTAAAGCCCGAGTATTTTTTGTACCCAAGATCTCTCGGGTAGCGCAGCGGATCGCAGACGTCCTCAGTGCAGGTATTGGGCGAGCCGAGCACGCCACACGTCCGAGATTTAGCCACGCATCCGAACCATTTCCCGTACGGAGAGGTGCTAGGAAGGAGCATTCGATTTTTCGCTCGCTGGATGCGGGTACGCCATATGGTACTATTATCCTAGTGTCCTGATAGTTCAACGGATAGAATAACTCCGTCCTAAGGAGCAGATGTTGGTTCGATTCCAGCTCGGGATACCATTGTATCGAGGGTGTTGCTAGGATGTTTGCTCTAGATATCTCGGCGCACCGGGGCAGCGGTCAAGCAGTATTGCGGCAAATTTGATACAATACGCTTATGAAAAAGAAGGCAGCCAAGCTTACGGCTGGAGGCAAGCCCAAGTATTTTGAAGATCAGTTCGACGACGAAGAGGTGTTATATGTCTTCCGTAAGCATCCCATTGTCATGCGAAAGGGGCTGATTTGGGGTTCTGTGGGCCTGCTGGTTGGTCCGCTATACACGCTTGCGATGACATTTCTGCACCCAAACAATCCGCCCTCGCTCACCTTTTTTTATCTGAGTTTTGTGGTGAGCTTGGCAGTGTCGGGTTTGCTATTTTTCCCGGCTTGGATGAGCTGGTTTTTTAGCGTTTTTATCCTGACGAATCAACGGTTTATACAGGTTACTCAACAGGGATTTTTCCACCGTAGCGTCTCTGATGTGCCACTTAATCTTATACAGTCTATAAATTATGAAATTAGCGGCATGGAACAAACGCTGCTCGGGTTTGGTACAATAGTTATGCAGACGTTTTTGGGAAATACCAACTTGCATCACATACACCACCCCGCCAAAGTACAGCGTCGTCTCGTGGAGCACATGCGAGAGGCTGGCGTGACACCAGCAAATATACCAGTAAAGCTCGAAGGACTAGTCGGTGAAAAATAATCGTGGCCAATTAGCAAAAACAACAGGGCAAAAAATCCGCAATGTTCGGTCAGCCCTGCCGCCCGTTGCGAGCCGTTTCAAGAGGCCGAGTACAAAGATTCAGACCGAAGAGGCTCTCGAAAATGTACCGCGGATTACGAACGAGACAGTTGCCGAGCACAGAGAAAAAATCCTCAAAGGTGGACGCAAATATCGCTACCCGCTCGAACATTCCAAGCACAAAATTGTCGTCGTATCTACCGCTCTGCTGACGCTCGGGATTATCGCCTTTGTGGTGTCGACCTGCCTGAGCTTGTACCGGTATCACTCAACATCATTATTTATGTATCGGGTGACTCAAGTGGTGCCGTTTCCAGTTGCCAAAGCGGGTAAAAATTGGGTCTCGTACGAAAGCTACCTTTTTGAGCTGCGTCGCTACGTACATTACTATGAAACGCAGCAAAAAGTTGACTTTACCAGCGAGTCTGGCAAACTGCAGCTAGCAATGTACCGCCCCAAGGCAATGGAGCAAGTCGTCAACGATGCGTATGTCAAGGAACTTGCGCACAAAAATGGCGTGACTGTGTCGGATCGAGATGTTGAAGATGCGATAACCATGCTCCGTATCGAGAACCAGCTAGGGGGAAATAACAAAGAACTCGCGAGTGTAACCAAGAAATTTTTTGGTTGGTCGCTCAATGATTTGCGGCGGGAGCTCAAGCAGGAGCTTTTGGCACAAAAGCTTGCGGCGACACTCGACAAGGCAGCTTTTGCGCAGGCAGAGCAAATCCTAGCCCAGTTGCGTACCGGCAGCGACTTTGTGGCACTCGCAGCGCAGGTATCTGATGATGCAACTACAAAGGCGAACGGGGGTCAGTATACCGATGCGGCGATAACCCTGAATAGTCAGGAAGTGCCTCCGGTGGTGGTGCGGGCCTTAGCGACACTGAAGCCGGGAGAACTGTCAAATGTCATCACGACCCCAACGGCATTTGAGATCGTAAAATTACTGAGCGTCGAAGACGGTAAATACAAAGCAGCTCACATACAGGTGCAGTTCAAGGACATCAAGATTTATATCGATCCACTCAAAAAATCTGAGCCGCCTCAGTATTTCATAAAAACTGCCAGTTAACAGTAGTTGCTTTTTCACTCTTGACTTGCTACACTTACCCCTGTTAGTTTTGATTGCTCGCGTAGCTGGTACAATAGTGTATACACTCATGCGCCCGTAGTGAAGAGGCCTATCACGCCTCCCTGTCACGGAGGAGATCGCCGGTTCGAATCCGGTCGGGCGCGCCACTAAAAAAGTCTCACCAAAGGTGAGGCTTTTTTAGTGGTCTGCTTGTCGGGTTTGAGCCGGCGATCGCGAATAAAGTGAGCGTAGATCGCCGGTTCGTTGGAGTGAGGACGCTCCTAGGAGCTTGCTCCGAGCACGCCGCAGCGGAAAAGGGCAAAGCCCGCTATCCGGTCCCAAGTAAAAACCCACCTTCTACAATAGGGGTGGGTTTTTGAAACGCAGTGAAACTATTTGCTTTTGCTGGTAGCTTTGCTCGTAGCGCCACAAAATTTACAGCGTGTAGCTCCCGATGGGATGGCGCTCAGACATTCTGGGCATTCGCGCTCAGCGGGTTTTTCGACTTCGTCACTTGGATTGGCATGAGCCAGAAGCTTATTGAGCGGATGTACCACGAAAAAAAATACAACGGCGGCAATCGACAGAAAAGAAATGAGCGCATTGAGGATTAACCCATATTTGAAGGTGCTGTCATTGATCGTGAAACTCAAACTACCAAAGTTGGGTAGGCCACCAATCGCCGCAATGAGCGGGGTGACGAAATTCTCGACGAGCGAGGTCACAACTGCGCCAAACGCCGCACCGACAACTACCGCTACGGCTAGGTCAACAACATTGCCGCGCAGTATAAATTTTTTAAATTCCTTCAGCATACACTCCTCCTTATTTACAAGAGTAATTGTAGGGATTTTGTTTGCTCGGTCAAGTGAAGATTTGGGTGAGGTTTTAGCCGAGTGCATCTTTTTGGGCCAGCAGTGTGCCTTTCAGGCGCGTCCTAGGTGAGCGCTATTTCGCATCAGTGTCTACGATGAGAGGCCGTGTGACGTACGGTCACTCAGCTTTGGGATGGTCTGGCATGGGGCGAATGGTGGGAAAATCCGAGGCGACAGCCGAGCTTCAGGGGGAGTGCAAGGATTCGGATTTATTCCGAATCCGACTCAGAGGGTGAGAGCCGCTTGTAGCGGGTCGCAAGGCAACCTGCCGGTCAAGCTGTGCTTGTAACCGCGCAGTTGCGGGGCCGCGAAACGTGGCGAGCCCCTCTTTAGTAATGGTGCGGGTGGGGGGAGTCGAACCCCCGTCTCAGCCTTGGGAAGGCTACATAATGGCCGTTATACGACACCCGCGTCGGAATCTGCTGCAACCTCTCCTCTTTTTTGACCGCTTGATTGTCAAAAAAGATGAGAGGTTCCGCGTAGCTCCTCCTCGCGAAGCTCCATTCAGTCGCGTATGCTCTTTGGTTGGAACTTCGGGGCATCGAGTAGGTCGATGCCTGAAAATAACTTGGAAAGACGAATTAATTTCGGCTTTCCAAATATAGCTATATGAAAAAGAGCAGCCGGAGAAGCGGATTTATTCCGCTACACCGCGCGATGAGAAAAAACGGAGTTTTGTCTCATTACTAGGATGGAGCCACCTGCCAGGATCGAACTGGCGACCTGCGCGTTACGAATGCGCCGCTCTACCAACTGAGCTAAGGTGGCGTGCCTCTGTTACGATAACACGGACTAGTATATCACGACTGTATGACAGTATGCACTCGTGGTCAGCTCTGCTACAATAATCGACAGCACTATGGCCACCACAAAACGTTTTATCGAAGATCGCAGCGCGCTATTACTCGTCAGCCTCAATACCTTTTTGGTGCTGATCGCTTGCGTACTCATAGGGCTCAAAATCAACGCGAGCAAAGGAACCGTCAATTACATCATCTCCTATCGCTCTTCTCTGGGCATAGATGGCTATACGCAGGGGACAGTGCGGGACATATTGAGCTTTATTGCGGCCGCAGTGCTGTTCTATGCGTTCGGGTTTTTGCTGGCTTTTCAGGTGCACCGGATACGACGAGCACTGTCAATCGGCGTTCTAGGTTTGACGACGCTCCTACTCATTATGCTCATCGTTGTTAGCAATGCGCTTTTGATCCTCCGTTAACAAGACATCATGATAAATATCGAGATTCCGTATGAAAAAAACCGGCGAGGACACTACCGGTTTTTTGAAATTTTACCGGGTGCGCTCAGCTGGTCCATGTTGGCGCTGCCATTCGTACTCAGTTATTTCAATGTCAGGCTGGCGGCCTTTTTCATGTTTGTCTATGTGCTTGTGAACTTCGCCCGCGGTACGGCTGGGGCCTTGCGGTCTATGCAAGGATACCGGACCATGAAACAACATCAGAAGCTGCCTTGGGCGACGTTACTCCGGGAGCTAGCGGCTGCCGAAATACCTGCTCAGGCAAAGCGCCCTCATTGGCACCATTTGGCGATCGTGCAGGCCCATGAGAGGCCGCTCTTGATGCGGCCCGATGCAGTTATACACGCCGTCATAATCGCTACCTACAAAGAATCGCTCGAAATCTTGGAGCCGACTATCGAAGCCGTGCGCAGCTCTGACTACAACGCACGTCAGGTCCTCTGTATCTTGGCATACGAGGGCCGTGCCGGTCAGGATATAGAAAAACAGGCAAAACAGCTTCAGAAAAAGTACAAAAGCTCATTTATGGACTTTCTAGCGATCAAGCACCCGGCAAATATGCCCGGAGAAATCATTGGCAAGGGTGGTAATGTCACGTACGCGGGGCGTGAACTACAAAAGTATTTAGTCAAGAAAAAAATAGACCCTCTCCGCGTGCTCGTAACAACGCTCGATGCCGACAACAGACCGGATAAAAATTATCTCACCGCGCTTACCTATGCATACATTGTATGTCCAGACCCCGTACATTCTTCGTTCCAGCCGGTCGCACAATTCTCCAATAACATTTGGGACCCACCGGCGCCGATGCGCGTACTCGCTACCGGCAATTCGCTCTCGCATCTGATGATGTCGCTGCGCTCCCATGCACTCCGAAACTTTTCTGCCCATGCACAACCTATGGCTGCCCTCATAAAAACCGATTTTTGGAGTGTGCGCACCATCGTAGAGGATGGACACCAATTTTGGCGCTCCTATTTTCGCTTTGAGGGTAATTACCGGGTGTTACCGTTGCACCTACCCATATATCAAGATGCGGTGCTGTCTGATACGTACTGGAAAACACTCCGCGCTCAGTTTTTGCAGATACGCCGGTGGACGTATGGCGCTTCAGACGTGGCGTATGTGGTGCATATGGGCTTTTTCCGCAAAAATACCGTACCCAAACGAGATCTGATAGCAAAGACGTGGCGTTTGCTCGAAGGTCATGTTACATGGGCTGTCGGGCCGCTCCTAGTGCTTTTCGGCGGTTTTATCCCGGTTTTGTTCCACCCGAAAAGCTACGGCGCCTATCAGTTACCAGTTATCGTGAGCCGCATACAGACGGTAGCGCTGGCTGTTGCTGTTATTACCGTGTTTCTTTCACTCAAGACGCTGCCGCCCAAGCCGCTCCGCTACAAGCGACATCGCAACATTTTTATGGTGCTCCAGTGGGCATATCTACCACTGACCACGATTGTCTTCAATTCGTTTGCAGCTCTGTACTCTCAGACACGTCTCTTGCTCGGTCGATATATATCGAAATTTGATGTGACTGATAAAGCGGTTGTGGCCCAAACAGAGCAGGGTCATAAAACAGCTAAATTGTAGGATAGCAAACTCAACATAAGCACCACTCCAAGCGGCAGCGCAGCCTCTACTAGGTATAGCGGGAAAGGCAAGCCCTATCCTAATCCGTGCTCGGCGGGTGATACGCGGCGTAGTGCATGCCGGCAGTTACATCAAATGCGCGCAAGATTTCAAGGGCCTGTGCGCCAATTGTGGCCGTATCGATGCTGCCACTGAGACCCGTGTCGAGAAGGCGCCCTATGATAGTGCCAGTGATGAAAGTTGCATCTGACGTGGCTGTACCCCTATGCCCGAGAGATGCGTAGACGCTTGCAAACAAGCGGTCACGCTCAAATGGCGTCTGTCGGCCCGTAGCATCTTTCACGACAATGCTTGCCGAGTAGTCGCAAGCTTCGAGAGTAGTAACTACTGCACGACACCGAAGGCACTCACGTCGCCGCCAAGTTTGGTTGAGGCGTTTCTGGCTCCGAGAGTTTGTGACCCGTGTTTTCTCGCCACAGTAGATACATACCATGTCAACATATTGGCATAACGCAGAGCAAAAAGCCAGTGGAAAAAATGAGTAAGGTGGGGAAATCTATCTCCTTAGCCATCGAGCCAGACGATGAAACTGAGGTAGAGCATTCGGTGTATCTCTGACTAAAAAAATCGGCCTTTTCCGTAAAAAAAGCCGATCCATTGTCCTATGAAACGAACTGTACTTATGCAGTCCTGATCCGACGTACGCGTGTAATACGCTTCACGCTCGGCAGTTCTTCATAAAACAACTGAAAGCCCTGGAGTGAGCTTGGTTGTTTTGTACTCAGGGTCAACACCTCGTTTAACCTTCCCAGTGTAACAAACGTATACTTGCAGGTCAAGCATAAACATTGTATAACATAAGCACGATAACAGGGGTTACGTAGGATGCTGGCCGATACGGCTCCGTGCTTGGTAGCGGCTAGTCAAATCACACGACTCGCTTTTGTAAGCCGTGTATCGGTAGTGGTAGTGGGGTTAGTTAGGTTTCGCTCTTCTCCAGTCCGGCTTTCTCTGAGTAGGCTCCAGTGAGAGTTAAACTGCAGCCAAACCGTCGCTTGCGTGCGCTCACTCGACGGTTTTCTCCTATCCGTCATCACCATAATAAAACCACCCGCCAAAGGGGGTGGTTTTATTATGGTGGGCGATATAGGATTCGAACCTATCACCTCCACAACGTCAATGTGGCGCTCTAGCCAAATGAGCTAATCGCCCAGATATTATCTGGTTTCGTTTTCCATCGTACTATCCCCCTACCTCAGGTAAGGCAATACGAGCCACTATAGCAAAATCTACTCTGACGTTCAACTGTCATGAGAAATCATGACGCTGACAATCATGGGGCGAGCGAAATATAGCATGAAACGCATACACCTTATGAAAATGACTTATCCACTTTTCCACAGATGATACCAAAAAATAGCCAAAAAAGTACTAGCATAATCGCGCTAGGTGCTTTATACTAGCAGTTGAGGTGAGGTTTTGCCGAGAGCGTTTTATACGATTTCATTTCGCGAAATCACACTAGGAGAAAAACGGACGTATTTGCGAGAGCGTCCGTTTTTTGTAATTTTTAGGAAAACCGAGGTTTCCCTCAACGCGCCGGCAAAAAGACGTGACTTTTTGTCGGGCTGCTCCTTTCCGAAACACGACCGCAATGGTATAGTGGCTGTAGGCAGAGAAGTGGATTCACCAACCATGGAGCTTCGTTTTAGGCGGTCGACCTGTACGAGAACAGCGGCGACAAGAGTATGAGCCAAGGTGGAACATTCCGGCTAGACCCCGGACCGAGGCACGCGAGAAGATGAAACTATATCATCGGCCGCGTGTTTTTTATGTATCTAATTATTGTGTCATCCTGAACTTGACTCAGGGTCCATGCCTATGTGGTTTTCTCGGGCAGAGCCAATGTATGGATTCCGGGTCAAGCCCGGAATGACAGGAGGAGAGCGAATATGAGTGACAACAACGACAACCTGTATGCGATGCGGCATAGTTTGGCGCATATAATGGCGGGGGCAGTGCAGCGACTGTGGCCAGAGGTTAAACTCGGCGTGGGGCCGGTCGTTGAAAACGGTTTTTATTACGATATTGATCTTGGGCCTAAGGCCAAGATCAGTGGAGAAGACTTCGGGCGTATAGAGGGTGAGATGCAAAAGATCATCAGTGAAAACTATGCATTTGAGAAATCTATGAAATCTATCGACGAGGCATTTGAATGGGCGCAAGAGGCGGGACAGCCCTATAAAATGGAGCTTCTGAACGATTTGAGGCGCGAGGGGACGACGCTTGCCCGTGATCTCGATATGGCGATGATGGGTCTGCCGGCGGGTATTTCCGGCGCGACATCACCGCAGATGATCACAGAGGTCAGTTTCTACACCGACGGCGACTTTACTGACCTTTGCCGCGGGCCACACGTGGAGTCGACGGGCAAAGTTGGGGCTTTCAAGCTCATGCGTGTAGCTGGGGCGTATTGGCGCGGTAAAGAGACAAACCCGCAGATGCAACGGCTCTACGGTGTCGCTTTTGCCACCGACAAAGAACTCCGCAGCTATCTCGCTATGCTCGAGGAGGCAAAAAAGCGCGATCATCGCAAACTCGGCGCCGAACTTGACCTGTTTGTCATTTCCGAACTTGTTGGCTCGGGGCTGCCGCTCTTTACGCCTCGTGGCACCGTTTTGCGAGAGGAAATCGGCAAATTTACTCAGGAACTTCGAGAAAAAAACGGTTTTCAACGTGTCTGGACGCCGGTGATTGCAAAAAATGACCTATATAAAATGAGTGGGCACTGGGACAAGTTCGGCGACGAGCTGTTTCTCGTCAAGAGTCAGGAAACAAGTGATGAGTTTGTACTGCGACCTATGAATTGCCCTCATCATGTCCAGATCTATGCTTCGCAGCCGCGCAGCTACCGTGATATGCCACTTAAACTTATGGAAAATGCTGGGGATTACCGTGATGAGAAGACTGGCGAACTCCATGGTCTGAGCCGGGTGCGTTCTTTTACGCAAGATGACAGCCATGCGTTTGTGCGTGATGACCAGATTAAACAAGTGGCGGGCGAGCTTGTCGCCGCGGCTAACCATATGTATGAAGTGTTTGGGATGGAACTGGCCTTCCGTCTGAGCTTCCGGGATGAGGGAGAAGGCTATCTGGGGGACCAAGCGCTCTGGGAAAAGGCGCAGGATTCTATAGTTGAACTTGCCAAAGAAAACAACCTGGATTACTTTATCGAGGAGGGTGAGGCGGCGTTCTATGGGCCGAAAATCGATTTTATGGCAACCGATGCCATAGGTCGACAGTGGCAAGTGGCAACAGTACAGCTTGATTTTGTGCAGCCCGAGCGGTTTGGGCTGGAGTATACGGCTCAAGATGGCACTGTTGGACGTCCGGTGATGATTCACTGTGCTTTACTTGGTTCATTGGAGCGGTTTCTGAGCGTGTACATAGAACATACGGCTGGCAAATTCCCAGTCTGGTGTGCACCAGAGCAAGTGAGACTACTCAGTGTCAACCAAGAGGAACTGACGCTTGCGAAAGTGGCAGAGTTGCAGGAGCAGGGCAGAGCTCTCGGTTTGCGTGTCGGCATCGACAATACGAATGAATCGGTCGGGAAAAAGATACGTGCCGCCGAGATGTGGAAAGTACCGTACACCCTCGTTATCGGCGAAAAAGAAGTTGGCGGCGGCGAACTTCATCCCAGAGTCCGCAAAGATTTGACGGCTGACGAAGCGAGTCGATCTTTGGCGCCAGAAGCATTCTTTGCTCTGGTAGCGGATGAATCCAAGAACCGCGTCAACAAAACAACTCTGTAAACACCTGTTCAGCACCCGCCGATTTGTGCATCATAAATACGCATGATGCACCCCCAATATCAGGCTTATATACAAAAACACTTAGACTAGCGCAGACTCGGATGCTCAGAGAGTGTTGCTAGTGGGTCTGGCGACAGGGATCTGTACCGGTAGTTAGACTGACGAACGGCAGACTCACTGGAGACAGCGGGGGTGTGGCCCTAGACGATCGAGACTAAGTGTTTTTGTGTATAGTAGATGTCTGCACCGTCCTTTCTTGCCCAACTCCTTCCATCAACTACACTTTATGCGCCATTTTTTGAGACGGCCGTCAGAAAAAGTGGCGTGTTCGGTGTCGTGGATATGCATTAATCATTCAAAGGATTTGGGCTTTGCGTGGTGACTTTGCGCTGTGATTTTTGGGGGGATGCTTGAAGCGAGTTTGAGGATATTTTTTCTGGAAGCGTTTGACCATGGCTGGGGCATTGTCGAGATGGATAGCCTCAAAATAGGTAACGTATTTGTCTACGGTATAGTGTGTCGTCAGGGCCTCGACCAGTTCCCGACAAGGAAATGGGTTGATCCATGCGCTTTGCTGGAGGAGGAAAAAGCCCTTCTGGCGAAGGTGCGATGTAAATGCGATGCGGTCTGCCCGCTGGGATTCAGGTATGTCATACATCACGATCCTCCATAATCCATCCCAGTTCTCGGCGATGGCTACTTCAATTTTTTCGAGTTCGATACGTGCGAGTCGCTTGCGGGCCTTGTCGGTGAGCTGCAATCCATGCTCATAGCTGCCAGCTAACATGCCACGTTGCCGCATATAGCGAATGGTTTTTTGGAGCTGCCTCTTTCTTTCGTTGTCATCAAGGTGTTTGTATAGCTTACGGAGCGGTTTATCGAGAGCGATAAATATATTCGGTGCGAACACTCCGGCAGCGAGAGCAGAGGAAATCGCAGTAAACAAAATAATCTCGTCAACAAGTTTGCTTGTCACTTTCCGATCTTGCTCTAAACTCATGATGACAATTATAGACGGCCGTCAGAAAATGTCACGGGATATGGGTTTTTGGGGAAGGTAGGGTTGATGAGGGATGCGGGGTGGGGTAGACTGCGTGGTATGAAAAAATCGATCATTGTGGCGGGTAAGGATGATGGTTTGGAGGCAAAACCGGAGTTTTTTGGTGTCTGAGCGAACACAGGATGGTTTTCGAGTGCGGGTGGAGGCGGTAGTGGCGCAGATCCCGTTGGGACGGGTGATGACGTACGGGCAGATTGCGGCTCTCTGCGGCAATGCACGGGCGGCGCGGATTGTAGGCGGGATAGCACACTTCGGTGATCCGGCTTTGCCGTGGCAACGGGTGGTGAACAAGTCTGGCGGTCTAGCGAATGGCTACCCGGGCGGGCGTGCAGCACATGCCGAGCATCTTCACGCGGAGGGGGTGGCAGTGTCGGACGAGTACTGTGTTGATGTGCGAAACTTGCTGTGGTGGCCCGAAGGCAGTGTATAGTAAATAGGTTTTAGGTTATAGTGGCAGCTGATATGAGTGCGGTTTCTAACTACAAACTACAAACTACAGACTACAAACTCGTAGCTATTGTGGGCGAAACGGCCAGTGGCAAAAGCTCACTGGCAATGAATCTTGCACGGCAGTTTCACGGTGAAATTATTTGCGCCGATTCGCTGACGGTCTACAGAGGTTTTGATGTCGGTACTGCAAAACCGAGTGAAAAAGACCGAGTCGAAGTAGCGCATCATTTGCTAGATATCGCTGACCCGGCCAAAGGCTTTAGCGTTGCTGAGTTTAAGCCCCAAGCCGAGCGAGCTATCAAAGCTGTCCAAGCCCGCGGTAAGTTGCCGATTATGGTCGGGGGGAGCGGGCTGTACGTCGATAGTGTACTGTACGACTATCGGTTCAGTTCATTTGCTGACACCGATGAAAGAGATGTATTAAATACAATGTCTCTTGCCGAGCTCACAAAAATAGCACATGGCCGAGGACTTACTACTGCTGGCACGGATATGTTGAACCCAAGACGGGTGATGAGGCTCATTGAGACAAACGGGGCATCAGCATACCGATCTGAGATGCGCCCTCAGACCTGTGTGCTCGGGCTGACGACAGACAGGGGGGTGCTGAAAGTCCAAGTAAAAACTCGTCTTAAAACGATGCTCAGTAAGGGGTTGGAGGATGAGGTTAAGTCCCTAGCAAAACGGTATGGCTGGGACTGTGAGCCCATGAGGGCTGTTGGGTACCGCGAGTGGCAGGCGTACTTCGCTGGGCAAGCCACATACGACGAGACGATTGCAAGCGTAGAAGCCGCCACAATGAGACTGGCAAAAAAACAGCGGACATGGTTCAAACGTAACAATAGTATTCAATGGATTTCTGACCCCAGTCAGGCTGTAGAGATCGTGACAACATTTTTGAACAAATAGGTTTTTTGTTCGACCCTGTGTCTGCTACACTAAAGTAGTACTGAACAAGAAGGAGGCAGTGATGGTCGAGCAACTATTTGGTTCCAAGACGCGGGTGAAGCTGCTGCATCTTTTTTATGAAAACCCAAATCGGTCATTCTACGTACGCGAGATTACTCGGAAGATTGACGAGCAAATCAATTCGGTTCGCAGGGAGTTGGCGAATTTGTTAAACATCGGTATCATCACAAGCGATTCGAGCAACAACAAAGTGTTCTACGAAGTCAATCAGAAGTATGCGTACTTTGTGCCTCTGCAAGAAATCTTCGGCAATCGTAAGCCTAGGAAAACGAAGAAAGCCGTGAAGGCTGCGGAAAAAGAGACGGAGACAGAAGTGGTCGAGGCGCTAATCGTGCCGGTCGAGGCGGCGAAGCCGGAATTTGAAGAGCCAGAAGAGCTAAAGTTGCTTGGCCACGTAGAGGTAGCATGTCTCACAGGTCAGTTCACGCGCGACGAAATGAGTGGTGTTGATGTGTTAGTTGTGGGGAGCGTCAATCAAAATGCACTCCAGAAGTACGTGACCGAGCTGGAGGAAAAAGAAGGTAAAGAGCTCCGGTACACACTTTTCTCACTCGAAGAATTCCGATACCGTGCACAAATCAAGGATCGTTTTGTGTCAAATCTGTTGCGCGCAAAAAAACAAATATTGATCGATAAGCCCGGGCTTTTGAGCTAATCCATCGGTATCGTGGTTTGTAGTTCATGGTTTCTAGTCTATAGTGTAGGCAGCGGTCGGGTGAGGCTGGCTACTCAAACTACAAACTAACCACCACAACTGGAGCGTATATGGATATACAATTTTACGGCGCCAACTGCGTAACGATCTCAACGAAACACGTACGGCTCGTTTTTGATGACAACTTGAGCGGTCTTGGTGCAAAACCGGTTACAAAAGATGGCGATGTATGTCTGTTTACGCTGCCGCATCCCGAAGTAGTTAAGGGCGCTAAGATGACGATAGATATGGCCGGAGAATATGAGGTGAACGGCGTAAATATACGCGGGATTCAGACGCGTGCTCATATGGATGCTGACGCGGAGCGCCATGCAACCATGTACAAAGTGACGCTTGGCGATGTGAGGATACTTGTCGTTGGACATATTTATCCAAAACTGAGCGAGTCTCGACTAGAGGATATAGGCCTAGTAGATGTGCTGCTGATCCCAGTTGGCGGTACGGGGTATACCCTAGATCCTATTGGTGCGTTGCAGGTCGTGAAAGAAATAGAGCCCAAAGTATTTATACCGACACATTACGCGGACACGGATCTGCAGTACGAAGTGCCGCAGCAGTCACTCGAGGAAGCGCTGAAGGCATTTGGCATAGAGCCCAAGGAAACGACTCGGAAGTTTCAGTTTAAGGCAGCCGAAGCTACCGATACGACACAGCTGGTTGTGCTCGAAAGGGCATAGTTTTATCTAGGAGTCGGTCTTACGCGGGGGTGAATTTTGTCTGGGACTGGGTGGGTACGCGCACTGTACTGACAGCTAGGCTGCGTGCTCTGGAATCATGTGAAGATAGCCCCACACTAGGGGTTCCGAGATGCTGTACGGAGGAGCGCGGTACGGGTTCGAAGTGACTTGGTACTGATGAAAAGGGCCGGGCGCCTATTTGGCGGATGTGAGCAGGCCTTTTTTCTTGAGGGTGCGGATGGCTTGGGTGCTAACTTTGAGTTTCACGTTTTTGCCGTCAACTTCAACAGTTTTGGTCTGTAGGTTTGGTTTCCAGACTTTTTTGGTATGGCGCTGGGAAAAGCTGACATTGTTGCCGTACTGCTTGCCTTTGCCAGTAAGATCGCACTTCTGCATAGTTACTCCGATTTATCGTTAGATTCAGGGTGATATTGTACAGATGTTCACCCCTGAAGTCAATGCTGATATACTGGTACGCATGGAAGAATCGACGATTGCGGGATTTGCTATCATCATCATTTGTTTGCTTGTGGCGATGACCGTACACGAGTTTATGCACGCCTATGTCGGCTATATGCTCGGTGATGAAACGGCGCGTTCCGAGGGGAGAATTTCACTGAATCCCTTGAAGCATATCGATCCTCTGACGACCATACTCCTACCGGCCTTTACATGGGTATTTCTCAAAGTACTCGTATTGGCCGCAAAGCCCGTCCCCTTCAACCCTCGCAATGTGCGGTACGGCGAGTATGGTGCTGCGCTTATAGCGCTGGCCGGCCCGCTCGCCAATCTAGTACTGGCAGTCTCCGCTTCTATGCTGCTGCATGTCGTGCCACTCGATAGCTTTGGTGGTGCGCTCCTCGACATATTTCGACGGCTCAACGTCGCGCTTTTCGTCTTCAACCTCATACCCATACCTCCGCTCGACGGTTCACGCGTGCTGTATGCGTTTGCGCCTCAACCAGTACAAGATTTTATGGAAAAAATCGAACCGTACGGATTTTTAATCATCATTGCGCTCGTACTCCTCGGCGGTCTCGGTGGGATAGTGGGCAATATAAACACCAGCATCCTAAACATACTACCTTGACAGCAGCGAATAGGGGTTCCACGAGGAAGACGTGCAGTCCCGTGACAACCTGACGATGACGCCTCGAGCCGTGCTTGTCAGGGCTCTCCTAGTAGTAGCATTTCGCAACGAAACTATTTTGTGCTGAATTTATCCCAGGCCGTGACTAATCCGTAGAGTGCAATGTAGATTCCTGGGGGCAAGACTTGTGCACCTGCGACGGCCATGCCGATGTTGAAATCTGCCTCTGAATCATAAAATTTTTCGGGAAGACGTGCGCCTGTGAGTATAACTGTTTTATCTTTTATTGACTGAGCAAGCTCTTTGGCCGTCTGGAATATCGTATCTGTGCCATGAGTAATAACGATGCGTTCTTCTTGGGATTCATCGATAGCCTTCACAATAGTTTGTCGATCTTCATCGGTGAGATCGAGGCTGTCTTTTTTTGTAATGGTCATGGTTCGATACGAAAAATCGGGGTTTGCGCGCTCAAGGGTCCTCAGGAAACTTGGCTCACCGATCTCAAAATTATACCCATGGTTATCATCGTTCTCGGGATAATCCTTATCTATTGTCCCACCTGTTTGCGCAAAAAGTATTATCATAGCCCAAGTATATAACTCTAGCGCTACTACTACAAGATGCCCAGACACGGTATACTATAGGGGCTGGGTAGGCTAGCGTGGTGACACGGTGGCGCCGACATATGATTATCTGAATACTAATCATATGGGAACTCAATATTTGTCGCTGTCTGAGGACATGCGCGTGAGAGTACCCACCTTGAATCTTTTTCAGGGCTAATCAAATCGGCAGCCTGGCACTAAAAATCCCGCTTGAAACAAAGCGGGATTTTTAGTGCCAAACGGCAACCTATCGATGGGTTTTGGCGTAATGCTTGAAGCCGAGTAGGCTGAGTATGGCCATCACAGCTGCAGCGGTAAATGACGCCAAGGCAGCCCATTTGGCGATCATGCCAAACGTCCAAAAGCCGTAGCCGTCACCGAGCAGCATACCCCGGAGCGTCTCTCCTTGAAAGAGCGTAGTTTTTTGCTTTTGTAGATCGGTGTTGGTTGGGTCTGCCATGGCTGCAGCGCTGACTTCTGCGTACGTTTTGCCGCCGGCAATGTGTTTGAGATGTACGCCGATATAGTCATTGGCGTACGCTTTGGCCATTTCGCCGTCAACCACTTGTTTGCCGCCGTATTTTTGTAGGGTAGGGTACTCGCTAGCAGGCAAAGCTTCGCTGCCCGCAGGAGGAAAGAATATCTTTTGAGCGCTGAGCTCATCCCGTACCATGTTGGTTGCAAAAGTGTGCCCGTACCATGCGAGGCAACCGATGACGAGCAGTAGTACCGTCGCAGCGCTTCCCAGCAGTACAAAAACTTTATCTATTGTTTGCCTGTCAGATGTCTTTCGAGCCATATCCACCCCTTAGTGTTACGTTTGTACTTTAATGATACTGCGTATGATGTAAAATTTCTAACGGTCTTGGCTATTCTGTAGCAGTTTCCTAGAGGATATGGTACAGTAACCCCTGTTACATCGGGGTGTGGCGCAGTTCGCTAGGCAATCTTCCGGGCAGGTTGGCTTGTTGCAGCCGTGAGTTATTGCGGGGTTCACGACCTCGAGTGGTATACTTTGGACATTCTTTCCCGCGTGAGGGAAAAGAGCAGCCCGAGCAAAAACCACGCTTTTTGCCCGGCGAGATGAGAAAAACCGCAGGTTTGTCTCATTACATTATCGGGGTGTGGCGTAGTTCGCAAACGCGTACGGCTGGGGTGAGGTCTGCCAGTGGCAGACCGCAAGGGAGTCCACTCTTGCAAACTATGTTTGCAAAGATGTGGCGACGGGGTTGCAGTAGGTGACCGTGGAATTCACGGCCCCTTATCGGATGATGTCTAGGTGGTGTACAATATTTTTATCGGGGTGTGGCGCAGTTGGTAGCGCGTACGGCTGGGGGCCGTGAGGTCGCAGGTTCAAGTCCTG